>CALMVA010000010.1 GCA_937873035.1 uncultured Sphingomonadaceae bacterium | reverse complement strand
AAAACGGCCGGGGCGTTAAAAAACGCGGGCAACTTAATTTGGGGAATCCCGTTCCGAAACCCCCGCCACACCCTGCTGGCGCAGCGCCTGAATGTGCGCCCATCTTTTGTGGCGCTTCAAGGAATAGCGATAGAGGACCAGCGCTGTGAAGATGCCCGGAATTTGTCCTTCCGGGTCGCGCGCGCGGCGGGCGCGTTCGGACAGGAAACGCTCAAGCGGAACGCCGATGAGCGGCCATGCCTTGATGCGCTGGCCAAGCGGGCCTGAGCCGAGGCCGAGATAACCCGCTTCTGCGGGCCCGTGCTTGCGGACATGGGCAAGCACATCGCCCAGCAAGGTGGATTTGCCTGAGCCATCGGCCCCGATCAGTGCAATGAGCGGGGCCGATGCAGGCATCAGCGCATATCCTTGTAATATCCGAACAGGCCAAGGATTTCCGTCAGCGCGAATCCGGCGGCCAGCGCGCCCCACGCCCACAGCCAGTGGGTGCTTTCAGCCGGGATCGCTGAAATCTGGAAATCGTAACGCGCCAGCCAGTTGAGGAAAACCGAGGTGCCAAGGAGGAACACCTTCTGGCGCTCACGCCAGATCATGCGCTTCCACCAGAACTTGTATTTGGGCTTCACCCAGCCGGTGAGCTTGGGCCACAGCATCGGGATGCGGGCTGCCCATTCGCGGTGCGCATCGCCAAATTTGCTGATGAGAAACTCTTCTTCATACACCGAAACGCGCTCGTAAATGAGCACCGAGAGGAAGAAGACGATCACGCCATAAACCCAGCTGCCGCTCAACATAGCGATGCCGGTATAGTTCACGATGCGGCCTACATAGAGCGGGTTGCGCACGAGCGAATATGGGCCGGTGGTGTTCAGTTCTGCTGCTTCCGCCGCGGCCTTGACGCGGCCTGAGGTGCCGAGTGCCGCAAAGCCGGACGTGATGATGCGGATGAACGCGCCCAGGCTCGCCACGCCGAGCGAGGCCCAGAACCAGAGCTGGTTTGCTTCTGCCGTTTCGAACGGGCCGACAGCCTTGCTGCACCACGCGATAAGCGCGCCGATGGCGATGAAGGCATAAATATACACGCCCCGGATGACGAACAGCGTCTTGCCGATCCGTGCCATTTCGTGTTGATACATATTGCGTCCCGTCCTTGTCAGGGAATTGAATGTCGGGATGCCTATATGATTAACTTTGGGGCCAAATCATGACATCGCGGGCGAAGAATTGGACGGCGGTTGTTCTGGCCGGACAAAGGCCGGGGCCTGACATTCTGGCCAGCCACTTCGGCCTTGAATTCAAGGCGATGGTTTTGGTGGGCGGCATCCCCATGGTGACGCGCGTTGTGGCAACGCTGGCCACAACGCCCGGCATCGGCCGGATTATCGTGCTGACACAAGAGCCACAGTCCATAAGAGCGGCGGTAGATGCAGGTGGTGCTGCCACCATCCTTGAGAGCGGATCGGGCATTTCCACCAGCATCTTGAGCATCGCGGGCAGTGACGCGGCGTCCTGGCCGCTGCTGGTGACAACGGCGGATCACCCGCTTTTGACACGCGCGATGGTTGAGGAGTTTTTGGATAAAGCAGAGCAGGCCGATGTGTCGGTCGGCATGGTCGATAAAGCAACGATGCTTGCCGCTTACCCGGATACCAGGCGAACATGGCTTAAATTTTCAGACGGGCATTGGTCTGGTGCCAATCTCTTTGCGCTGCGCAATGCGCGGGCACAGGCGGTGCTGCGTTTGTGGTCCGCTGCCGAGCAGGATCGCAAAAAGGCGTGGAAGCTGTTTATGCACTTTGGGCCGTGGCTGGCGCTGCGTGCGTTGACGCGCACCATCGGGTTGCGCGCGGCGCTTGCAAAGGCGGGGCGGCGGCTTGGGCTTTCGGCGCAGCTGGTCGCGCTGTCGCAGGCAGAAGCGGCGATCGACGTTGATAAACCGGCAGACCATGCCATTGCCGAGCGCATTCTAAGCGCGCGGGCAGCCGCCTCAGATCAGGCGTAGCGCACGCCCGGTCTTGCCCAGCGCCTCGCGGTCCTCACGCGGCAGCGCATAGCGGCAACCGCACCACAGACTGCCCAGCAGAATGGGGACGAGCAGTGGAAGCTGGGCCGCCAGAGGCAGCCAGTGCGTCGCCATGGTCAAGCCAAGGCCGCCAAGCGTGACAAGGCAGGCGCGCAGCATGACGCGACCAAAAGGCGGGGCAAAGGGGTGCACATCATCATCGCGGTGGAGCTGCCACATGGGGATGGCTGCCGCCGCCACGATGCCAAGGCCCACCGCCGCGCTCATGCCGGTCAGCCCGGCATGGGGCATGGTCCACCACACGGCGAGCAGAGAAATGGCGATGCCTGCAAAACTGCCGAGCAGCTGGCTGCGATAGCCTGAGATGACTTGCTGAATGGGCACCGCCGCGCCGCTGATCGCTTCCGCCACACGCGCTGCGACCATGATGGCGACGGCAGGCAGGGCGATTGCGGCGTCTTTGCCGAACAGTGCGAGAAGCGCACTGCCAGAAGCCGCCAGCACGATACCCGTTGGCAGGGCAACGGCGGTCGAAACGCGGGTGGCGAAGGCATAAATCCCCGACACGCCCTTGCGGTCAATCTTTGACTGCGCCGAGGCCAGCGGCGCCAGCACATAGGCAAAGGCGATGCGCACCAGCTGGATGATGCTCGAAATCTTGCGCGCAATGGCAAATAGCCCGCCCGCAATTGCGCCCTGCGCGCCCGGCAGAAGCGCGTTCAGCCCCAGTGTCGGCGCATCGCTGAACAAGCGCGCGACGATATTTGCAGGCAGGATCGAAAGGCCGGATTTGAGGGTGTCGTGCCAGGCGGCGTCAAACAGCTTGCCCTTGAACAGCAAGCGCAGATCATAATGGCGGGCCAGCAGGCGCACGCACAGCAACGATATGGCGATGAGCGAAGCGACGTGCGCCAAAAATATCGCCAGCGTGCCAAATTGCGCCAGCCACAGCCCAACCGACATGATGAGCCGGACCACCTGTTCCCAGAATAGCCGGAGCCTGATTTCCGCGCCGAACACACGCCGCGCGCGCAGGGCCGATGTCGCGACTTCCACAAACGCCCAGAGCGGCAATGTCCAGACAAAGGTGGCGATGATGAAGGCGAGCTGGCCCTCATCCTGCGTCGATGCGTTGAAGAAGTGCGTGAGAGACGGGGCCGCGAGTGCTGCGATAATGGCGATGAGAAGGCACGGGCCAACGCCCAGAACAAGCGCCGCCCGCAAGGAGGAAACTGCTTCCTGCTCGCTATGCGCCTGCGGCACAGTGCGTTGCAGGGCCGATGTCATGCCAAGGTCGGCAATGTTTTCGACCAGGTTCACAGCCGCCCAAAGTGCTGAATAAAGGCCATAGCCCGCCAGTCCGAACAGCCAGACATAGAGCGGCTGGGCGACGACTTCGATGACGCCGCCAAGCCGGGCAAGCAAGGTTGTGCCTGCCCCTTTGGCAACATCGCGGCTGGTGATAGCCTCGGCCTGTGCTTCGGCCTGAATTTCAGTTTGCGTCGTCAACGCGACGCGCCATCGCACAGTTGATGCGGTCTGTCATCCGGCAGGCGCAGGGGCTCACCATGCGCCGGGGATAACTTGGCAATGCCGTGGCCGTATCAGAGCACGTATTTGCTCAGATCGACATTGCGCGCGACGCTGGACAATTGCCCATCGACATAGGCGGCATCAATGGTGACGGTGCTTCCTTTGCGGTCTTCGGCCTCAAAGCTCACATCTTCGAGCAGCTTTTCCAGCACCGTTGAAAGACGGCGTGCACCGATATTTTCAACCGACTGGTTCACCTCGGCAGCGATACGCGCGATGGCGCGGATGCCGTCTTCGGTGAAGTCGACCTTTACTTGCTCGGTTTCGAGCAGTGCCGAATATTGCGTCGTCAGGCTCGCGCGGGTGTCGGAGAGGATGTTGACGAAATCCCCTTCCGTCAGCGCCTGCAATTCGACGCGGATCGGCAGACGACCCTGAAGTTCGGGCAGCAGGTCGCTCGGCTTGGCGACGTGGAAAGCGCCTGATGCGATGAAGAGAATATGGTCGGTCTTCATCGGGCCGTATTTGGTGGAAACGGTCGTGCCCTCGATGAGCGGCAGCAGATCGCGCTGCACGCCTTCACGGCTGACAGAGCCGCCGCGCACGTCTGACACGGCGATCTTGTCGATTTCGTCGAGAAAGACGATGCCATTGGCCTCGGCATCGGCCAGCGCCACGCGCGCCACATCATCCTGATCGAGCCGGGCGTCGGCCTCTTCCTCCACCAGCTTCGCCCAGGCGGCGGGCACCGTCATCTTGCGGCGCTTCTTGGGCGCGCCGCCAAAGGCTTTGCCCATCATGTCGGAGAGGTTAATCATCCCGACATTGGGGGCCCCTGGAATTTCAAACGGCATATTGGGCGTGTTTTCCACCTCGATCTCGATTTCGGTCGCATCAAGATGCCCATCACGGAAACGCTGGGAAAAGGCATCGCGCGTGGCGGTCGAGGCGTCCTTGCCGGTCAGCGCATCTATGAGGCGCGCCATGGCGGCTTCTTCCGCCTTGTCCTTTACCGCAGCGCGGCGGCGTTCCTTTTCCAGCCGGATCGCTTCTTCCACAAGATCGCGGGCGATCTGCTCAACATCGCGGCCGACATAGCCAACCTCGGTAAACTTGGTCGCTTCCACCTTCACAAAGGGCGCATCGGCGAGCTTTGCCAGACGGCGGCTGATCTCGGTCTTGCCGCAGCCGGTCGGCCCGATCATCAGGATGTTCTTCGGCGTCACTTCCTCGCGCAGTTCGGGCGAAAGCTGCTGACGGCGCCAGCGGTTGCGCAGGGCGACAGCCACCGCGCGCTTGGCATCGGCCTGCCCAATGATGTGGGCGTCAAGAGCGGCGACAATGGCTTTGGGGGTAAGGGTTTGGGTCATATCGGGGTTCGTTGCCTTGAGGAAAATTTATCCGTTTGCCCTGAGCTTGTCGAAGGGCTGTCCTGCACCTGTGCATCCAAGCAAAGGGACAGGGCTTCGACAGGCTCAGCCCGAACGGATTAACTCACGTGGAGCTATCGAGCGTTTCGACGGTCAACTGGTCGTTGGTATAGACGCAAATTTCAGCCGCAATTGCCATGGCCTTGCGGGCGAGCTTTTCCGCATCGGGCTCATAATCCTTGAGCGCGCGGGCGGCGGCGAGCGCGAAGTTGCCGCCGGAGCCGATGGCGGCGATGCCGTCCACGGGTTCCAGCACATCGCCATTGCCCGTCAGGATCAGCGTCACATCCTTGTCGGCGACGATCATCATGGCTTCCAGATTGCGCAGAAATTTGTCGGTGCGCCAGTCCTTGGCGAGTTCCACCGCCGCACGCATGAGCTGGCCGTTAAACTGTTCAAGCTTCCGCTCAAGCCGCTCGAAGAGGGTGAAGGCGTCTGCCGTTGCCCCGGCAAAGCCCGCGATCACGCCGCCATTGCCGAGCGGACGGACCTTGCGGGCGTTGGGCTTCATCACGGTCTGGCCCATCGAGACCTGTCCGTCGCCCGCGATGACCACTTTGCCCGATTTGCGCACGGAGACGATGGTCGTGCCGTGCCATTTGATTGCATCACTCATGGCCGCGATATGGGGCGGGCGGTTGCCGCATTTCAAGGGCAGGTCTAATTCAAGATGATGCGGATTGCTTCTCTCCTTGCCGGGCTCGCCATTTTTGGGGCTGCGCCCGTTCATGCCGGAGAGCTTGGCGCGCTGCGCGCCATGGATGCGCGCATGGCGGCGATTACGCAGCGGCTGGCGCTGGCCAATGTCGCGCTTTGCCCGAAAATCCTGCCGCTTTCTGGCATGATTGTGCAGGATGAGGGGCAATATGCGCCGGCCTTTAGGGATGCCGCACGGGCGGAGCTTGGCCTGTCTGATCTGCCGACGGTGACTGTGGTTGTGCCCGGCAGTGCGGCGGCGCGCGCAGGTGTTGCGCCCGGAGACAGGATTGTCGCCATCGACGACAGGCCGATGGCGCGCAGCGCCGGGGGAGATGCGAGCTATGCCGTTGCCGAGGCAGTGCTTGCGGCGCTCGATGCGGCGATGGCCAGCGCGCCCGCTGACCTGACGGTGGAGCGTGCGGGAAAAATGCTCCGCATCGGCTTGCGTGGCGATATGGCCTGCCCTGCCAAGGTGGAGCTGGTGCCGGGCAAGCGGCTCGCTGCCAGTGCGGATGGCAAGACGGTTCATGTCTCGACCGCGCTGGCGGGTTTTGCCGGGTCTGACGATGCCGTGGCGATCATCGTCGCACATGAAATGGCGCACAACATCTTGCGCCATGCCGATACACTCGATGCGCAGGGCGTGAAGCGCGGTCTGCTCGCCCCCTTTGGCAAGAACCGCAGCGCCATCCGCGCAACCGAAATAGAGGCGGACCGCTTTGCCGTCTTCATGCTCGCGCGCGCAGGATATGATCTTGATGTGGCGCTTGATTTCCTGAAGCGGTTTGGCGCGAAGACTGATCTTGGACCGCTCAACGATGGCACGCATCCCGGCAAAAAGGAGCGGGTGGCGCGCGCAGTGCAGGCAATCGCCGAGGTGCGCGCGCTGAAGGCGTCGGGGCGCGATCTGGTTCCCGCAGCGCTGCCGCTCGTCGAATAGATTTTGCGGTTCGTCGGGTGCGACCTGTTCGCAAGGGCGATCCCCGTCAACGCACTGTCCCCAGCTATGCTGGCCGGATCGCGTAATAATCTTCTTCACACGCGCAATTTCTGCGTTAGGCTCCCCGCCCAGAGGGGGCCTTCCGGCCCGCGCGACAAAAATCAGGGAAAGAGCTTGAAATGGTGGGAATGACCAACGAGGCAGCGCCGGGCGCGCCTGCGGCCAAGGGGGAAGAATGGTTCGGCCACCCGCGCCAGCTTGCGCGGCTGTTCACGACCGAAATGTGGGAACGCTTCGGCTATTACGGGATGCGCGCGCTGCTGACGCTGTATCTCGCCGAGCATTTCCTGTTCAACGACACGACGACGACTGGCCTGTATGGCGGCTTCACCGCGCTCGTTTATCTCACCCCGTTGGTCGGCGGGTTGATTGCCGACCGCTATCTGGGCGCGAAGCGTTCGGTAAAATTTGGCGCGATCATCATGGCGCTGGGCTATTTCACGCTCTGTTTCGGCGGCGAGGCGGCCAAGCCCTATGCGCTGATTGACGGGCAACGCTATGATGTCGTCAACAAGGGTGAGGGCGATGCCCGGCAGCAATTCGTGACCATTTCCGGTCAGGAACTGCGCATCAAGGGCAATGAGGACAAGACGGTCTCGCTGCTCGGCAGCGATGGAGCCGAAGTCCGCAAGGTCAAGGCTGGCGGCTTTGAAGCGGCGGGCGAGCGTTCGCCCTTCTACACCATGCTGCTGCTCGCGGGCCTTTCGATGGTCACGATCGGCAATGGCTTTTTCAAGCCCAATATCTCGACGATTGTCGGCTCGCTCTATGCACAGGGTGATCGCCGTCGCGATGCGGGCTTCACCATTTTCTACATGGGCATCAACCTCGGCTCGCTCTTCTCGCAGCTCCTGTGCCCATGGCTGGCGATGACGGTTGGCTGGTGGGCAGGCTTTGGCCTTGCAGCCCTTGGGATGCTCTTTTCGTGGGGTCTCATCCAGTTCGATGGCGGACGTCTCAATGGTTATGGCGACCGGCCCGAAGGCGCGGATTCGTCGCGCGATCTGCTGATCTATGCGGGCGCTGTGCTGACGATTCCGGTTGCGTGGTTCCTCTTCTCCAACCTGATGAATTATGTCGCGCCCGAAGCGGGCAGCGGCATCATGGGCTACATCATGGGCCTGCCGCTCATGGGCAAGATGCTGTTCGGCACCTTCCTTGTCGGCGTTCCCGCAACGCTCATCTGGTCGTGGTTCAACGGATCGCGCGTCGAGTTTCAGATGATGATCGCGGCGATGGTGCTCATCGTGTTCAACACCGTGTTCTGGACGCTGTTTGAACAGGCGGGTTCCTCGCTCACGCTCTTTGCTGACCGCAATACCGATCTTTCGGTCTTCGGGCTGTTCAGCATCTCGGCGGGGCAGACGCAGTTCTTCAACGCCTTCTTCATCGTGGCGCTGGCCCCGCTCTTCTCGATCATGTGGAACAGCATGGCCAAGCGCGGCATCGAGCCGTCAATCCCGGTCAAGTTCGCGATTGCGCTGATGGGCGTGGGCGCGGGCTTCCTGTTCCTCGTCTGGGGCGCAGCCTTTGCGGGGCCGGACTTCAAGGTGGGCCTGTGGTGGCTCGCCGGGCTCTATTTCGTTCATTCGATGGCCGAACTCTGCATTTCGCCGGTGGGCCTCAGCATGATTACCAAGCTGTCCATCGCGCGCATCGTCGGCATGATGATGGGCGTGTGGTTCCTCTCGATCTCGGTCGCGCAATATGTGGCGGGCGTGGTCGCGCAGGTGGCGAGCGTTGAAACAGTGGGCGGCCAGGTGACCAACCTCAAGGTCAGCCTTGATACCTATGTCGGCGTGTTCACCACGATCGGCTGGGTGTCGGTTGGCATCGGGGCGCTGCTGCTCGTCGTCGCCCTTCCCTTGAAGAAACTCATGCACGGAGTGAATTGATGCGCATTATTGCAACGGCCGTTGTCGCGGCAGCGCTGCTGGCCGGGCCAGCGGGTGCCCGCGACAAGAAGAAGGACGAGGCCAAGTCCGAAGCGAAGGCCGCGCCCTTCAACAAGGATCCTTACCCCTCCACCTACAAGGCCTATCCCAGCGTTCCGACCGCTGTCACCAACGTCACGGTCTATGACGGCGAGGGCGCAAAGTTTGCCAATGCGACCGTCTATTTCCGCGATGGCAAGGTTGAGGGCGTGGAAACCGGCGGTGCGGTGAAAGATGGTTACACGGTTATCGACGGCACCGGAAAATGGGTGACGCCCGGCATCATCGACGTCCACTCGCATCTGGGGGATTATCCCACCCCCAGCGTCGATGCCAATTCGGATGGCAATGAAGCAACCGGCCCGGCGCGACCCGAAGTCTGGGCAGAACACAGCGTCTGGCCGCAAGATCCCGGCTTCTCGCGCGCGCTCGTCAATGGCGGCGTGACGGCGCTCCAGATCCTGCCCGGCTCGGCCAATCTGTTTGGTGGCCGCTCGGTCACGATCAAGAATGTCTATGCCCGCAACGTGCAAGGCATGAAGTTCCCCGGTGCGCCCTATGGCCTCAAGATGGCCTGCGGTGAAAACCCAAAGCGCGTCTATGGCAGCAAGGGGCAGATGCCCTCCACGCGCATGGGCAATATGGCCGTCAACCGCCAGACCTGGGCGCGCGCGGCCGAATATAAGCGCAAGCTCGACAAGGGTGAGACTGTCGCACGCGACCTTGGGCTGGAAACGCTGGCGGGCGTGCTGTCGGGCGAAATCCTCGTCCACAACCATTGCTACCGCGCCGATGAAATGAGCCTCGTGATCGATATGTCGAAGGAATTCGGCTATAAGGTCTCGGCCTTCCACCATGCGGTGGAAAGCTACAAAATTGCCGATCTTCTGGCGAAGGAAGGCATTTGTTCTGCCATGTGGGCGGACTGGTGGGGCTTCAAGATGGAGTCCTATGACGCCATCAATGAAAACATCCCGCTGGTGCACAAGGCTGGTGCCTGCGCCATCGTCCACTCGGATGATGAAAACGGCATCCAGCGCCTCAATCAGGAAGCCGCCAAGGCTCTGGGTGATGGCCGCCGCATCGGCATCGACATTCCCGACGAGATCGCGTGGACGTGGCTCAGCTATAATCCGGCCAAGGCGCTTGGCATTGCCGACAAGACGGGCAGCCTCAAGCCCGGCAAGATGGCGGACATCGTGCTGTGGAACGGCAATCCGCTCTCGGTCTACACGCGCCCCGACAAGGTCTGGATCGATGGTGCGCTCATGTATGATTCAAGCGACCCGAAGAAGCGGCCCATCAGCGATTTCGAGCTGGGCCAGCCCGGTGAAGGAGACGTGAAATGAAGCATCTTCTTCTGGCCTGTGCGGCCCTCATCGCTACTACGCCGCTGTCCGCGCAGACGGTGGCGATTACGGGCGGCAAGCTCGTCATCGGTGATGGCTCGGCTCCCATTGAGAACGGCACTGTCCTTGTCAGCAACGGTCGCGTTGTTGCCGCCGGTGCCAATGTCGTTGTTCCCGCAGGTGCCGAACGCATCGACGCGAGCGGCAAATGGGTGACGCCTGGCATCGTCGCGGGCTTTACCCGCCTTGGACTTGTCGGCGTGGATGCGGTGGACGGCAGCAATGATGCCGAAGCGCGCGGCACGCCGTTCAATGCCTCGCTCGATATTTCGCCCGCCATCAATGCCGATGTTGCCGCCATGGCGGTCAACCGCGCGGCGGGCGTGACGCGTGCTATTGTGTCGCCCGATGCGGGCAACGCGATTTTCGCGGGGCAGGGCGCGGTTGTCGATACCGGGGCTGACTTCAACCCCGTCACCAAGTCCAGAGTGTTCGAGTTTGTCGAGTTCGGCGAAACGGGCGCCCGGCTTTCGGGCGGGTCGCGCCCGGCATTGCTCGCGGCCTTCCGCAATGCGCTGGGGGAAGCGAGCGATGCCGCCAGGGGCGTCTTCCGTGATGATGCGCTTTTGAAGCGCAGTGATGCGCTGGCGCTGGTGCCCGTGGCCAATGGCGCGATGAAGCTCTTCGTTCATGTGGAAAGCGCGGTCGATATTCTCGCCGTGCTTTCGCTCAAGAAGGACTTTCCGGCGCTGAGCCTCGTGCTCATTGGCGCGACCGAAGGCTGGCGCGTTGCCCCGCAGATTGCGGCGGCAAAGGTGCCGGTGCTGGCCTCAGCACTCAATGACCTGCCCGCTACGTTTGAGCAGATTGCGGCGACCCAATCCAATATCGGCCGCATGAAAAAGGCGGGCGTGCAGGTGGGCGTTGGCATGATTAACGACAATGAGGCGCGTCAGGCACAGCTCAGTATGCAATATGCGGGCAATCTCGTTGCGCTCAACAAGGTGCCGGGGGCTTCGGGCCTGAGCTGGGATCAGGCCTTTGCGGCCATCACCTCGGTGCCTGCCGAAATCGCGGGGATGGGGGCTGAAATCGGCTCGCTGCGCGCGGGCCGCAAGGCTGATGTCGTGATCTGGGATGGTGATCCTCTGGAGCTGACATCGGGCGTTCAGGCGGTGTGGATCGACGGCGTCAAACAGTCGCTCACCAGCCGCCAGACGCGCCTGCGTGATCGCTATACGCAGCCCGCCGAAGGTGCGCTGCCCAACGCCTACGACCATTGAGGCCATGAAGGGTCCGCTCGCTCCGGCGGGCGGGCCCATCCTCACCCGTCCTGTTGAACTGGTTTCAGCCTCCATTGGCACAATGACGGATAGGGTGTGCGCGTATCGTGTAGCAATGCGCCGACACCCCCTCCACCGCTCGCCCTGAGCTTGTCGAAGGGCTGTCCTTCTGGACATTCCGGCTCCAAGAAAGAGCGGCCCTTCGACAGGCTCAGGGCGAGCGGTGTGTTTTGTAGATCTGTGAATGATTTACAGCCTGCGGTGCCAATGGATCCCGAAACAAGTTCGGGATGTCGGCGTGGTCGGCCTCCAACATCGCCCCTCTTCATCTCCCCGTCAGGCGGGGGCGATACACAGAGAATTACAATGAAAAAAATCCTCCCCCATATCCTTTCCGGCATCAGCGCGCTTGCGCTTGTTCCGGCCAGCGCGGCCCATGCAGATCAGCCGCTTCCTGCAACCACCGTCGATGATGAAGGGCCTGACATTATCGTCACGGCGCCCAAGCTCGCGGGGTCCGTGGATGTCGCCATTGCGGCCGATGTCGTGCTCGATGCCGCAGCGGTTGAAAGCTATGGCGCGTCGAGCGTTTCGGATCTGCTCTCTGCCCTGTCGGCCCAGACGCGCTCAGGCCGTGGACGTGGTGATGGTCGCCCGGTCGTGCTGGTCAATGGCAAGCGTGTGTCGAGCTTTGGTGAAATCCGCGATTTGCCCACCGAGGCCATCCAGCGGGTTGAGGTGCTGCCTGAGGATGTGGCGCTGCGTTATGGCTACACGGCCGATCAGCGCGTCATCAACTTCATCCTCAAGGATAATTTTTCCGCGATCACGGGGGAAGGCCAGCTTGGCGGACCGGTGGCTGGCGGCCAGCGCGATTATCAGCTTGAGGCCGGGCTTGTGCGCATCGGCAAGCTGGGGCGGCTCAACCTCAATGCCGAATATGATCGCAGCGGCGCGCTTCTTGAAAGCGACCGCAACATCGTGAGCGCCACGCCGGCGGAGACCCGCTACCGCACGCTCACGGCCTCCAATGAGGCATGGAAGATCAACAGCGTTCTCAACCGGCAGATCGCAAACGGTGTCGATGCGACGCTCAACCTGTCTTATGATCGTGCCGATACCCATTCGCTGTTTGGCATCCCCACGGGCTCGGTGGGCGCGATTGACCCACTCGACCGCGATGTGCGGACGCGCGCTTATACCGGCGGGCTGACGCTGGGCGGGCGTATTGACCGCTGGAACTGGACGGCAACCGCCACTGCGTCGCGCACCGACACCGATACGCTCACCGACCGCAATATCGTGGGGCCCGCTCCACGCGATACGACCCAATCGCAACTGACCACGCTGGGCGCGTCCTGGTCGGCCACCGGCCAGTTGACCGAGCTTGCGGCGGGCGCGCTGATGCTCAACCTGAAAACCGGGTTCGAAACGAACCGCATCGAAAGCGAAGCGAACCGGCTGGGCGGGTTGTCCACCGGGCGGATTGCGCGCGATGAGGCCAATGTGCGCGCGAATGTCGATATTCCGCTTACCAGTCGCCGCCGTGCGGTCGGCTCGGCGCTGGGTGATCTCTCGATCAACCTCAATGGTGGCTATCGCGAGCTTTCCGATTTCGGGGCGATCACGGCCTATGGCTACGGCCTCAACTGGTCGCCCATCAAGGGCGTGACGCTGCTGACGAGCTTTGCGGCGGAACAGGCCGCCCCAACCGCGCAGCAGCTTGGCGATCCGCTGGTGGTGACGCCCAATGCGCTCGTTTTTGACTATGTGCGCGGAGAGACGGCGCTCGTCTCGCTCACCTCCGGCGGCAATGCGGGGCTGCGCGCCGAAGAGCGCAAGGACGTGAAAATCGGGCTCACCTATGAGCCGACATGGTTTGAAGGGCTGAACCTGACCGCCAATTATTTCCGCAATCGCAGCACCGATCCGGTCGCGTCTTTCCCGGCGCTGACGGCGGTCATCCAGAGTGCGTTTCCCGACCGCTTCGTGCGCGATGGCAGCGGGCAGCTTATTGCGGTCGATCAGCGTGCGATCAACTTTCTTGGATCACGCAGCGAGCAGGTGCGGCTTGGCCTGAGCTTCCAGAAGCAGTTTGGTATGCCTGCCGGACGTGGCGGGGCGGGCGCATCAGGCACGCGGGGCGGCGCAGGTGGCCCGCCACCGGGTGGCGGCATGGGGCGTTTCGGTGGCGGGCAGGGCGGTCGCTGGTCGCTCTCGCTCTATGACACCATCAAGTTTGTCGATCGTATCGACGTGGCGGCAGGCGTGCCCTCGCTCGATCTGCTGGGCGGCGATGCGACCGGACAAACGGGCGGCACGCCGCGCCATTCGGTCGAGCTGGAAGGCGGCTGGTTCAACAAGGGCATCGGCTTTCGCGTGAACGGCACCTGGCAGAGCGGCACAACCGTCACCACCGGCGGGGCGTCGTCGCTTGCCTTCTCCGACCTCGCGACGATCAACCTGCGCGCTTTCGTCAATTTCGATCAGCAAAAGCAGCTTGTGGAGGCGGTACCGTTCCTCAAAGGCAGTCGTTTGGTCCTGCGCGTCGACAATGTGTTCAACGATATTCAGGACGTGCGCGACGCCAATGGCCTTGTGCCGCTGCGCTACCAGAAGGGCTATATCGACCCGGTTGGCCGCAAGCTCGAAATCGGGTTCCGCAAAATCTTCTAGGAAGCCGGGGCCAAATCGGCGAAGCTTGCCGTCTCATCAGAAGGGGAGCGGGTGATGGACGGACTTGTTGTTGCAGTAACGGCCTTTGTGGGCACGCACTTCCTCTTGTCGCACCCGCTGCGCGCGCCGCTTGTCGCGCGGCTGGGCGATAAGGGCTTTCAGGCGCTCTATTCGGTGGTGGCGCTGGCGACCTTCTACTGGGTCTATGTCGCCTTTCGCGCGGCCCCGCGCGGCATGGATCACTGGATGGTCGGCAACGGCCTGTGGATTTTCGCAAGTCTGCTGATGCTGTTCGGCGCGATCCTGTTTGCCGGATCATTCGCGGGCAACCCCGCCATGCCCGCACCGGGCGCGACGCAAGCGGCAGCGCAGCCTGCGCGCGGCGTGTTCCGCATCACGCGCCACCCGATGATGTGGGGCTTTGCGATCTGGGCGATCGTCCACGCGCTCGTCGCGCCCTATTCCGCCAGCTTCGTGCTGACGCTGGGGATGCTCGTGCTCGCGCTTGGCGGCTCTGCGGGGCAGGATCGCAAAAAGGCAAAGCTGATGGGCAGCGCCTGGGCCAACTGGTCCGCGCGGACGAGCTTCATCCCCTTTGGCAACCAGCTTGCGGGCAAGGCCGCGTGGAAGACGGCATGGCCGGGTCGGCGCGCCTTTCTGCTCGGCGTCGTCATCTGGCTTGGCGCGACCTATCTGCACCCGATGCTCGGCGCGCCGGTCGCCGGGCTGTGGCGCTGGATGTGAGCTAAAGCGCCACCTCTTCCCCATGCTCATCGCCCGCACGTTCGGAGATGGTCGCGGTGACGGCCATGTCCATCGTGACATTGCCCAGCGTGCGCATGATGTCGGGGAAGGTCTCAACCGCGATGAGCAGCGCGAGCGGCTCCACCGGCACGCCCATCGCAAGTGAGATCGGCGCAATCGAAGTGACGAAGCTCACCGTGCCGGGCAGGCTGACCGCGCCCAGCGTTGTCGTGGCCGCTGCCGCCACGCCTGCCGCAAGCGCCCATGGCGTCAGCTCCATGCCCATCCAGTGCGCGACATAAATGGCAACGGCAAGGTTCATCGCAGGCCCGGTTGCGCGGAAGATGGCGACGGCGACGGGCAGGACAAGATCGGCAGTGCGCGGTGGCACACCCAGCGCGGTTACGCCTTTGAGCATCGCGGGCAGCGAGACGAGCGAGGATTGCGTCGATATGGCGACCGCCTGCGCGGGGATGGCCGCGCGGAAGAAGGTGAACGGATTGCGCCGCGCGCCAATGGCGGCGACCACGAAGGAGGCGAGCCAGACGACCATTCCTGTCGCCGTGACAATCGCCACATAATGCGCCAGCGCGCCAAGCGCCGCCGCCCCCGCCTTTGCGCCCACCACGAAGGCGAGTGCGAACACGCCCACCGGCGCCAGCATCAGCACCCAGTTGATGATGATGAGCATCGCATCCGAAATCGCCTCGAAAAAGCCGCCGACCAGAACGCGCTTGGGTTCCGGCAAGCGGATGACGGCGAACGCGAAGGCCATGGTGAAGACGATGAGCGGCAGGATGGCGTCCTTGGCGGCGGCATCAAAGGGATTGGTCGGCACGATGGCGCGCAGAAATTCGCCAAAGGGCTTCACCTCGCCCGTCGCAGGTGCGCTCGACAGCGCGGATTTGAGCGCCGCGCCCGCTTCAACGGGCATCGGAAAGGCGCTGAGCAGCGCGGGCGTGACGAACGCCGCCATCGTGGCTGAACACCAAAGGATGACCATCATCGTCACCACCGCGCGCAGCGCCAGCTTGCCTGCCTTGGCGGCGGCTGCCGTCTGCGCGATGCCCGTGACGAGCAGCGCGACAACCAGCGGAATGACCGTCATCCGCAGGCCATTGAGCCATAAGGTGCCGATAATGTCTGCCGCTTCGGCAAAGCCGTGCGACCTCGTATCGAGCCAGATGCCGAGCACCAGGCCGAGAATAAGCGCTGCAAGAATGGTTGTTGCTTTTGTCATGCTTGAAATCCCTGAATCTCTTGGTGATACACGGGCAACAAGGAGAGGCAAATAATGAGCAACAAACTGTGTGAGCGACTGGGCATAGACTTTCCGCTCTTCGCGTTCAGCCACTGCCGCGATGTGGTGGCGGCGGTGTCCAAAGCGGGCGGCTTCGGCGTGCTGGGCGCTACCGCGTTCAACCCGGAACAGCTTGAGGTCGAGCTGCAATGGATTGACGCGCACGTCGATGGCAAACCCTATGGCATCGACGTTCTGATCCCCGAAAATCTGAGCGTGAAGCATGAGAAGGATCTGACGTCGAAGAAACTTGCCGAGCGGATTCCGCCGCAGCACCGCGAATTTGTCGACAATCTTTTGAAGTCGCACGGTGTTGATCCGGCGGGCGAACACGCCCGTGCCCAAAGCGATGATGCGCCGCCGCCCTTCTGGCCTGAAGAGGCGATGGAGCTGCTGCGCGTCGCCTTCAACCACCCGATCAAGATGATCGTCAATGCGCTGGGCAAGCCGCCGCAGGAAATGATCGACATGGGCCGCGCCCACAATGTGCCCGTCGGCGCGCTTGCGGGCGCCAAGGAACACGCGCTGCGCCTTGCCGAAGCCGGGTGCGACGTCATCGTGGCGCAGGGTGGAGAGGCTGGCGGCCATTGCGGTGAAGTGTCCACCATCGTCCTCATTCCCGAAGTCGTCCGCGCGTTGAAGGCGGCTGGCCATGACGTGCCGGTGCTGGCCGCAGGCGGCATCATGACCGGCGCGCAAATGGCGGCGTGCATGGCGATGGGCGCCGCAGGGGCATGGACGGGGTCGGTCTGGCTCGCCACGACCGAGAGCGAATGTTCGCAGATCTTCCGTGAAAAGATGGTCGCCGCCCGCTCGCGCGATACCGTGCGCTCCAAGGGCCGCACCGGCAAATATTCGCGCCAGCTCGTCTCGGCCTGGACCGATGCGTGGGAAGGCCCGGAAAGCCCCGGCGCGCTCCCCATGCCGATGCAGTCGCTGATCGCCGAACCCGCCATCCACAAGGCAACCAAGGCCGCCGAAGGCGGCAACGCCGCCGCCGTGCCGCTCGTCACCTATTTCGTGGGTCAGGGCGTCGGGCTGGTCGACAATATCGTCTCGGCCCGCTCGGTCGTGCAGGACTTTATGTCGGACTATGCCGAAGCCGTGGAAACGCTGAACGCCTCGGTGGGCTAGGGGCTATTCCTACCTCATCATCCGTCACCCCAGCGCAGGCCGGGGTCTCGCCGGTTGGGTGCGAGAGATGCCAGCCTTCGCTGGCATGACGGGAGGAGAGGGGATGCGTTTTGCCCATATCGTCACCCCAGCGCAGGCTGGGGTCTCACGGGCTGGGTGCGAGAGATGCCAGCCTTTGCTGGCATGACGGGAGGAGAGGCGTTGCGTTTTGTCCATATCGTCACCCCAGCGCAGGCCGGGGTCTCACCGGTTGGGTGCACGAGATGCCAGCCTGCGCTGGCATGACGTTGGGGGGAGCGTGATGGGCGCGATTATCGTCTGTTGCCGCCCCAAATCCTATTCCGCTGTCCTATCGCTGCCCATTTGTGCCAGCCCTTCCGCGCGCAATGAAGGAGGCTGATGATGGGTGCGAAGATCGGGTGCGGTGGGGCAGGGCAAATTAGGGCGCGAGTGATGCTGCTGATCGCCCGCTGGTGCATGGTGGCGCTTTGCCGGAGAAAATCAGGATCGACGGAAATCCGCCTCTACAGGGCCTCAACTTCCTCCACTTCCGCGTCTGATTTATTCTATTGGTGTGCGTCCGACGAGGTGCCGAAGCGCTGTTCTTCGCTTTGCACTCGTGATGAATCCGCCCTGCCTTTGCCCTTTTCGCGCGCGGGTCTATATCGGGCGCAATCACATTTTGAATACCGGAAAGCACTTAAGTCATGTCTACTCATGAAGCCCGCCTTGCCGCTCTTCGCGCGCAGTTGAAGGATGACCGCCTTGATGGGTTCGTCATCCCCATTTGCGATGAGCATATGTCTGAATATATCGGCGCTTATGCGCAGCGTCTGGCGTGGTTGACGGGTTTTGGCGGCTCTGCCGGAACCGCCGCCGTGCTGCCCGAAGAGGCCGCGATCTTTGTTGATGGCCGCTACACCATTCAGGTGCGCGATCAGGTGGATGGCAAGAACTGGTCCTACCAGTCGGTTCCCGAAACCAGCGTGTCGCAATGGCTGGGCGAACACGCGCCCAAGGGCGGGCGCATCGGCTATGACCCGTGGGTGCACACCAAGACCTGGGTTGAGGCGGCGACAAAGGCGCTGGCGGAACAGGGGGCTGAACTGGTCGCGGTGGACCGCAACCCCGTGGACGCCGTGTGGGATGGCCAGCCCGCGCCCTCCACGGCCAAGATGATCGTGCTGGAAGACCAATATACGGGCCGCAATTCGGCTGAAAAGCGGCAGGAAGTGGCCGACTGGCTGGTGCGGCAAAATCTTGATGCCGCCATTATCAGCGCGCTCGATTCGGTCGCGTGGCTGTTCAATATTCGCGGGACCGATGTGGAGCGCACGCCGGTTGCGCTCTCCTTTGCTGTGCTCAACGCCGATGGCACGGCGGACCTTTATGTCGATCCCGCCAAGGTGGATGACGCGGTGACGAAGCATCTCGGCAATGCCGTGCGCATCCATGATCGCACGGCCTTTGCGCCCGCGCTTGCGGCGATGGCGGGCAAGCGCGTGGCGGTAGACCCGGAGCGGGCCGTGTCGGCGATTTTCGGGCGGCTGGCAAAGGGTGGCGCGACCATTGTCGAAACGCGCGACCCGACCGTGCTGCCGCGCGCGATCAAAAACCCTGTTGAGCAGGCAGGCCATCGTGCAGCGCAAAAGCGCGATGGTGCCGCGCTGACGCGCTTCCTCCATTGGCTTGCGACCGAATGTCCCAAGGGCGGGCAGACCGAATTGTCGGCCGCCGCCAAGCTTCAGGAACTGCGCGCGGCAACTGGCCTGCTACGCGATTTGTCGTTCGACACGATCTCGGCAGCAGGCCCGCACGCGGCGCTTCCGCATTATCGCGTGGATGAGGGCAGCAATCTCGCGATTGCGCCGGGCAGCATCTATCTGGTCGATTCCGGCGGCCAATATCTTGATGGCACGACCGATGTGACGCGCACGGTGTGGATCGGGCCGGGTGAGCCGAGCGCAGAAATGAAGGATCGCTTCACCCGCGTGTTGAAGGGGCATATCGCGCTTGCCCGCGCCATCTTCCCCGAAGGGACGCGCGGCAGCCAGCTTGATAGCCTTGCGCGGATGCATTTGTGGGAAGCGGGCGTCGATTATGCACATGGCACGGGCCATGGCGTGGGGGCGTTCTTGTCGGTGCATGAAGGCCCGCAGCGCATCGCCAAGGGCACGGGCGGACAGGCGGGGACCGAAGAGCCGCTGGCCGCCGGAATGTTCCTCTCCAACGAGCCGGGCTATTACAAGGTCGGCGCTTTCGGCATCCGCACCGAAAACCTTATCCTTGTGGAAGAGCGCGATATTGAGGGCGCGGAAGGCCGTTATTTCGGCTTCGAGACGCTCACCTTCGCGCCGATTGACCGCAGGCTTGTCGATACCAGCCTTATGAACCGCGATGAGCTGCGCTGGTGGGACCAGTATCACGCCAGGGTATGTGAGATCATCGCGCCGCAGCTTGAGGGTGAGGTGCGGGCGTGGCTGGAAGAGGCGTGCAGATCTTTGGGGTAAGCCCTCCCCGCTGCGACTAACCGCAACAAGCTGCGCCAAGTCTCGCTCCCCTCCCGCTTGCGGGAGGACTTCCCCACCGTTAGTCCCGAACAGATTATGATGCGGCACACCCCTTGCCCGACTCAAAATGTTCCTGTAATGTTCTCATGCGTTGACAAGGAGAAAGATGATGATCGGGTATGTGACAGTCGGGACCAATGATCTGGAAAAGGCGGCGCGCTTTTATGATGCGATTGCCGCTGAAATGGGCGTGGGCCGGATGATGGAGTTTGACAATTTCATCGCCTGGGGTGCGCCGGGCGGTGCGGCTGGCGTCGCTGCGACCAAGCCCTTCGATGGCAATCCGGCGACTGTCGGCAATGGCGTGATGGTGGCGCTGGAGGCGAAGGACAAGGATCAGGTCCAGAAGCTTTACGATATTGCCCTTGCGCATGGCGGCACCTGCGAAGGCGCGCCCGGCCCGCGTGGCGACAGCTTTTTTGCCGGCTATTTCCGTGACCCGGATGGCAACAAGCTCAACGCCTTTGTGATGGGCTGAGCGGCATCCGCCTCAGTTGGTGCGGGGCACGGTGCGCAGAAAATCGAGAATGGCGTCGCTAAAGGCGTCGTTCCGATCACCCACCACCATGTGCCCCGTGCCTGCAATATCATCATAGCGCGCGTGCGGTGCAAAGTTCAGAAAGGCGCGGGCCGAGTCCTCGGTCACCAGATCGCTCTTTTCGCCCCGCACGAGGTGGACGGGCAGCTTGAGGGCGCGGGCGGCATTTTCAAGCCGCTGCGTCGCATCGAAGGTATCGCCATCGATGCCCGAAATGAAAGCAGGATCCCAATGCCAGCGATAGCGCCCGTCATCGCCCAGCCGCAGATAATGCCGCAGGCTGTCACTCGGTCCGCGGCGCTCGCGATTGGGGGTATAGTCGGCAATCACGGCGGCGGCTTCTTCGGGCGAGGCAAAGCCTTCGGTCATGTGTCGCGCCATGAAGCCGGTGATCCGCGCCACGCCATCGCGCGACATATTGGGGGTGATGTCGACCAGCGTCACGCTGGCAAAACCGCCGGGGTTGAGTTCACCCTCGGCCAGCATCCCCGAAAGGCCGCCCAGCGACGCGCCGACATAAGAGGGGCGTCCGCCAATCTGATTCGTGACGGCAACCACGTCATGCGCAAAGTGATTGAGCGTGTAATTGCCGTTTTCGCACCAGGAGCTTTCACCATGCCCCCGCATATCAAGCGCAATCGCCCGAAAACCGCTGGCTGCAAGAGAATCGAGAACACGCCGCCAGGCGCGGCGCGTCTGCCCGCCGCCATGGGTCAGGAGCACGACATGGCCGTCCGCCGGGCCATGTTCCACGGCCTTCAGGTCAAGCCCATCATGCCCGGTAAAGTGCAGAATACGGTTCATTTTAGCGTCTCTTGTGTGGCAGGGGCATCGGCGGTGCTGGCGTCATCGCCCTCTTTGGGGGTCTTGCGCTTGCGCAGATTGGCGCGCAGGGCTTCGGCAAGGCGGCGTTCGCGTTCAGGATCATTCTTTGCCATTTGCGCTTCATTTGGCGCGATGTGCTTGACCCGTCCATAGCTTTTGTCCATAGGCGCGCTCCATTGCGGCGCGCGTGGACACTCCACCCCGTATTTGCATGGTCAAGCTGCTGTAGCTCAGTGGTAGAGCACTCCCTTGGTAAGGGAGAGGTCGAGAGTTCAATCCTCTCCAGCAGCACCATTGCTTTCTCCCTCCTGTTGACCGGCTCGGCATCGCCCGCCAAGAGATTTGCCATGCGCTTCTTTTCCGACAATGCCGCCAGCGTCCACCCCGCTGTGATCGACGCCATGATCCGCGCGAACCAGGTTGACACCGCTTATGATGGCGATGCGATCAGCAAGTCGCTCGATGGCATCATGTCAGACCTGTTCGGCACCGAGGTGACGGCGCTGTGGGTGGCAACGGGAACGGCGGCAAATTCGCTTGCGCTCGCAAGCCTCTGCCCGCCTTATGGCAGCATCTTGTGTCACAAGGATGCGCACATCCAGAATGATGAATGTGGCGCGCCGGAATTTTACACCCACGGCGCCAAGCTCTCGCTGATCGAGGGAGCGGGCGCAAAAGTGACGCCAGAAGCACTCGCTGCACGGCTGGATGCAACGCCGGCTGGCGTCCATTGGGCACAGCCGCACGCGCTTTCCATCACCAACGCGACCGAATATGGCTGCGTTTATCGCCCCGATGAGGTGGCGGCACTTGGCGAGATCGCCAAGCGCCACAATCTCGGTTTTCACATGGATGGTGCGCGTTTCGCCAATGCCGTGGCGACGCTGGGCTGCCCGCTCGCCGATGTCACATGGCGTGCGGGTGTTGATGTGCTGTCGTTTGGCTTTGCAAAAAATGGCGGAATGTCGGCCGAATGTCTCATCTATTTTGACAAGGCCAAGGCACAGGGTGTGGCCGCGCGGCGCAAGCGGGCGGGGCATCTGCTTTCCAAGGGCCGCTATATGGCCGCGCAGATTGTGGCATTGCTGGACGGTGATGTGTGGATCGACAATGCCCGTAACGCGAATATGGGAGCGCAGACGCTTGGCGCGGCGTGCGGCGCGCGACTGTTCCAGCCTGTGGAAGCCAATGAGGTCTTCGCCCGGATGACGCCCGATGAAGCCGCGCGGCTACGCGCGCAGGGATTTGACTTTTATGACTGGGCCGAAGGCGAAGTGCGTTTCGTGGTGAGCTGGGATCAGCCAGCAGCCGAGATTGACGCATTTGCAAATGCGATTGCCGCCTTGTGACGCCACCTTCGCAACCGGGATTTCTGGCACCGCGTGTTCTTGTTCCCTTCATCATCATCACGCTGATCTGGGGATCGACCTGGTTCGTCATTCGTGGCCAGATCGCGGAAGTGCCGCCGAGCTGGTCGGTCGTCTATCGCTTCTTGCTGGGCGGGCTGGCGATGCTCGGGGTCGCGCGCTTCAACCGGCAAAGAATCTGCTTTTCCGCGTCCGAACACCGCTTTGCCGCCTTTATCGGCGTGCTACAGTTCGCGCTCAATTTCAACCTTGTCTATGTTGCCGAGCAGCACGTGACGTCCGGCCTGGTTGCGGTCATCTTCGCGCTTCTTGTCGTGCCCAACGCCATCATGGGGCGCATCTTCCTTGGCAATCGGCTGACCGCGCGTTTCATCTGGGGGGCGCTGGTTGCGATTGCGGGCGTGGGGATGCTTTTTGTGCAGGAGTTGCGGGCCGACCCATCGGGGGCGGCGGAGACGATGCTGGGCATCGGGCTGACGCTGTGTGCGGTCATGACCGCTTCAACCGCCAATGTGCTGCAAGCCACCCAGCGCGCGCGGCAATTGCCGATCATGAGCCTAATCGGCTGGTCGATGCTGTGGGGCACGGCGATGAACGCCGCATGGTCATGGATGACCATCGGCGCGCCGGTTGTCGGGCATAGCATGGGCTGGCTCTTGGGACTGTGCTATCTGGCGATTGCAGCAAGCGCTGTCAGCTTCACGCTCTATTTTGGACTGATCCGCCTGATCGGGCCGGGCAAGGCGGGCTTTTCAAATGTCGTCATCCCCGTGATCGCCATGGGGCTGTCGACTTTGTTTGAGGGCTATCGCTGGACTGGTTTGTCAATGGCGGCAGGCATTCTGGTGCTGGCGGGGATGGTGGTGGCGCTGGCGCCCGCGCGCGCAATGCCGGACTCGCAAGCGCCCGCCGATTGAGTTAGCCTTGTTGTGCGATAAGGATCGCACGCTGCAAAGGACACCTAGTTATGGCGAAAAAACCTGCGAAGGATGAGATTAAGGCGAAGGTCCGCAAGACGACGGCTAAGGCCCGCAAAACCGTGAATGAAGCCGTCCACGATGCCGAGGCGATTGTCGAAAAGGCAAAAAAGTCAGCAACTGATGCCGTGCATGATGCCGAAAATGCCGTGCAGAAAGCGGGCAAGAAGATGCGGGCGACTGCCGAACACGCGATCAAAAATACCGCCGCCCTCAATGCGCGCGTGATCGATCATGCCGAGACGAACGCAAAGGAAGCATTTGCGGCACTCCGCAAGATTGCTTCCGCCAGCGACGTGAAGGACGTGGTCAAGATTCAAACCGATTTCGTGAAAGACCAAAGTGCCCGCTCGGTTGCGCAAGTGCGCGAAATGGGGGAACTGATTGCAGCATTCGGCAAGCAGGCGCTGGACTCATTGCGCGGCAAATAGCCGCGTCAGCCCAGCTGACGCATGGCGTGGCAGGCGGTGAGGCCTTCGCGATAGGTGGGGTGGCGTGGCGTCCATCCCAGCAGGCGCTTGGCTTTGCCGTTCGCGACACGCCGATTTTCGGCATAAAATGCGCGGGCCATAGGGGAGAGGTCGGCCTCATCCATGGTCTGGAGCGGGGGTGGCGGCTCTCCCAGAATTGCGCAAGCCGCATCGATGATGCAGTTCTGGTGGCAGGGCAGATCATCTGAGAGGTTATAGGCACCAGCCGGACCGTTCAGCCCAGCGAGGACGCCTGAAGTGATGTCATCCACATGGATGCGGCTGAACACCTGATCGGGCAGGTCGATGCGATGCGCGCGGCCTTCTGCAACCCGGTCCAGCGCCGAGCGGCCGGGGCCATAGATGCCCGGCAGGCGAAAAACGCGCGCGCCAAGATCAAGCCACGCCGCGTCGGCTTCGTTGCGGTTGGCGCGGCGCCCTTTGATTGGCGCGGCTTCATCCACCCAAGCGCCCCCGGCGTCGCCATATACCCCCGTTGACGACAGATAGCCGCGCCATGCCCCACTATTGCGCGCAATATCGGGGCCATAGATTTCAAGCACAGGATCTCCATCCGACATGGGCGGCACCGAGGAGAGAATGTGCGTGGCGTCTGCCAGCCCCAGCCGCACCGAGGCGGCGTCATCAAAGGCAAGGCTCCCCGCCGCGCCTGTCGAGATGACCTCCCAGCCCTTGGCAGAGAGTGCGCGGGCGATGTGGTTGGCGGCATAGCCCAGCCCGAAGATGAACATGGTCGGCATGGGTCGATTCGATGCCCTTACCTGGCCTTCGCTTCAACTTCGGCGAGGTGTTTTGCCTTCCACTGCATCGACATCAAGACACGCGTTTTGCCGGACGGGTGATCGAAGAAGACAATCTCTTCGAGCGGGCCAGGTTCAATCTTGCGATAGACCGACAGCTTCATCGCGGCAGAGGCAAAGCCGTCAGGCGCTCGTGCCACATCCAGGCCAAAGGCATCGGCTTGGCTCTCATTGGTGCGCACGATCGAGTTGGTGAAAGGTGTCGCCACCAGCATGAAGATCGACAGCACCATTGCGTAGACGGGAATGGCGGCAACATCGGAGACCCCCCGCAGCTTCCAGCGGCCGCCGTAACGGCTCAGCAACCACGGAACGATGCGGGATGCGAGCCAGAAGGCTGCAGTGAAGATCAACGTGAAACTCAGCACCAGCTTCCACACATGGCCAAGCACATAATGGCCAAGTTCATGCCCCATCACCGCAGCCACTTCATCGGGCGTGGATTGGGTCAGGAGATTGTCGTTGAGCGAGATGCGGATCGTCGGGCCGAGGCCTGAGACATTGGCCGAAATGCGCTTGTGCTGCTTGGATTGGTCAAACACGTAAATATGTTCGGCAGGGACGTTCTGCGAGGCGGCCATGGCGACGATCCTGTCACGCAGCGGCCCCTTTGGCATTTCGGAATAGGTGTTGAACAGCGGGCTGATGAACACCGGCGTGACGAGGATCATCAGCGCAAGGAAAGCGGCGGTCACGCCCGAACCCCAAATCCACCAGTGTTTGGGGCTTTTTGAAATGCCCCAGATGACAATGGCAATCACCAGCGCCCCGATGACCGTGGAGATAAGGAAGGAAATACCCTGTTCACCGATCCAGCCGCCGAAGCTCTGGTTCATCAGATCATATTGCCGCTCGCGCCAGAAGCCGGTGTAGATTGTCCAAGGCAGCAAAACGAGGGTGTTGAACGCGCCATAAGGCAGCGCGTAGAGCATGGACTGGGGGAACCTGCGCTTGGTTGCACGTTCCGCCCAATCGCGGAAACGAGCTGAAAGTCCGGTGTTGAGCACGAGAAGTTCTGAAAGCACGGCCGCAAGCGTGCCCCAGAGCAACAGCCAGTATCCGCCCTCGAAATACGCGTCGGATTTAGCGCGCGCTGCGCCCTTTAGCGTTGCAAGATAGGCTTGCGTCGCGGCATCCGGGTCAAAGCCCTTGGTTGCAGCATAGGCCGATAGCGGGGCCATGATGGCGGCCACCGCCAGCAAAGGTCTTAATGTTCGCGCGGTCATGGCTTATCCCCCTTGGCGGGGACTAGAGCTTATTTGGCGGGGTATCGCAAGCAATCGCCGAGGGATCAGGCGGCGATCTTGTTCCAGCTTTCCGACATATCGGTAAAGGCGCGCGCGAGCCGCTCGATGCGTGCGGGATCCTGCATTTCGCGCGCGATCATAATTTCGCGCCGCGCGCTTTGGTAGATGCCGGCCAGTGTCTGCGCGAGGCTGCCGCCCAGCTTCAGGTCAAGCCCGGCCTCAAGCGCGTGGATGATGCCCGATGACCGGCCAAGCTGCGCATTGGCCTTCAGCGAATCCTTTGAGCGATAGGCGTGGCTCAGCAGCGTGAGCGACAACACCAGCTCTTCATAAAGGATCGCGACAAGCTCATGCGGCGATGCGCCTTCGATGCGGCTGGAATAGGCCATCGCTTCATAGTGCATCCGCGCCTGTCCGGGGTGAGCCATATACATTACGCGTTGTTCCACTGCGCGATTTGTTGATCGAGATAGGATTGCGTCGCCTTGAGGTTGGCAACGCGGCTGTCCATGCCCGTGAAGTTCTTCGAGAGACGCGCCTTGAAGGCAGCTTCGCGATCTTCGACCCGTGTGCGCTCATCGGCGATGGCCTTTTGCTCAGCTTCAAGTCGCTTCTTGAGGCTTACAAGGCCGCCCTTGTCGGCTGTTTCCGAAGTCTTGAGCGTCGCCATGGCACTGCCGATGCCGGGGTCGGTCGTCTCTGTGTGGGTCGCATCGCGGAGGGGGACGAAAATGGCTTCCACCGCATCAGGATAGGCCTTGATTGCAGCGTCCAGTTTCTTCGTGTCGAGCGTTACCGTGCCATCCCGGTTCGTCGTGACGCCCAGCGCGGCCAGCGAACGCGGACCACTGGTTGATGTCGTCAATGGCTGCGCGATGATGCGCGAGAGTTTGCGCTCCAGCTCATAAAGCGAGCGTGAATTGGTGCTGGTGCGGGCTGTTGTGATGCTCTTTTTGAGATCGTTGAAAACACTCACAAAGTCCGACATTGTCGATTTGATCGCGTCGGTCGGGCGCGCTGCGGTGAGCGACACCGATTCCCCCGGCGACGCTTTTTTGAGCGTGAGCGTAATGCCGGTGATGATGTCTGACACCGAATTGGTGGGGCGGCGATAGCTGACGCCATCAACTTTAAGCAGTGCGTCCTGCGCGCCTTGAGCCAGCGTCATGCCGCCGGTGGTTGGCGGATAGGCAAAGCTGTCATTTCCGCTCAGCGTAAAGGCGTTGGCTTCGCCCGTCTGGCCCTTGAGGATCAAGCGATAGGCGCCGTTTTCACTCCGCACGGAGGCGGTGACGCCGCTTGAGGCAGCGTTGATCGCATTTGCAAGACCATCAAGGCTGTCATTGCTGGCATCTATGGTGATCGCATAGTCCTTGCTACCCACCGTCAGCGTCATCACGCCCTGACCCACCGGGCTGGCGGTGGCCGCGAAATTGCCGGAGACAAGCGTTTGCGCGCGGGCAAGTTGTGTCACTTCAATGTCGGCAGCAATTGCGCCGGGCTGCGCAGATTCGTTCGCCGCAGCGCCAAGCACGTTATCATTGCTGACGGCAGGCTGCGATTTGAGCGAGCCTTCGCTCACGACCTTGCCTAATGTATCGGTGAAGCTCTCAAGGTCGGAGCGGGCCTGTGCGATGGCACTGATTTGCGCCTTGACGGTGCTGTCGCGCTTATCGAGCCGGTCGATCTTGGGCTGGCGTGATGCTGCGGCAAGATCGCTGACCAGCTGGGTCAGGTCGATGCCTGAGCCAACGCCCAGCGAGGTTGCAATTGAACTGACCATGTGTCCGCGTCCTTCCTGACCACCTGAACGACAAGATGGGGAGCCGCTTTAGGTCTGGGATGAGCTTTCCGGGCGACCGCTTGCGTCGAACCGCTTGTTTTCGGGGACTTCGATGTCGGGTTTGTCCGCAGCTGTCGCCAGCATTGCGTCAAGGTTGAACACGAAGGCGAGCACGGTTGCGACCGCGACATACAGATCGTGCACAATCGGCTGGCCTGCGCGCGAGGTGAAGTAGATGGCGCGTGTGAGCTGCGGATATTCAAGCATCGGCACGCTGTTTTCCTTGCCAAGTTCACGAATGGCCTGTGCCGTCGGCCCCCGCCCGCGCGCAACGACCATGGGCGCTGCGTCCAGCCCTGGGCGATAGCGTAGCGCAACGGCAAAATGCGTTGGGTTGGTGAGGATGACGGCGGCCTCGGTCACGGCTTTGCGCGCAGAGCCAGAGAGCAGCGCGTGCTGGCGCTGGCGCAGAGCGGCTTTCACTTCGGGGCGCCCTTCGCTTTCCTTATGTTCGTCGCGCACCTCCTGCTTGGACATTCGCAGACGGGCCGCGCGCTGACGCATCTGGAGCGGCACGTCGATTGCGGCAATGGCGACAAGTGCGATGGTGAGCGACATCAGCAGATTGACCAACATTGTGCCGAGCGCACCCGCCGCTGCCTGAATGTCATTGGCGGAAAGCCCGCGCAGCCTATCCATATCGCCGGAGATCGACCACCAGCAGACGGAACCAAGAAAGCCGACCTTCACAATCGACTTGCCAAGCTCTGCGAACCCTTGTGTGCCGAGCATACGTGAAAGGCCTGAGACGGGATTGAGCTTGCTCGCCTTGGGCGCAAAGGCCCCCGTCCTGAAGCCGAGCGAGCCGAGCAAGGCAGGCGCGCCAAGGGCCGCCACAAGCGTTGCGGCCAGTAGCGCGGCAAGCGGCAGTGCGGCCTTGATTGCCATATCGATGATGCGGCCGCCAATGTCGAAGTCGCGCGTGGCGCGGGCATCGAGCGTAAGCCCCGTCGTCAGCATATTGCGCCAGCTTTCCATCGCCCAGTCGCCTGCAATGGCAATCCAGCCCGTGCCGATGGCCATCACCATCGCGGTCGACAATTCGCGTGAGGCAAGCACATCGCCCTTTTGGGCGGACTCGCGCTTGCGCTTGGCGGTGGCCTCTTCGGTTTTCTGATCGCGCTCTACATCGGCCATGCGTCAGCGTCCGGCCAGCGTGCGGGCCATGCCAAGCCCATCGGCAATGGCGAGTTCGATAGAGCCGGTCATCGCCGGCAAGGCCATTGCGAGCAGGATGATGCCCGCAAGTGCAGCAGCGGGCATCCCGACCGAAAAGAGGTTGAGCGCGGGCGCAGAGCGCGTCAGCACGCCCATGCCGATCTGAACGAGCACCAGCGCGAAGGCCACGGGCATGGCAATGACAAGACCTGCTGCGAGAATGACGCCGCCAAAATCGATGAGGCTGCCAATCGCATCATGGCCCAGCCACGCCTGTCCCGCGGGGAGTGCTTCATAGCTCTGCGTAATGATCGCTGCGAGCGCGAGGTGCCCGCCCGATCCAAGAAAGATGAAGAGCGCAAGCATCGAGAGAAACTGGCCGATAGCAGGGTTGGAACTGCCCGACATCGGGTCGGCCATGGCTGCAAAGCCAAGCCCCATGGCATTGCTGATGGTTTCTCCAGCGGCGATGGCGGCGGCAAAGCCGATTTGCGTCGCAAGGCCTAGCGCAAGCCCTGCCGTCGCTTCGCCCGCAATAGCGAGAATACCGGTGAGCGACATCATACCGTCAGCGGGCAGCGCGATATTCCCGGCTGCAAGTGCGGGCATCCCCAGCGCCATGGCGACCACGAGCCGCAGTTGCAGCGGCACAGATGGCGCGCCGAACAACGGAGCCACCATGAAGGCGGCACCGGGGCGGATGGCGGCGAAAATCCACAGCCATAATGAGCCTTCAAACTGGATCAGCCCGGCCGGGATCATTTGACGAGGTCCGGTATCCGCGCGAACAAATCCTGCGTGAAGTCGACCAGCAGCACCATGATGGAGCTTCCAAAGAGAACAAGGCACAGCGCCGTCACGATCAGCTTGGGAACGAAAGTGAGCGTCTGCTCGTTGATCGAGGTTGCAGCTTGCACCATGCCCAGCAACACGCCCGTCAGCAGAGCCGGGATGAGGATGGGGGCAGAGGCAAGCGCCAGCACCCACAATGCCTGTTGCGCAATGCCGATAAACTCTTGCGGGTCCATGTTCAGCCTCCAAACGAGGCCGCAAGCGACCCCATGGTGAGCGCCCACCCGTCGATCAGGACGAAGAGCAGCAGCTTGAACGGCATCGAGACAATTGCGGGTGACAGCATCATCATGCCAAGCGACATGAGCGCCGACGACACGATAAGATCGATGATGAGAAACGGCAGGAAGATAAGAAAACCAATCTGGAAGGCGGTTTTCAACTCACTCGTCACATAAGCGGGGAGCAGGATGGAAAAGGGCACGTCACGCGGCGAGGCAAAGCGTGGGGCCTTGGCGAGATCGGCAAACAGAATGAGGTCAGACTTACGCGTCTGTTTCATCATGAAGCCATGGAGCACATCGCCAGAGCGGGCGATGCCCTGATCGATCGGCATCTGGTTTGCCATATAAGGCTGAAAGGCGGTCTTGTTGATCTCGGTCAGTTGTGGCTGCATCACGAACATCGAGAGAAACAGCGCGAGCCCGACGAGCACCTGGTTGGGCGGCGTGTTCTGAAGGCCGAGCGCCTGTCGGAGAATTGACAGGACGATGATGATGCGGGTGAAGCTTGTCATCATGAGAACCAGCGACGGCAACACCGTCAACAGGCTCATCATCAAAAGCACCTGAAGCGAGAGCGAAAGCGGTTTGCCATCGCCGGCAAGACTTGAGAGCGCGCTTTGCATCTGCGCCCCTTGCTGGGGCGCTTCCTGGGCGAAGGCAGGAACCGCGGCGATGATCGCCAAAAGCGCCAGCAGGCGGAGCAGCATTTTAGTCATGGCTGTCGGCAATCAGACGCACATCGGTTTTTGAGACCGAGACAAGAAGCTCACGCCCGCCAAATTCGATGACGGCCAGCTTGCTGCCAAGGCCGAGCGGAACGACTTCGGTGATGCGGACATTGCGGGTCTGGCCGGGTTGTCCCGGCATACCGAGTTGCAGGCGCTTCCAAAGCCACAGCGAACCCCATGCGAGGCCGCCCACGACGGGGATCAGCGCGACAAGGCGCAGGATATATTCGCCCATGTCATCGACGCTCCAGACCGGCGGCGCGCTGGCTGGTGCTCGCGACTTCGACGATGCGGATGCCATAACGGCCATCCACCGTGACGATCTCACCCTTGGCGATCGGGGTGCCGTTGACCATCACGTCGAGCAACTCGCCTGCCTGACGGTTGAGCTGGACGACGCTTCCGGCATTGAGCGCCAGCAGTTCGGCCAGCGGCATGGAGGTGGACCCGGCCTCAACCGAAAGGCGCAGCGACACGCTGGAGAGCAGGTCGTAGTTCGGGCCGGAAAATTCAAAAGCCTTGGCGCGCGCGTCCGCACCGGGGGCTTCAGTCATGTCGCTCATTATTCATTCCGTTCTTCAAGATGCTCGATCTGAATGGCGGCGTGGCCATTGGCCTCGCCTATCGAGCCTCTTGCAAGAACCTTGCCAGCCGCAATAATTGGGACTGTTGCGGGCAGAATTATCGGAATTACGTCACCCGGTGCGAGGCGGAAGAGCGTTTCCAGCGTGATTTCCGGTCGCGCGATGACCGAGCGGACGGGCAGGTGGACATGGACCATGGCGGCCTCGACCTGGCGGCGCCATTCGGGGCTTGCGGGTTCGTCATCGCCAACATCTTCTGCGCCGAACATTCCGCGCAACTGGGGAGCAGCATGGACGAAGTCGATACGGCCAAGATTGATCTTGCCGCGCTGGAGCGTAAGCGACTGGATGATCGTGGGATCTCCCTCGCGCGCCATGCGCAGATTGTTGCGGACGGTTTCGATCGCAGCCACTTCGGGTGTGGCAGGCCCTGGCCATGCGCGCGAATGGGCGTCCGCCAAAAGATCGGCAAGGCGCAGGAAAATGCGCTGTTCGGTTGGCGTGAAGGCAATCCGCTCGCTGGCGTGCTCGCCATCGCCGCCAAAGAAGATGTCGGTAAGGCGCGAGACAAGCCCGGCAGGAACCGACATGAGGATTTGTCCCTTGAGCGGCGGCATACGACACACCGCGATCACGCACATCGGCGCAAGGCTGTTGCGCCAGTCTCCAAATCGCGTCGTTTCAGATTTTTGCGGTGTTACGGCCACCTGAAGGCCCAGTTCGGCCAATGCGGCGGTTACGTCATCGACCATGCGGTCGGTGACGATGTTCAACGCATCGATGATCTCCTGGCCCTTGTCGACCTCGCCTTCAAGCGAGGCGGGCTGGGCGTCTTCGGCGCGCAGCATTGCCGTCATTGGATCACCAGATTTGCAAAATACACATTGTCGATGCCGCCAAAGCCTTCTTTATCGCGAAGCACTTTGTTGATGGCGTCGGTCAATTGTCGCTGGAGCTGGTTTTTCCCTTCTGGTGTGGAAAGGATCATCCCGTCTTGCATTGATAACACCATGAGAATTGCCGAACGGATCGGCACCATATGGCGCTGCACATTGGCGAAAACCTTGTCGTCATAATAGGTTGAAACACTCAGGCCGACCTGCACAAAGCCATCGCCATTGGAGAGGTTGGAGGTGAAGCTTTCGGGCAGGGGAAGGTAGGCTGCCTCAAACTTCTTGGGATCGACTTTGAACTTGTCGCTTTCCACATAAACGGTGCCAACGCGCGGCGGGGCTTTTGCCTCACCGCCCTCGCCGCCTTCAGCCGCCGCTTCGCCGCCTTCCTTGCTCTTTTCCACAAGCTTGGGACGATTGGGGTCTTCCTGCTTTTCGGCTTTATGCTCGTCAAAGGCACCGCCGAAATATAGGCCCGCACCTGCACCGCCGCCGAGCAGAACGACGCCGCCCAGCGCGATCATGATGATCTTCTTCATGGGAGAGCCCTTTTTGCCCTCGGTTTCTGGCTTTTCCTTGGCCATTTTCTTGTCCTTTCGGGGTGTCAGGCGAAGCGACCGGCAGCGCGTTGCGGGCGTTGCGGTTCTGCGTCAGCTTCACGGTCGTGTGCGGTTTCGATTAACTGAATGGGCGTCAGATGGCGGTTGCGCGGCATTTCTTCGCCCCGGCCAGAGGTGACGCTGGCCTCCGCCACGCGCACGCCCTGGGCACCAAGCGCCTCGGTGAGCTTGGGCTGGGCCGCAGCGATAATGTTGCGCGCCTCGCGCGTTTCAGCCGTCATCTGCACCGCCACGCCTTCACTGCGCGTTTCAATGCTGATGTCGAGCTTGCCGAGTTGCGGTGGAACAAGGCGAAAGGAAAGCTTGCCATTGTCACCTGCGGTTGCGGCAATGTCACGGGCGAGCCGATCAAGCCAGGCACTTTCCTTCGACATATCAAGATCGGGCAGCTTGGCCTGAAGCGCATCGGCGGCGCTGGTTGCAGGTGCGGCCTCAACGGTGGAGGCTGCAAGCTGCTGGGTTGCGCTGCCAAGTGCTGCCAGCAAGTCTTCGGCAAAGCCTGCCGGATCAGCGGGCGCGCTGTCATTGGCGGCAAGTGCTGCAAGGCTCTGCCCTGCCAAAGAATTGACACTCCCGATCGCGCTGCTGGCCTTTGATGCGCCGGACATGACGGTCAGGCGTTGATCGCGCTCGATGGCGGCGTCGGCAATAGGTGTGCGCATCTGGTAGGCCGCCGTTCCCAGCCGCTCGCCCATTTCACCAATTGCCCGCAGGGCAAGGCCGCTCGTTTCTCCGGGGGATTTGGTGAGCGAAAGCGCCATATTGGCCAGCTGTTCGGCAGTGCCTTCCAGCCGCTCCAGCTTGCGATGTGCTTCGGCAAGGCGCACTTGGGCTATGCGCGTCTGGCGCACGCGCACGGCGAGTATCCGCTGGCGGCGCTGGGCGGCTCCGCCACTCATGCGAAGGCCCCCACAAGTGCGGCGCGGGCGGCGTCAAGCGAAACCATCTGATGCTGCGGCTGGCGCAGAAAATCGAGCATTTCGCTACGGCGCGCAATGGCTTCGTCCAGCGCGGGATCATTGCCGGGTGAATAGGCGCCCATCAGCACCAGATCACGGTTTTCCTCATAGACGGACCATAGCTGTCGGAAGCGCGCGGCGGCGCGCATATGGTCTGCATCGGCAATGTCCGCCATCACGCGCGAGAGCGAGCGACCCACGTCAATGGCTGGAAAAACCGCCTGTTCAGACAAAGCGCGCGACAGGATGATGTGCCCATCTGCAATCGCGCGAGCGGTGTCGACGACAGGATCATCCGTATCGCCGCCATCGGCCAGAACGGTGTAGAGCGCGGTGATCGAGCCTCCAGACCGGACGTCGCACCCGGCGCGTTCGACAAGGCTGGGGATGAGGCTAAGTGCCGAGGGAGGGTAGCCCTTCATCGTCGGCGGCTCACCAAGGGCCAGACCGATTTCGCGCTGGGCGTGCGCAACGCGGGTAAGGCTGTCGATCATCAGCAGAACGCGCTTGCCTTCATGGCGGAAATGCTCGGCAATCGCGGTGGCGCGCATCGCTGCGCGCAGGCGCAGCAGCGGGGGGTGGTCGGCTGGCACGGCGACGACGACGGCGCGGTGCATAAGATTGGCGGCGAGGCGCGTTTCGATAAAGTCCGTCACTTCGCGGGCGCGCTCGCCGACCAGACCAACGACGACGACGTCGCAATCGGTGCCAGCCAGCATTTGCCCCATCAGAACGGATTTGCCGACGCCCGATCCGGCGATCAGCGCAACGCGCTGGCCTTCGCCTGCCGTCAGCAGCGCGTTGACGGCGCGCACGCCCAAATCAAGCGGCTTGAGCACGCGACCGCGATCAAGCGGATTGCCGATCCGGCCGTGGAGCGGCCAGCTGTCACGCGCGAGAATGGGGCCGCGACCATCCAGCGGTTCGCCATGGGCGCCGATGATGCGGCTCAGCAGGGCACTGCCACAGGCAATGCGGTTGGCTTCGGCATCGGGCTCAATGCGGCTGCCCGCGCGATAGGGGGCAGCGCCATCGAGCGGCACGAGCAGCGTGCGATTGCCACGAAAACCCACCACTTCGCTGCGCATCGAGCGCCCGTCTGCGGCGCGGATCCGCGCGCTTGCGCCCAAGGGAAGGTCCAGCCCCTCACCTTCAAGCATCACGCCATCATGGCCGATCAGGCGGCCGGTGCGGATGGGTGTGAAACGCGGGGCGAGTGTTTCAAGCCGCTCGCGGGTGCTGTCTGCAAGCCTGCTCATGCCGCATTTCCTGACAGGCCGAGCGCTGCATCAAGCACATCGAGGCGGTGGGCATTGCCATCTTCAATTGTGCCGGTGGCACATTCGATAAGAATATCGCCGCGCACGAGGCCGGGTTCAGCGTGCACGGCAATGCCAGAAACCTCATCGCCAACAAGCGCCGCATCATCAGGGTGAAGCCGCACGGTGGTCGCCGCGTCGCTCTCTGCCAGAAGGGCGGCGGCGGCCTGCGTGCGGCGCATGATCTCTTCGGCGGAAACAGGTGTTTCACCCACAATGTCGCGCACCAGCCGGGAGACGGTATGGGCAAGGAGGCGGCCAAGCTCTTCGGCTGGCTCAGCGCGCAACTGGCTGATGGCCGCCGCAATCCGGTCTGCCGCCTCGCGGTCGCCCGAATGGCGTTCATTCGCGGCCGCTTCACCATCGGCAAAGCCCATGGCGTAGCGATCCTGCGGGGCGTTGGCATTTGCAGCGGGCGCTGTGTGCACAGCATCATTGCCGAACAGTCCGGCACGAAATGGCGCAATAATGGGCCGCAACTGCGTGATTGGAACCGCGATGACTTCAGACATAGTCATTGCCCTCGGTGCCCAGCACGATTTCGCCCGCGTCCGCCAGCTGGCGGGCAATGGCGATGACGGCCTTTTGCGCCTCTTCCACCTCGGCGCGCTTCACCATCGTCTTTTCAGCCATTTCATCCTGAATGGATTGCGCCGCACGCTGCGACATGGAGGCGAAGATACGATCCACCAGATCAGCGGGGGCACCCTTGAGCGCATAGACGAGCGAGCTTGCATCGACAGAACGCATGACCGTGCCCAGCGCCTTGGCATCAAGGCCAAGCAGGTCTTCAAACACGAACATACCTTCTTCAATCGCATCGGCGAGCGGCTTGTCCGCCTTGCGGATGACCTTGATGATGCGATCTCCCTTGGGCTTGCCAAAGCTGTTCATGATCTTGGCGACACCGCCTGATCCGCCCAGCTCAACCTTGGGGGGCGGTGCAGAATCGCCTGCATAACGCTGCACGATCGACTCCAGTTCGCCGAGCGCATCCAGGCTGACCTTGCCAAGCCGCGCGGCCCGCAACAAAAGGTCTGCCTGACGGCCTTCGTCGATATGAGCGAGCGCTTCAGCCGCGATGTCGGAACTTAGGCTTGAGACGACCAGCGCCCCCACCTGTGGATGCTCTGCATCCAGCATTGACGCGATGACCTCTGCCTCCATCCAGTCGAGCAGTTCCGATAGTTTGGGCGATGTTGCGGGGGTGATGCCGGCCAGCAGCGTTTCCGCGCGCGATGGGCCAAGCGCCTGTGCGATGACCGAACGCACCTTGGGCGTCGGATCAGAGGCCAGCGGATTGATCCCGCGGCATTTGCCCGAAAACATATCAAGCGCTGCTTCGACATGATCTTCGCTCACGCCTGCAACGCCCAGCATGGCGCTGCCGAGCATTTTGACCTCACCTGCATCAAGATGGCTCACAATTGCGGCCGCATCTTCTTCTGCGAGCAACATCATGAGGACGGCTGCGGCTGACTTGCCGTCAATCGCCGGGCGGGCCTGCTGCTGATCGTTCATATCAGCCATTCTGCGCAGGCTCCTGCATCAACTGGCGCACGACGAGAGCGGCGCGCTTGGGGTCTTGCTGCACAAAGGTGCGCACAAGCGCGGCGCGCGCTTCGTAGCTGGGGGCGGATTCGATCATGGCCAAGGTCACAGGCTGACCGGGCGAGGGGTGCGACGTGGCCGAGAGCAGCTGCGTGGCGAGGTTTTCATCAATCTCCGCAGGGGCTTCCGCCTTGGACTTGAACGCTTTCATGATCGGCCGGCCGATAAAGAGGAAGGCGAGCAGTGCGCCAATGAGAGCGCCCCCCTGCTGCGCAAGCGGCATCAGCCATGGCTCGTCGATCAGGCTTTTTTCTGCGACCGGCTCCTTGGCAAAGGGGCGAACCGAGACGGCGACATTATCCCCACGCTGTTGGTCAAAGCCGACAGCTCCCTTCACGAGCGCGTCGATCTGCTGGAGTTCGGCAGGCTTGAGCGGTTTGGCAGCGTTGAGCGCCACTGCCACCGTGACGCGTTTCAAGCGGCCCGTGGGCTGGTGCGTGACCGAGATTTCACGGCCCACATCAAAGCTGCGCGAATATTGCTCTTCCACCTGCGGAGCGCCCGCTGCCGGAGCGGGGTTCGGCGTCGCCTGTGCGCCGCCGGGGGTGTTGGCGACTTGCGTTGCGGGGGGCGGCGTATTGGAAACTGCGCCGGGAATACCGATGGCAGGCGCAGGACTGTTGCCAGAGGTTTTGTTGCCCTCTTCACGGCGCAGCGCGACATCATCCTTGGGGTAGGTTTCGCGCGTGGCCTGGCTTTCGGTCAGGTCCAGCTCGGCATGAACTTCGGTTGAAAAATTGCCCGCGCCCATAACAGGCGTCAGCAGCGTGATGATTGCCTGCCGATAGCGGTCTTCCATCTGGGTCTGGAGCTGGAAGTTGCGATCATCGCCATTGGCACCCTGCTGCGAGAGGAGCGCGCCCGACTGGTCGATGATCGACACCTGCTCTGCGTTGAGGCCCGGCACCGACGATGCAACCAGATGGCGGATCGCACGGACCTGCGAGTCCGAAAGCGAGCGACCCGTCTGGAGGCGGAGCATCACCGAAGCGGCAGGCTCGGCATTGTCGCGGACGAAAAGGCTCGGCTCTGGCGTTGCCAGATGGACGCGCGCGGTGGCGACGGAATCAATGGCTTCAATCGTGCGGGCAAGGTCTGCCTCGCGCGCGGCCTTCAGCGTCTGGCCCTCGACGGCGCGGCTGGCACCCATGGGGATCGCGCTCACCAGTGCATCGCCCGTGGGAGCCGCCTTGGGCAGGCCCTGACCTGCAAGCAGCATCCGCGCGCGGTGAAAATCCTGATCGCCAACGCTGATTGCGCCGGAGCCGCCATCAAGCGTGTAATCAATGCCTGCCGATTGTAGCGACGAGGCAACGGCTGACTTGTCCGCCTCGGCCAGACCTTCAAACAACGGGCGCTGGGGCGGCGTATGGAATGACCACCAGGCAGCCGCGGTAATGGCAAGGGCTGCGAGCAGGCCGATGAGCGGCAGGCTCTTGGCGACGGCGGGCTGGCGCATGAAGCTGCGGACAGGCTCCAACGGACCACCCATCTGGAGGCGCGCAGCGGAGGTTGCGGGGATGATGTCTTGATCGGCCATGGGTTACACCGGCATATTCATGATGTCGCGATACGCAGAGAGCAGCTTGTTGCGGACCTGAAGGGTCGCTTCAAAGCCGACCGACGCCTTTTGACGTTCAACCATCACCTGCACGAGATCGCTCGTCTGGCCGCGCTCATAGGCGTCGGTGATGGTGTTGGCGGTTGCCTGTTGCTCGTTCACCGCCTTGAGCGCATCAACCATCGTTGCGCCAAAGCCACCGCCCTGCGCGCCATTGCTTTTGCCAACGCCGCCTGCTGCGCCGGCGGCATCATGGCCGGCGGCGCGCTGGAGCGCCGAGTTCTGGTTCAGGATCGCAGACCGCATTTGCAGCAGCCGACCTGGGTCAATACTCGTCATGGCCTTCGTTTCGCCCTTGTGCTTTGGTTGTTTTTCAGCGGTGTTCAGCGGCCCACACGGACCCGCGAAAGCTAGAGCAAGGGCCGTGCCAATATCTTCAAGGCACTGGAAATGTTTATATTTTCGATCTGATGTCAGAAAATCGACAGGAGGTGATTTAAACTGATCGAGGTCATCGCCGTTAACTGGCCTGTGACCGCTCGATGCCCCGACGGTCATATGAGGAAGGAACCAACATGACTGTCATCAACACCAACGTCAGCGCACTGCGTGCCCACAATGTCGGCCGTCTCGCCACCAATTCGCTGGATACGGCCATGCAGCGCCTGTCGAGCGGCAAGCGCATCAACAGCGCCAAGGACGACGCCGCCGGTCTTGCTATTGCGACCCGCATGGACGCCAAGGTCCGTGGTTTGAACCAGGCCATCCGCAACTCGAACGACGGCATCTCGCTGGCGCAGACCGCTGAAGGCGCGATGGGCGAAGTTTCGAACATTCTTGTCCGTATGCGTGAACTGGCCGTTCAGGCTTCGAGCGGCACGGCGGCAGACTCTGACCGCACCGCGCTTCATGCAGAATTTACCGCGCTGACGGCGCAGATTGACGACATTGCAACGCGCACCGACTTCAACGGCACGACGCTGCTTGACGGTTCGGCGGACCTCGACATTCAGACGGGCGTCGATGCTGGCCAGTCGGTCAACATCACCATCGCCGATCTTCAGGCCGCAGGTCTGGGCGTTGACGCGCTCGATATTTCGGATGCTGCTGGCGCTTCGGACGCGCTCACCACGATCGACGCTGCGATCAACACCGTTGCAGACTCGCGTGCTTCGCTTGGTGCCGTGCAGAACCGTCTCGACTCGACCGTCAACAATCTGACGTCGAGCGTGACGAACCTGTCGGAATCGAAGTCGCGCATTGAAGACGCTGACTTCTCGGTTGAAACCACCAAGCTCGCCTCGGCCCAGATCCTTGCTCAGGCATCGACGGCCATGCTCGCTCAGGCCAACCAGAGCCAGCAGGGCGTGCTCAACCTGCTCCGCTAATCCCGCGACCCCGGGATTGACGGGACGGCCTCTGGCACCCCCACCTGCCGGAGGCCGTCACCCGATATACCGCGTCATCAAAGACGCCAAGATGGACCCCGCGGAAGCAACTCCGCGGGGTTTCCTGTTTTTGGGAATAGCGCGTGCGCAAGGTTGCTTTCCGCTGCCATAAAGCATAGGCGCGCACGCGAGTTTTGGGCCAACAGGAAGAGCCAGCCAACATGACCGACACCTCCCGTTCCGACATCAACCGCGTCGTCCTTGCCTATTCGGGCGGGCTGGATACCAGCGTGATCCTGAAGTGGCTCCAGCAGACCTATAATTGCGAGGTTGTCACCTTCACTGCCGACCTTGGTCAGGGTGAAGAAATCGAGCCTGCCCGCCAGAAGGCCCGTCAGGCTGGCGTCAAGGAAGAGCACATCTTCATCGAAGATGTTCGCGAGGAGTTCGTGAAGGACTATGTCTTCCCGATGATGCGCGCCAACGCGCTTTATGAAGGGCTGTATCTTCTCGGCACGTCTATTGCGCGTCCGCTGATCGCCAAGAAGCAAATCGAGATTGCCAAAAAGGTCAATGCCGACGCCGTGAGCCATGGTGCGACGGGCAAGGGCAACGATCAGGTTCGCTTCGAGCTGGGCTATTATGCGCTCAACCCGGACATCAAGGTGATTGCACCGTGGCGCGAATGGGATTTGACGAGCCGCACGCGGCTTATCGAGTTTGCCGAGCAGCACCAGATCATGATCCCCAAGGACAAGCGCGGTGAAAGCCCGTTCTCGACCGATGCTAACCTCTTGCACACCTCGTCTGAGGGCAAGGTGCTGGAAGATCCGTGGGAAGAAGTGCCGGACTATGTCTATTCGCGCACCGACAATCCTGAAACCGCGCCTGACACGCCCGAATATATCACCGTTGATTTCGAACGCGGCGATGCGGTTGCGATCAACGGCGTCGGTCTGTCGCCAGCCACGCTGCTCGCCAAGCTTAATGACTATGGCAAGCTGCACGGAATTGGCCGCCTTGACCTCGTCGAGAACCGTTTCGTCGGCATGAAGTCACGCGGTATGTATGAAACGCCGGGCGGCACGATCCTGCACCTGGCGCATCGCGGCATCGAGCAGATCACGCTGGACCGGGGGGCGGCGCACCTCAAGGACAAGCTGATGCCCGAATATGCCGAGTTGCTGTACAATGGCTTCTGGTTCTCGCCTGAGCGCGAAATGCTTCAGGCCGCCATCGACCACAGCCAGCAGCACGTGTCAGGCACGGTTCGCCTCAAGCTCTACAAGGGCGGCGTGCATATCGTGGGCCGCAAGTCGCCCAACTCGCTCTATTCCGAAAAGATCGTCACCTTTGAGGATGATGCGGGCGCTTATGACCAGCGCGACGCGCAGGGCTTCATCAAGCTCAACGCGCTGCGGCTTCGCCTGCTGGGCCGTCGCGGCCTCTGATCCGCGCAAAGCCGCGCACGCGCGTGTCGATGGTTTTCCAATCGACACGCACGGCGCGGCCTTCGCTTAATGCCCGACCGAAATCATCCGCCGGATCAAACATCTGCCCGTTGATCTGGATGAGCCAGACCGTTGGTGCGGCGGTGACGCCGGGCTCATGCGCAATGGTGCGCATCGCTTCCTTTGAGATTGAAACCACACCGCGCGTGCCCGTGGGGTGCGGGCCGCTTTCGGGCGGGGCGGGCACTTCCACCGGCAGCGCACGAATAATGGGTGCCAGCCCCTTGTCGCGTGCGGCATAGCGCAGCGGTAATGCGCTTTCATTGGGGTAAGCGAGGATCACATCGCCCGGCTTTATTGCTGTCTTGAGGCGGGCCAGCGCCACATACCAATCCTGCTCGCGCTGCCGCGTGACGAGTGCCGAGGCAGAGACAGCCAGCGCCAGCGCAAAAACGAGCGGCAGGCTGCGTGCAAGCGGTGAGGCGCGGGAGAACAAGGCTTGCGCTCCAACTGCCGCGAGCGCGAGTGCGGGGATTGTGACGGCGCTCAACGCGCGCGGAATGAACACGGGCGAAATCATGACTGAGGCGAATACCGCCGCCAGCGCGGGCAGAAAGGCTGCCACCAGCAATGCCGCTGCAAGCCGTGTATCGCGCCGCAGGCTGTGTGTGCCCACAACAATAAGCGCCACGCCAAACAGGGCCGTAAACCAGCCCGGCACGCCGTAGGTGGTGGCGAGCGCGCGCGGCAGTTGCGCGAAGTTGAAGCCAAGCCATGTCGAGGCAACCCACGCGCTTGCCTGATAGATGAGGATCGCAACGGCGGGCGCCCAGAGCAGGCCCGCCAAAATATGCAGCCCAGCAAAGCGCGCCCAGTCGCGCGCGCGCCATTCCGGCCGCCATGTCAGAATGAGCAGCGCGAGCGCGAGCGATCCTGCAAAGAGCGCCCCCAGCGTGTGCAGCCACAAGAGGAGCGCGAGGCAGGCGAGATAAAGCGCGGTTCGCCAGCCGCGCCGCCCCTGCGCCAGTTGCAGCACGAGCAACAGCCCAAGCGCATAGACGAGGATGATGAGCGGATAGGGCCGCACTTCGCGCGCCATTTGGGCAAGCATGGGAGAGACGGACCCGAAGGCTGCGAGCGTTGCAGGCAGGCGCAAAGAGGTGTCGCCAGTGCGCTCCGCCAGGACTCGCCCGATGCACCAGAGCACAGGCAGCGTAAGCACCCCGGCCAGCACGCCAAGTGCGCGATAGGCGGCAAGCGTGGTGCCGAACATCTGCACCCACAGGCTTGCCAGAGAATAATAAAGCGGCGGATGCACTTCGTAAGACGGGGTTACGCTCCAGATGAAGTGCAGCCCGTGTTCGGCAGCAAAGGCGGTATAGGCCTCATCGAGCCATAGAGAATTACCCAGAAGATTGCCGAAGCGCAGGATCAACCCAGCCGCGAGCGCCAGCCCGGCGGCACCGAGGATCATCCGGTTTAGACTGGCAGAATTTTCCCCCGACATGGCGCTGTCCTACCTGCCATGCCCCGCGTTGCAAGCCTCGATTGCGCGGATGGAGCGAGGCGCTATGAGCAGGGGATGACCGAAACCCGGCCCTGGTGGGAGCATCGCGCGCTGATCGCGCTCGCCGTCCTTGTCGCCGGGCTTCCGCTCTGGCTGCCCTCCATTCCGCCGCTCACCGACCTGCCGGGGCATATGGGGCGCTATTTCGTGCAGCTTGATGCCGGGCGCTCGGCAGATTTATCCCGCTGGTATGCGTTTGAATGGCACTGGATTGGCAATCTGGGCGTTGACCTGACCGTGCAGGTGGCGGGGCCATGGCTGGGCGTTGAAGGCGCTGCAAAAGCGGTGGGGATCCTTATCCCGATGCTCACGGCAGCGGGCTTTCTGGCCGTCGCACGCGAGGTTCATGGGCGTATTCCGCCAACGACGTATTTCGCGCTTCCGCTCGCCTGGTCCTACCCCTTTCTCTGGGGCTTTGTGAATTTTGCGCTGTCAATGGCGCTGGCCTTCCTTGCCTTTGCCCTATGGCTGAACCTCGCCCGGCGCGGGATGCTGTGGATGCGCTTTGTGTTGTTTTCGGGGGTGTCGCTGCTGCTCTGGACCGCACATATCTACGGCTGGGCATCGCTGTGCGTTCTCGCCGCCAGCGCAGAGCTTGTGCGGCAATTTGATCTGCGGAAAGGGGTGCCCGCGCTTTGGGGCGCGGCACTTAATTGCGCCTGCCTGTTGCCACCGCTTGTGCCGATGCTGTTGAAATTCTCAGGCGGCGGGGCTGGCGGGCAACCCTTTGCACACACATGGTTCCGCTGGGATTTGAAGTCGCGCTGGGTTGCGAGCATCCTGCGCGACCGCTGGGAGGTTTTCGATGTGGCGAGCGTGGTGGCGCTGCTGGCCATCCTTCTCGTCAGCGTCGCCCTCTGGGCGCTTCGGCGGACGCGCCCCCAGGGGCTGGTGCTTGTTATTGCCGCTGGGCTGTTCGGGCTGCTCTTCATCCTCATGCCGCACGCACTGATCGGTTCGGCCTATGCCGATATGCGGTTGGCGCCCTTTGCGTTGGCGACGGCGCTGCTTGCCATCGGTGCGCCGTCACAAGGCTGGATTGCGGTTTTTGGGCTTGGCTTTTTTGCCATTCGTATCGCTGGCACGACGCTGAGTATGGTGGAATATGACACCAGCTATCGCGCAGAGCTGGATGCGCTTCGTTTCGTGCCGCAAGGGGCGCGGCTCGTGAGCTTTGTCGGGCGGCCCTGCGCGCAGGGCTGGGGCGTCCACCGGCTTGACCATCTGCCGAGCATCGCGCTTGTCCGCCGCCGCGCCTTTGCCAATGACCAGTGGCAGGCAGAAGGCGCGCAGCTCATCACGGTGCACTACCCGCAGGGTGGGGCTTTCGTGGCCGATCCCTCGCAATTCGTGGTGGAACCGCGCTGCGAGCGGGCGGAGCGCATGGCGCTGCCGCGCGCCATCGCCAGCTTCCCGCGCGATGCCTTTGACTATGTCTGGGTGATCCAGCAGCCCGCCGGGCCGGTTGATCTGACGGGTCTGGAGCGCGTGTGGCACAAGGGCCGCAGCGCGCTCTATCGCGTCGTCACGAAAGAATCGCGACGATAGAGACGCCTGCGGGCAGCGGCACGCGGCCAACCAGATGACGCTCGATGCGGAAAACGCGCTCAAGGATCGCGTTGACGCCGCCTGAGGGCATCTTGTCGTCGCTCTCGGTCTTGCCCGTTGCCTTGCCAATCAGCCGCATCACAGCGGCCACGGGGAAGAGCAGGCTGTTGAAGTGGCTCATCAACTCAACCTTGAGGCCAGCCTTGCGCACAACCGCCTCCAGGCTCGCCATCGTGTAGCGGCGCTGGTGGTGGTGGGCGAGGTCATGCGCGCTCCACATCCACGGATTGGCGGGCACCGTCAGCAGCAGCTTGCCGCCGGGTTTCAGCTTCGTGCGGATGCTGGCGAGCGAGGCTTCGTCCTCACCGATATGTTCCAGCACATCGAGCAGTGCGATCATGTCGTAGCTCGCATCGGCAATGCCATCGAGGCCGGGGAGCGGCGCCGTCAGGATCGGGCGGCCGAGGCGACCTTGGGCCACGTCGCGCGCGCCTTCGTCAATCTCGATGGCGTCAACATGGCCGAAGCTGCCGAGCATGGTGAAGTTATGCCCCGTGCCGCAGCCGATTTCGAGGATGCTTGCACCCTTGGGCGGCTTGATCTCGCGCGTGATGAGGTCTGACAGGATCTTGCGACGCGCGACATACCACCAGTGGCTGGCGTCATGCTGCGCCATGCGTTCATAAACTTCACGATCCATGTCTTGTCACTTTCCGCTGGCGCGCGCGGTTTCCGGCTCGGCCATGCCGATGGTGTCGCGGACGATGTAAAGGGGGCGCTGCTTGGCCTCGACCATGATGCGGCCGACATATTCACCGAGGATGCCGAGCGACAGCAGTTGCAGGCCACCAAAGAAGAGGATGGCGACCATCAGCGAGGCATAGCCCGGCACCGCAATGCCGAAAACGAGCACCTTTGCGATGATGATGAAGGCGTAGAGAAAAGAGAGTGCCGCAATCCCCCCGCCGACATAGGTCCAGATGCGCAAGGGCACGGTGGAGGAAGAGGTGATGCCATCCAGCGCCAATGTCCACAGCTTCCATGGGCGGAACTTGGTTTCGCCCAGCGTGCGTTCTGCGCGGACATATTCAACCGAAGCAGATTTGAAGCCGCCCCAGGCAAACAGCCCTTTCATGAAGCGGTTGCGTTCCGGCAATGTGCGGATCACCTCGACCACGCGCCGGTCGAGCAAGCGGAAGTCGCCCGCGTGATCGGGGATTTTGTCTGAACTGAGCAGATTGTGCGCCTTGTAATAAAGGTCTGCCGAAAGCCGCTTGGGCAGGCTGTCGGTCGCACGATCCTTGCGCACGCCATAGACGGTATCAAACCCGGCGCGCCATTTGGCAATCATTTCGCCCAGCACTTCCGGCGGATCTTGCAAGTCAACGTCCATCGGCACCACGGCGGCACCGCGTGCATGGTCAAGCCCCGCTGAAAGCGCGGCTTCCTTGCCGAAATTACGTGAGAGCGAGATTGCGCGGACATGAGGATTGTCACGATGGGCTGCCGCGATAGCGGCCATGGTGCCATCGGTGCTGCCATCATCGACGAAGAGGATTTCATAGGAGGTTGCCGCCGCGTCTTTCAGCCCTTCGATCACGGCGGACACGCGCGACACAAAGGCCTGAACGGCGACTTCCTCGTCCTTCACGGGAACGATGACCGAAAGGATCGGTGAGGGGGTGTTGCTCATGTCCATGACTGTTGAAATCCTTGGGGCGCCCGTCGTTAGCAAAATGCCCGGCGGAAGCAAAATGTTCAGCCGAAAACCCAGCGCCGGTTGAGCGTAAAGGTCAAAAGCGGCGTCACGAAGATGATGGGGATGACCGGCCACCAGGTCGGTCCGCCCATCTGCTTGACGAGCAGCCAGACGAAAAACTGGTTGGACAGAAAGCCTATCGTGTTGGTGATGAAAAAGCGGACGGTGCGAATATGTGCCTGATCGCGTGTGCCATGGTCTTTGAAGCTCACGCGGCTGTGGAGAATATAGCCAAGGCCGGTGAAGAACAGATAGACCAGTGTCATCGATACCATCGGGTCGATGTGCAGAAACTCGGCCACAGCCCAATAGGCCGCCGCCACAAGCACGGTCAGCAACAGGCCGACCATGCCGAAGCGGATGACCTGCCCCAGCAGCTTCAATTTCTCATGTCGTTCCTGATCGGTCACTCGCGCCCCGCTTGCCCTTTTGCGCGGAGCCTTTAAGGCCGTTCGTCGCACATGGAAACGGGCAATCCACACCAAACCGCGCACTGGAAGCGATGGCTGTTCGCCATCTGGGTGCTGATGTGCTGCGCGCTTATCGCCTTTCGCTGGCAAAACATCCATTTCCTGATCCTCGCCGATACCGATGATAATCTGCGGCTGGCGCAGGTGAAGGCGTGGCTTGGCGGCCAGGGCTGGTATGATCTGCGCCAATACCGGCTCGATCCGCCGCGTGGGGCGGACATTCACTGGTCACGCCTTGTCGATCTGCCGCTGGCGGGCATCATGCTTGCCTTGAAGCCTTTTATCGGCTGGCTCGATGCCGAGCGGGCGGCGATTGCGGTCGCCCCGTTGCTGCCTTTTGGTGTGGCGACGTTGGGCATTACGCTGGCAGCGCGGCGGCTGGTCGCACAGGGCGCATGGGCCTTTGCCGTGGCGCTTCTTATCTGCGCGCCTGCCACCATGAATATGTTCATGCCCACCCGCATCGATCATCATGGCTGGCAGCTTGCCTTTCTGGCGCTGACGCTGGCGGGGCTGGTGGATGACAGGCGCGTGCGTGGCGGAATTATTGTGGGGCTGGCAACGGCAGCCTCGCTTGCCATCGGGCTGGAGATGCTTCCCTATCTTGCCATTTGCGGGGCAGCCGCTGCGCTGCGCTGGATTATCGACCGCGAAGATGCGGCGTTGGTGCGCGCATATGGGGCCGCGCTCGCGGCGGGCACAGGGATGGCCTATCTGGTGTTTGCATCCTACGCCAATCGTGTGCCGCGCTGCGATGCGTTGTCCCCCGTTTGGCTGTCGGTGATGGTGATCGCGGGGGCACTTCTTGTGATGCTGTCAGTCCTGCGTGATTCCCGCGCCATGGTGCGGCTTGGCGCAGCAGGAATTGCCGGTGGCGTGATTGTCGCATTCTTTGTCTTGTCATGGCCGCAATGCCTCGGCCGCCCTGAGGGGATTTCCGACGAGCTTTACAAGGCATGGTTTGTCAATATTCGCGAAGTCCGCCCGCTTTATGTCCAGTCGCTCAGCACCGCGCTGTCGACGGCGGCCCTGCCGGTGATGGGGCTGATCGGCACCTTCTGGATGCTCCGGCGGGATCGCGCCCATTTCGCGCTCTGGGGGCCGTTCGCGCTGCTTAACCTGCTGTCGACGGGGCTGTTGCTCTGGCAGACGCGGGCAGGGGCAGGCGCGCAATTGCTGGCGGTGCCCGGCGCGACGGCACTGGCCTGGCACATCATCCCGCGCTTGTCGCGCTCAAGAATGTTCCTTGTGCGCGTGTTTGGTGTGATCGCCGCGTTCCTCGTTATTTCGGGTCTGATCGTCAATCTTACGGTATCTTATCTGCCCGCTGCCAAACCCAAGGCCAAGGCGAGCACCGAGCGCAAGCTCGCAACGGTGCGTTCAGCCGACGCGCGCTGCCCGACGCTGGCCGCCCTGCGCCCCATCGCAAAGCTGCCGCCCGCCACGATCTTCACCTTTGTTGATATTGGGCCGCGCCTGATCGCCATGACCTCGCACGCGGCAATCGCCGGGCCCTATCATCGCAACGGGCAGGCGATACTGGATGTCTATCATGTGTTTCGAGGATCGCCTGACCGCGCGCGGGGCATCGTGGACGCGCACAAGGCCAGTTATGTGCTGATCTGTCTGAACTCGCCTGAAGCCACCAACCATCGCCGTTTCGCGCCCAACGGGCTTTATGCGCAGCTTGAAAAGGGCATTGTGCCCGCATGGCTTTCGCCCGTCGCGCTGCCGAAGGATTCGCCTTATCGAATGTGGCGCGTGGCACCGGCGGGCAAATGAGCACCTCTAAATAGGGTGGTGGGGGTTTCTGTTGCCCGGCACCCCCAAGCCGCTGGTTTCTGCTTCTGTTACCCGGCGCAGTCCAAGCCGTGTTCTATTTGGATAACGTCAGGCCACGAAGGCCCTCAGTTATGCAGCCAGAGCAAGTGCTTCGTTATCGTTGGCACTTATAGGTTTTGAACGGTTTTACGGCTCATTCAGGCCGAGCGAAAATATCGTCTTTCAACACACGTCGATCCTAGTTCGGCCCCGTCATAGCCCTCGCAATCGCGGGGAATATGGTGGAGCCGCCGGGTACCGCCCCCGGGTCCGCTGCATCTATTACACGGCACAGTTTATCGCCATAGCCAGGCGAACCCGGCAAAACCCTATATAGGGTGCCCGCTGCGAAAGTTAAGTCCCCAGTTGGGGTTGCTCTAATGTCTACTAGACATTAGGTTATTGAGATGCTCACCCAGCGATCCCGCTATGGCTTGCGCGCCATGCTTCTCCTTGCCGGGGAGCCCGCGTCAGCCCCGCCCGTGCCGATGAGCCGAATCGCCAAGGAAGCGGTTGTGCCGCGCAAGTTCCTCGAAATCATCCTGACCGAATTGAAAAACGCCAATCTCGTTGTCAGCACGCGCGGCAAGCAGGGCGGTTTCCAGCTGGCGCGCCCGGCGGATATGATCTCTTTTGGAGACATTATCCGCGTGATCGAAGGGCCGCTTGCGCTGGTCCCCTGCGTCAGCCGCACCGCCTATAAGCGCTGCAAGGACTGTAAGGATGAGGAAACCTGCGAAATCCGCCGCGCGATGATGATCGTGCGAGATGATACCGCGCGGATTCTCGATGGCACCAGCCTTGCCGCCGCAGTCGCCGGTGAGTTTACGGTTTAGATTATTGATTTTGCGTGATTTTGTTGTGTCTGGTGGTGGGGCGGAATGACCGGCCCGCCGCCTTGTTCGTAAATAAGGCCAGGCCGACTGTCGGCTTCCCATGCGAGATCAGCCAGAACCTTTTCAGCGAGGATGCTGCGGAACGAAATCACGCAGCCGCGAAGTTCTGAAACATCGCTACAACCTAAGGCGCAGACTATCGGGGGTGATTGTGGAAGCTGATGGTGTCACTTGAATATTATCAAGTAAATTCTTTTTCTTATGGCGGAGAGGGAGGGATTCGAACCCTCGGTACAGTTGCCCGTACGCCGCATTTCGAGTGCGGTGCTTTCGACCACTCAGCCACCTCTCCGCAGAGGCAAACATATCGGGCGCGGTGCCCGGATGGCCAGTTGAGGGGCGCGCTTAGCGGAGCGCGTCGCCGTGTGCAAGCCGCGCTTGCGATTATTCTCCGGCGCACTAGATTCAGGCGCATGAACAGAACGCACCAAGGCATCTTCGGCATTGAGCCGCCACCCGTTTCCCATGCCCGCTTCGGGATCGGCGCGGTTGTGCGCCACCGCGTCTTTCCGTTTCGCGGCGTGGTGTTCGATATTGATCCGGTCTTTGCCAACAGTGAGGAGTGGTATGATTCCATCCCTGAAGATGTGCGCCCGGCGAAGGATCAGCCCTTCTACCACCTGCTCGCCGAAAATGGCGACACCAACTATGTCGCCTATGTGAGCCAGCAAAACCTGCTGCCCGACGATGAGGAGGGGCCGGTCGATCACCCCGAAGTGGGTGAGATGTTCGATGAGTTTCGTGACGGGCGTTACGAATTGAAGCGCGAACTTCGTCACTAAGCCTGATGGCCGGTCCTACTGGATGATGGTGCTGAAGATCAGCGCCATTGCAGCGCCACTTGCGAGTGACGATGTGAGCATGATGATCGTGCCCGCTGAATAGCTCGCGCCGAATGGATCGCTCTCGTCTGCGCCGCTGTTATTGTCGTCTTCCACGGTTGCGGCACCAGCGCAGGTCGTACCAGATCGCATCGAGCCTGAAACAAAGCTTGTCTCGGCGGGAAGTGTATCGGTTGCAATCACCGTGGTTGCCGTGGCCGGCCCCGCATTGCTCACAAGAATGCAGTAGCTCACTGTTGCGCCTGGTATCATTTTCGGGTTGGTCACCCCGTTGACGGGGTCGCTCAGCACCGAACTGGTCTTGGCGACGGTGATGATGGCGCGCTGCACCGAGAAGCTGATTTCGTCGATGTTATAATAATTTGCCTGGGTTTCAGTCGCTGAGCCGCTACCCGGACCGCGCACAAGGCCGTTTTGCGCGCCGATGCTGCTTGTCGAGCCATCCTTGGCATAGATGCGCAGCACCCAGCCGCCGCTGGTGGGCGCGGACAGCGGGACGGTCGGCGCGGGGTTGGCAGGGACGCTGCCGTCATTCGTCCAGAGCGCATCGCCCGCCACAGCGTCGCCATGCGTCCCGTCATTGTAGAGAACGAAATCGGTGCCGAGCGAGGCGCCTCCATTGTCGAATATCCGCGCAATCAACGAAGAGGTCGGTGTGGCATCGACCTGCACTGTCGTCGCCAGAACCTGTCCCGGCGCCATGGTGCCGCCCGTTGCGGGGCTGTTGATATTGGCGCCAAAAGCCTGCGGCGTTCCAAGCGTGGCGGCAACCACCGACCATTCGACGTCGTCGATATGGAACCAGCTCTTGTAGAGCACGGTGTGGCTTGTCGTGATGCGCAGCGTCACCGTCTGCCCAGCAAAAGCCGCGAGCGAGACGCTGCGGCTCCACCACGGCTCAGCCGCATAGCCAACCGTCATGCCCAGCATATGCGTGCCGCCGGTCGTCATGTCGAAGCCGTTATAGTGGCGATAGCCGTAAGTGGAGGTGGACGCCGTGTTGGTTCCGTAATTGGGGCTGAACGGGGTTGTGTTGAAATTACCATAGGTCGGCCCGACCACTTCGGTCGTCGTCGTGCCGATGATCTGGATACGGATATAATCGTAACTGTTGCTGCCGTTGACGTTGCTGTCCCATCCTTCGGGACGCCAGCGCAGCGCGAGATTGCCTGGATTGGTGGCAGGTACGGTGATCGTGCGCTGAAGCGTGGTGCGGTTCTGGCCGGTTGCGACCTCATTGGCGGTGCGCGCGCCCATCAGGTAGGAAAAGGCGCCAGTATTGGGATTGCCATCGGTCGTGCGCGGGCTGTTGATGAGGCTGGTGCCGTCCGACGTGATGGTCGGTGTCTCACTCGGCCGGATTTCCGAATCAAGCGTGGCCTCAACCTTGCTTTGCGCCGACCAGCCCGGTGGCAAGGCGGTGCCGCTGCCGCCCTTTTCGAAATTGCCGTTGATCGGCGTTTGCGGGTTGGCGGACTTGGTGCCGTTCTGCGTAATGTCGAAATAGAGATAATAGGTGGTGGCACCTGCGTCCTGAAGGAGGAAGCGCACCTCGCCCCGGCTGTTCCCGGTTGCATCCGTCGCTCCGGCATAGACCGAGTCGGTAAATTCCTGCGTGGTCGCTATCGTGCCATTGGCGCGGATCACGCGCGGGCTGTCCACATCGAATGTGCCGCTCACGCCCATCGTCGCCAGAAGCGCGTTGAAATCGACATCCACCTTGATCGTGGAATTGACGGTGGCTCCGCTCGGCACGTTGATGGCAACACGGTAATGCCAGTCGCCCGCGGCGCCAACGGCGTTTTCATCCCACCAGACCGGCCCCGTGCGCAAATCGGCGCGCGCAGGCGTAACGGGCGCCAGTAACAGCGCCAGAATCAACCATGCACGCAGAACCTGCCCCAGCCGGTCAAGCAACCCACATCTCCCAGCGACACCAAAACACAATGCGGTCGCTCCGACACACGAATCCAAAGCGAACCGGATTCAGCCACAATCACAATATGGCGTTGTTAGGGTAAATGAAGCGTTACGCCACTCTCGCCAAGCCTTAGGAAAAGGGCACGACAACGGTTGACAGAATCGGCCCGTCACTCTAGCGAGCCTGCTTCCGCGCCGAGGCAATGCCTTTGGCGATGTGTTCTGCGCGGTCTTGAAGCTTTTAGAAGAAGTGATTGATAGCCATGTTCGCAATCGTGCGCACGGGCGGCAAGCAGTACCGCGTCGCCGCCGGAGACAAGATCGTCGTCGAGAAACTCGCTGGTGAAGCGGGCGACAAGGTGACTCTGGATGACGTCCTCTTTGCGAGTGACGCTGGCGAAGTGAAGCCGACTTCGGGCCTTTCGGTTTCTGCCGAAATCCTGACGCAGGGCCGCGGTGACAAGGTCATCGTCTTCAAGAAGCGTCGTCGCCACAATTATCGTCGTCGCAATGGCCACCGCCAGAGCCTTACGGTGCTGAAGATTCTCGCTGTTGGTGCTGCCGCCAAGGCCGCGTCGAAGAAGGCCGAAGCTGCGCCCGCAGAGGCTGCTGCCGAAGCCAAGCCCGCCAAGAAGCCCGCGGCCAAAAAAGCCGCAGCGGCAGAATAAGGAGAACTGAACCATGGCACATAAAAAAGCAGGTGGTTCGTCACGCAACGGTCGCGACTCAGCGGGCCGTCGCCTTGGCGTCAAGAAGTTCGGCGGTGAAACCGTTCTCGCCGGTAACATCATCGTCCGCCAGCGTGGCACGCGCGTCTATCCGGGCGTGAATGTGGGCCTTGGCAAGGATCACACGCTGTTCGCCACCTCTGATGGCCGCGTGCGCTTCCACGATGGCAAGCAAGGCCGCAAATACGTGTCTGTCGATGCGATGGCTATTGCCGCCGAATAACCGGCGATCCTGATACGGGTCGCCCTTGGGGTGGCCCGACGGCCTGACACGGATCAGGCAAGAAGGGAGACGGGACCACCCATTGGGGATGGTCCGCCTCCCTTTTCTTTTCTCCCTTCGGTCCACCCGTCCCGCGTGCGGCACAAGTCCGCGCAAGGGGCTTAGTCATTGTCCCGCAGTCGTCATATCCAGGCGGTAGCGGGGCGGCGAATGAAGGAGAAGAACGTCATGTTCGCACGTACCGAACGCCTGCTGTTGAGGCCTGGCTGGGTCGACGACGCCCCTGCCTTGCACGCGGCGATCTCGCATGAAGCGGTTGCCAGCAAGCTCGCGCGCCTGCCTTGGCCTTATAGCCTTGCCGATGCGCAGGATTATCTGTCGCGCCCGCTCAACCTCACGGCGCCGCGGTTTTTGATGTTTGCCCGCACGGCAGGCAAACCACGTCTTGTGGGCGGCATCGGGCTAGAGGCATCCAACTGCGGCGCAGAACTCGGCTATTGGCTGGCACCCGACTATTGGGGGCTGGGCTTTGCGACTGAAGCCGGCCGCGCCGTGGTTGAGTTGGCGCGCGAATCCCTTCGCCTGCCACGCCTTGTTGCCAGCCACTTCATCGATAATCCGGCGTCGGGCCATGTCTTGCGCAAGCTGGGTTTCCAGCGGACAGGTAAAGTTGTGGAACGGCACTGCCCCTCACGCGGTCGCCCGATCCCCAGCCCGCACTATGTGCTTGATCTGGAACAAGACAGTGACTGCCCGGACGACAATATGGGCGCACGAACCTTGATGGCGGCATGATCGCCGGGCGGAGCCAGGCTCCGCCCAAAACCACCACGCAACCCCTCCCCTTGACGCCGCCCAGATTTCGCTCAAGGACTAAACAGACGGGCGCAAAATGGGGTAACAGCGTGAGCGGCGTTGCGGAAGACAAGCGATTGGCGGTCATTCGCGCGACATTCGGCTGTGCCGAAGACACTGCACGCGTCATCGATGGCCTTGCCCAACTCGTCGAGAGTGAACCCGAAGGCACGATCCTGTGGGCAGGGCAAGCCAAGCCAAGCCCTATGTCTTTCTCCTCATCGAAGGGCGGGCGCAGGCGGTGGTCTATTCCGCACAAGGCCAGCTCGTGCTGCTCGACACCTACGCCCCCGGAGATCTCTTTGGCGATCTCAACGCAATGGAGGGCACAAGCTCTGGCGATGAAGTGATCGCCGTCACTCATGTTGAGGCCGGGCGGATTCGCCAGCATGACTTTGCGTTGCTGCTTGAGAACCACCCAGCCCTCGCGCTCGCCGTGCTGCGGCAGGTAACGGCGCGGTTGAGCCGCACCGCGCGCCGCATGGTTGAGCGCACCACGCTGTCCGCGACAGGCCGCATCTATGCCGAGTTGCTGCGGCAGGCCCGCGCACATGATGGGCGAACAATCACCCCCGTGCCGACAATGACGGAGCTTGCGCTCATCGTGCAGTCCACCCGCGAAACCGTGTCGCGCACGATCAACGATCTGGAACGGCGCGGCTACATCTCACGCGATAAGGATGCGCTGATGATCGTCGCTCCGCACCGTGTTGAAGAGCTGATTATCTAGGCTCTGAACGATGTATCCAGTCTGTCCAGTTTGCGCAGCAGCGCGGGCCATGCGAGTTTCTGTGCGACCATGGATGGCTACGCTTTGCGCTTCAGTCTGGTGGGCAACCTTTTGAGGAGTGCCTTGCGGTGGCGTGTGGAGGCCGTCGTGCCCCGCACTCAGCATCATGACTTGTGCCTCGCAAGCGCGTTCGAGAAAATATAGTCGCAGAAAACACTCCGCAACGCTTGCACCAACGGCCAGAGTGCCCTGATTGCGCAGGATCATGGCATTCTTGGCGTTTATATCGGCGACCAATCGTTCCCGTTCCTCAAGGTCCGTCGCAATGCCTTCATAGTCATGATAGGCAAGATCATGGAGTATGCTCATTGCGGTCTGGGTATGTGGCAGGAGGCCATCCGCCATCGCGCTGACCGCTTGGCCGTGCGGGGTGTGCAGGTGCATTACCGCCTGTGCATCGCTCCGCGTCATGTGCAACGCTGAATGGATGGTG
>CALMVA010000009.1 GCA_937873035.1 uncultured Sphingomonadaceae bacterium | reverse complement strand
CCGAAGTCCACAGTGACGACGTTGGAGCCATCCTCAATCGGCGCTGCCTTGGGTGCATCATTTTCGGCAGCCGCCTGCGCGGGCGCATCCTCGTCGATATTGACCTGAAAGTGGAGCGCGAACTCCACCGAAGGATCGACGAACGCGGTAATCGCGGCAAAGGGCACGAACAGCTTGGTCGGCACCTGACTGAAGGTCAGCCCGACCTCAAAGCCTTCCTCATCCACCGTCAAATCCCAGAACTTGTTCTGGAGAACGACCGTCATCTCATCCGGGAATCGCTGCGCAAGCTGCTTGGGGATGACGACGCCAGGCGCGGTCGTCTTGAAGGTGATGTAGAAATGATGCCCACCGGGCAGATCGGCATTGGACTGGATGCCGCCAAGCACCCGTCCCACAACGGCGCGCAGGGCTTCCTGCACGATCTCGTCATAGGGAATCAGGCTGTCGGGCAAATTGTCAGTCATGGTCAAATGACGTTGGACGCTCACGCACTTACGGTCAAGCGGTTGCGCGCGCGGCGCTGGGCGCTATAGGCGCTTCATCATGCGGACAGCCACGGTTCAGCGCAAGACGAGCGAAACGTCGATCGAAGTCGAGGTCAATCTTGACGGCACGGGCAATTATGAGGTGTCGACGGGGATCGGCTTTCTCGATCATATGCTCGAACAACTCTCGCGCCATTCGCTCATCGACCTCAAGGTCAAGACCGTGGGCGACCTCCATGTCGACCAGCACCACACAACAGAAGACACCGGCATTGCCATTGGCGAGGCCGTGCTCAAGGCGCTTGGCGACAAGAAGGGCATCACGCGCTACGGCCATGCTTATGCGCCGATGGACGAAACGCTCACGCGCTGCGCGCTCGACATTTCGGGGCGCCCCTGGCTCGTCTTCAAGGCCGCGTTCGGGATGCCGCGCCTTGGCGAATGGGATACCGAGCTGGTCGAGCACTGGTTCCACAGCTTTGCGCAAGCCGCAGGCATTACGCTCCACGTCGAGAATCTCTACGGCAGCAATAATCATCATGTGGTCGAAAGCTGCTACAAGGCGCTGGCGCGCGCGCTGCGCATCGCGGTCGAGATCGACCCGCGCAAGTCCGATGCCGTGCCCTCGACCAAGGGAATATTGTGAGCGGCCCGGTCGCGCTTGTTGATTATGGCGCGGGCAATCTCCAGTCGGTCCGCAATGCGCTGAAGGCAGCGGGCGCACAGAATGTCTGCGTCACGGCCCGCCCGGAAGACGTGCTCGCTGCTGAACGCATCGTTCTGCCGGGCGTGGGTGCCTTTGCGCACTGCATGGGCGCGCTGTCTGCCATTCCCGGCATGGTCGATGCGCTCAACGAGGCGACCGGCCCCAGGGCGAAGCCCTTTCTCGGCATTTGCGTCGGGATGCAGTTGATGGCCGAGGCCGGTGAAGAACATGGCCGCCATGCAGGGCTGGGCTGGATCAATGGCACGGTGCGGATGATGACGCCCGCAGATGCCGCCATCAAGGTTCCCCACATGGGCTGGAACGATGTGACGCCTGAGGGTGCGCATCCGCTGATCGTGCCGGGCGAAGCCTATTTTCTGCACTCCTACGCGTTTGAGGGCGATGACGTGCTGGCAACGACCAGCCATGGCGGTGCCATCGCGGCCGCCATTGGCCGCGACAATCGCGTGGGCGTGCAGTTTCATCCCGAAAAGAGCCAGCGTTACGGGCTCTCCCTTCTTGCGCGTTTTCTGGAGTGGCACCCGTGAGCCTGATCGTCTTTCCCGCAATCGACCTCAAGGGCGGACAGGTCGTCCGCCTTGCCGAAGGCGATATGGACCGCGCGACGGTCTATGGGGATGATCCCGCCGCGCAGGCGATGCTCTTTGCAGAGGCTGGCGCGCAGCATCTTCACGTCGTCGATCTCGATGGCAGCTTTGCGGGCCGCGCAGTCAATGCCGAGGCCGTGGAAAGCATCGTCCGCACCTTTCCCGGCCATGTTCAGCTGGGCGGCGGCATCCGCAACCGCGAGTCGGTGGAACGCTGGTTTGATCTCGGCGTATCGCGCATCGTGATCGGCACGGCGGCGCTCAAGGACCCCGACTTCGTGAAAGGCGCGGCGCGCGACTTTCCGGGCGGTATCGTTGTCGCCGTCGATGCGCGCGACGGCTTTGTCGCAACCGACGGCTGGGCCGAAAAGTCGGACATGGAAGTGATCGACCTTGCCCGTCGCTTCGAGGATGCAGGCGTTGCCGCGCTGCTCTTTACCGATGTGGGGCGCGATGGCTTGCTTAAGGGCTGCAACGTGCAGGCGACGGTCGATCTTGCGCGCGCGACGGACATTCCGGTCATCGCGAGCGGCGGCGTTGCCGGCATTGCCGATATTCGGATGCTTGCCATCCATGCGCGCGACGGCATTGAAGGCGTCATCACGGGCCGCGCGCTTTATGACGGGCGGCTTGATCTGGCCGCCGCCATCGCGCTGGCCAGCGCCGAATGACCGTCCGTATCCGCGTCATCCCCTGCCTCGACGTCGCCAATGGCCGGGTGGTCAAGGGCGTCAACTTCGTTGACCTGATCGACGCGGGCGATCCGGTGGAGGCCGCGCGCGCCTATGACGCAGCGGGCGCGGACGAGCTTTGCTTTCTCGACATCACGGCCAGCCATGAAGGCCGCGACACGATTCTCGATGTTGTCGCGCGCACCGCCGAAGTCTGCTTCATGCCGCTCACTGTGGGCGGCGGCGTGCGCACCCCCGAAGACGCCCGCGCGCTGCTGCTGGCAGGCGCTGACAAGGTGGCCGTCAACTCCGCCGCCGTCTCGCGGCCCGAAGTGGTGGCAGACATTGCCGCGCGCTTTGGCAGCCAGTGCGTCGTCGCCAGCGTCGATGCACGCCGGACGGGCGACCGCTGGGAAGTCTTCACCCATGGCGGCCGCCGCGCAACGGGGATTGACGCCGTGGCCCACGCCATCCGCCTGGCGGAGCTTGGCGCGGGCGAAATTCTTGTCACCTCGATGGACCGGGACGGAACACGCGACGGCTATGATCTGGCGTTGACGCGCACCATTGCCGATGCTGTTGCCGTTCCCGTTGTCGCCTCAGGCGGTGTCGGCGGCTTGCCGCATCTGGTCGAAGGTGTAACGCAGGGCCATGCCAGCGCGGTGCTTGCCGCCTCGATCTTCCATTTCGGTGAAGCGACGATCGGTGATGCGCACCAGGCGCTGGCCGCCGCTGGACTTCCCGTGCGGCATCCCGTCATCACCTAAATCTCCACCGGCTCATAATATAGATAACCCTCCATTATGGATGAATAATTCGTCCATTTGTGCTAGGAGCTGAGTCGGAAGTTCCACGGAACGGGGGTTCATGTGCGTGTAGCGTTATTTGCCATGGCTTGCCTTGTCTGCGCTCTTGCAGGCGGTGAGACGGTTTCAGCAGCCGAAATAGACCACCCAGCCCGCACCGTCAGGGGTGAGGAAATTGCCGTGCTGTTGCTGGGCGTGGCTGGCGTTGTCATTGGCCATCGCTACAGCCGGACCCGACGAAAGCACGGCGACGACCCCAAGGCCTGACCCCGCACCAGACTTGACGATCCTGCCACCGACGCGCAGATGCGCGATCATGGCCGGTACGCTGCACATTCTTGAACAGACGATCCACGCGCGCCGCGCGGCGGACCGTGAGACATCCTATGTCGCCAAGCTGACAGCAAAAGGTCGTCGCAAGATCGCGCAGAAGCTGGGCGAGGAAGCGACGGAAACCGTTATCGCCGCGCTCACCGAAGACAAGGCGGCGCTGACCGGCGAGGCGGCAGACCTGATCTTCCACCTGCTCGTGCTGCTCGCCGATTGCGACGTGGCGCTTGATGATGTGCTGGCCGAGCTTGACCGGCGCGAGGGCGTGTCAGGCATCACCGAAAAAGCCTCGCGAAAGGAATAGCCCCGATGCCCATCGACGCGCTTGCGCCTTATGACGACCAGAACATCTTCGCCAGGATTTTGCGTGGCGAAATACCCAACCGCACAGTTTATGAAGACCAGTGGGCGCTCGCTTTCCACGACATCAATCCGCAGGCTCCCCTTCATGTGCTCGTCATTCCCAAGGGCGCTTATGTGAGCTGGGATGATTTTACCGCCAAGGCCGGGGATGAAGAGCTGGTCGGCTTCATGCGCGCAGTCGGCGAAGTCGCGCGGCAATTGGGCCTCCCAGCCCCCGGTTATCGCCTGCTGGCGAACATCGGCGGCCATGGTCATCAGGAGGTTCCGCACCTTCATGTGCATATTTTCGGTGGAAAACAGATGGGAGCGATGCTCCCGCGCTGAAATTTTGTTGCGCGGGTGTGAATTCTCCCTAGGTTGCCTAACCCAAGAATGAAGTTCCTTGGGGAGAACCTGATGTTATTCGACCGCGTCAAACCGCTTGATGCGATTTTGGCCACTGCCGAGAAGAAGTCGCTGCACCGCTCGCTGGGGGCCTTCCAGCTCACCATGCTCGGCATCGGCGCCGTTATCGGCACGGGCATTTTCGTTCTGACCGCAGAAGCCGCGCAAAAAGCGGGGCCGGGCATGATGATCAGCTTCATCATCGCCGGGTTCGTCTGCGCTGTCGCCGCCTTGTGCTACGCCGAAATGGCGGCCATGGTCCCCGTTTCCGGCTCAGCCTATACCTATAGCTATGCCGTGATGGGCGAAGTGCTGGCCTGGATGGTCGGCTGGGCGCTCATCCTTGAATATGCGGTCGCCGCGGGCGCGGTGTCTGTCGGCTGGTCGGGCTATGTCGTCGGCCTGATCGAAAACGCCTTCCATATCGACATACCCGATATGCTTGTGCGCGGGCCGTTTGATGGTGGCACCGTAAACCTGCCCGCCATGCTCATCGCCGGGCTCGTCACATGGCTGCTCGTGATCGGCACCAAGGAAAGCGCGACCGTTAACGCCGTGCTCGTCGCCATCAAGGTGACGGCGCTGACGCTCTTCATCATTCTCGCCGTGCCGGTGATGAATATGCAGAATTTCGAGCCATTCTCGCCGCTCGGCTTTGGTGGTATCTCGGCGGCAGCCGCTTCGATCTTCTTTGCCTATGTCGGCTTCGATGCTGTTTCGACGGCGGCGGAAGAAACCAAAAATCCGCAGCGCAATATGCCGATTGGCCTTATCGGCTCGCTGGCCATCTGCACGATCTTCTACCTGCTCGTCGCCGCCGGCGTCATCGGCTCGGTCGGCGCGCAGCCGGTCATGGATGGCGTGGGCGGGGCATTCGAACCCGGCAGCCGCGAACTGGCTTCGGCCTGTGCGGCCATCGGCGACAATGCCGTTGTCTGTTCGAAGGAAGCACTGGCCTGGACGCTGCGTGAAATCGGCTGGCCGCAAATCGGCAACCTCATCGGCCTCGCGGCAGGGCTTGCGCTGCCCTCGGTCATCCTGATGATGATGTTCGGCCAGACGCGCATCTTCTTCGTCATGAGCCGCGACGGGCTGCTGCCTGAAGCCTTTTCGAAGATCCACCCGCGCTACAACACGCCGCACGTCATCACCGTGCTGACGGGCATCTTCGTTGCGCTGTTCGCCGCCTTCTTCCCGGTGGGGCAGCTGGCCAACATCTCCAACTCAGGCACGCTCTTCGCCTTTGCCGCTGTGTCGATTGCAGTGATGATGCTGCGCAAGACCGATCCGACCCGCAACCGCCCATTCCGCACGCCCGCCATTGCCGTGACGGCACCAATCGCGATTGCGGGCTGCGTCTATCTGTTCTTCAGCCTCGACGTGAAGAGCCAGGCGCTGTTCGCCATCTGGGCGGCCATCGGGCTGGTTGTCTATTACACCTATAGCCGCAGCCGCAGCCATGTGGGCCGTGGCAGCGTGGAAGTGCATGAGGAAGATTCGGACGCGCCGCCGACGAGCGTGCCGCCCATCTCGTAAAGCGCGATCGCGCTAAAATCTCCTGGGTCGCAATCAGGAGGGGGGACTGGGGAGGCTTAGGCCTCCCCTTTTTCTTGGCCCTTTTTCTTGGCCCGTTAGGGCGCCTCAGCCGAGGCGGGCAGCGACGAGCTCGCGCAGGTCGGCTTCGGGGCGCGGGCCATAATGCGAGATGATTTCGGCCGCACAGATCGCGCCCATGGTCAGGCTGTCTGCGATGCTGCGGCCTTCGGCCTGCCCGGCAAGAAAGCCTGCCGCGAAAAGATCGCCCGCGCCGGTCGTGTCGACGACCTTCTCGATCGGCTCGGCAGCAACTTCAAAGCGCACCCCATCCTTAAGGGCAATCGCACCTTCTTCACTGCGGGTGACGACGAGAATATCGACCAGCGGAGCCGCCGCTGCAACGGCCGCCTCGAAATCGTCGGTGCCCATCAGCGTGCGGATTTCACCGTCATTGGCGAAAAGAATGTCGATGCTGCCATTGTCGAGCAGCGCACGGAAATCATCGCCATGCCGTGAAATCACGAAATTGTCGGAGAGCGTGAAAGCGACCTTGCGGCCTGCGTTGCGGGCAATGGCAATCGCCTCGCGCATCGCGGCGCGCGGCTCTTCAGGATCCCACAGATAGCCTTCGAGATAGAGCACGCCCGCGCGCTCGATCATCGCCTTGTCGAGCGCCTTTGCCGGCAGAAACTGCGACGCACCAAGGAAGGTGTTCATCGTGCGCTGGCCATCGGGCGTCACGAAAATAAGGCACTGCGCCGTCGGCGGCTCATTGCCGCGCACTTCGGTCGTGAATTCAACGCCGATTGCATGGATGTCGTGCGCAAAGACCTTGCCGAACTGGTCATCGGCGACCTGCCCGATAAAACCGCATTTGCGGCCAAGTGCCGCCATGCCGGCAATCGTGTTGGCAGCCGAGCCGCCGCTGATTTCATGCGCGGTGCCCATCTTGGCGTAGAGCGCATCGGCGCGCACGGCATCGACAAGCTGCATCCCGCCTTTGGTCAGCCCTTCAGCGGTAATGAGCGCATCATCGGCGGCCGCAATAATATCGACAATGGCGTTGCCCACGGCAACGACATCAAGAGTGGCATTGGTCACGAAAAATTCCCCCTGAAGGTCCGTCTGTTGGCGCGCCCGCTATCGGCTGGCGCGCAGCCATGCAATCGCTATTTCTCTTCGGGCTTCCACGCCCAGTAGAGAAAGCCCGGCGGGATGTTCCAATATTCAACCGCGTGATCAATGTGCTCGAAATAGGGTGCAATGATGTCACGCACGCGCGGACGGAACTGATAGACGAGGAAAGCGCCGCCCGGCTTCAGCACGCGCTGGGTGGCCGAAGCGATGGCCGGGCCAACGCCCGCTGGAAGCGTGGAAAAAGGCAGGCCGGACAGAACATAGTCTGCCTTTTCAAACCCGCTGTCGCGCACGATCTGCTCAACATCCGCCGCCGAACCAAGAATGGGCCGGAAGCGGCTGTCTTTGATGGTGGCCGAGAGATAGTCGATGAAATCGGGATTGAGGTCAATGGCGACATAGGTCGCATCAGGCGCGAGATTACGCAGAATCTGCTGGCTGAAGGTGCCAACGCCCGGCCCATATTCCACAAAAAGCTTGCAGGTCTTCCAGTCGACGCGGCTCAACATATGCGTGATGAGCTTTTCGGTGGAGGGGATGATAGACCCCACCATCACCGGGTGCTTCAAAAAGCCCTTGAAGAAAAGCGCCCATGGCCCCCAGGGCTTTTTGTGCGACCATTTGGTCGCTTCGGCGCGGGTGCCTGTCATGCTGGACGAACGCTCCATTCCTGTCACTGGACGCGGGTTCGCAGATCAACGGGCGACTTTCAAGCCATCCGCACCAATAAAGGGGTATCGCGCGCGCCACGGCGTGGCTATCGGTCGGTCATGAGAGGAAAACGCGACGGACAGATCGCGGTCATCTTCGCATCGACGAGGACCGTGGAGGACGATGCAGGCTATAGCGCGGCGGCTGCCCGCATGGTGGAGCTTGCAGCGTGCCAGCCCGGCTATTGCGGCATTGCCTCCGCGCGCGGCGCAGACGGCTTTGGCATCACGGTGAGCTACTGGGCCGATGAAGCCGCCGCCCTCCAATGGCGCGACCACCCGGAGCACGCCGCCATCCGCGATCAGGGCCGGACGCGCTGGTATTCCTCTTACACGCTTGAGGTCGCCCAGGTCGGGCGCGGCTATGACTGGACACGCGAATGACGGCCCCGCGCGAAAACAACCGTGATTTCACGCTGCTCTTTCTCGTGATGCTCATCACCGGGGCTGGCAACACCGCGCTGCAATCCATCTTGCCGACGCTCGGCCGCACCATCGGCGTGCCCGATAGCGTGATTGCCGCTGCTTTTTCTGTCTCCGCTGCCATCTGGGTGTTCTCCGCCCCCACATGGGCGCGCCGGTCGGACCGCGATGGCCGACGCGAAATGGTGATGCTGGGGCTGGCGGGCTTCATCAGTTCAGTCGGGCTGTGCGGCATCGTTCTGACGCTGGGGCTGCACAAGATACTCGGCCCGGTGGTGACGATGGTCGCCTTCATCGCCGCACGGATGCTCTACGGCATTTTCGGCGCGGCAGCCCCGCCCGCCGCACAGGCCATGGTGGCGCTTCGCACCTCGCGCAAGGAACGCACAAAGGCGCTCACCATGCTTGGCTCTGCCTTTGGCCTTGGCACGATCCTTGGCCCGGCGGCTGCGCCGTGGCTTGTGGGGATGCCCGTCGTCGGGCTGGCGGGCCCGGCCTTCGTATTTGCCGCTTTCGGCAGTGTCGTGCTGTTTCTCGTCATCCGCTATCTGCGCGATGACCAGCCCGGCGAGGTGGGGCGTGGCGCGGTTATCAGCTATCCCTCCATCGGCGGCGCGCCAACGGGCGGCAGCGTGACGGCGGCCACCTCTCCGCAGTCCAAGCCTTTGGCGCTGCGTGACCCGCGCATCTGGCCGTGGATGCTGCTTGGCCTCATCATGGGCCACGCACAGGCGATGACCGGACAGGCCGTGGGCTTTCTCGTGATCGACCGGCTGCATTTGCCGCTCGCCAATTCGCAAGAAGCCATCGGCATCGTGCTGATGATCGGCGCGGGCGCAGCACTCCTCGTCCAATGGGGCCTCATTCCCCTGCTCAACCTTGAGCCACGGCGCATGGTCGTGGTCGGGCTGGTCGCCGCTGCCTTTGGCTCGGCGCTCACCGGCATGGCGACATCGCTTTACGGTATTGCAACGGCCTATGCGCTGGCGTGCGTGGGCTTTGGTTTCACGCGCCCGGCGTTTACCGCGGGGGCCTCGCTTGCCGTCGACCGCAAGCTGCAAGGCGCCGTTGCGGGCCGCGTGACATCGGTCAACGGCGCATCGTTCGTGCTTGGCCCGTCGCTCGGCGTCGGGATGTATGAGCTTTGGAAGCCGCTGCCCTATTTCCTCTCCTCGGCCATTCTCCTGCTGCTCGTCCTCTATGTGCTGGCGCGCATCAAGCCTTTGGACTCCGCGGCCTCAGCATCCCGGGAGCAATAAAGCCAATCGAAGGCGCCGGGTTGAAAGCGTCGGTCTTCAGGTTTTCGTGCATCTTGGCATATTCGCGCTCCATCTCCGCTGTTACCGAAGCCCGCGTTTCAGCCAGCGCCGCCTCGAAATGCGCCGCTGACACACGCTTGGTCTTGAGCGATCCGCGCAGCGCCGAAAGCCCGGCGCGGCGCACCAGATCTTCAAGGTCAGCGCCGGTAAACTTGTCAGTCCGCTTGGCCAGCCCCGCCAGATCGACATCCTTGTCGAGCGGCATTCGCTTGGTGTGGATTTTCAGAATGTGCAGCCGGCCGTCCTCATCGGGCACGGATACGTAGATCAGTTCGTCGAGACGACCCGGACGCATCAACGCAGGATCAATCAATGTCGGACGGTTGGTCGCGCCGATGACGACGACCGACTGCATCTCCTCAATGCCGTCCATCTCGGCGAGGATGGTGTTGACGACGCGCTCGGTCACTTGCGGCTCCCCAAGCGATCCGCCGCGTGCGGGGACAAGGCTGTCCATCTCGTCGATGAAGATGACGCACGGCGCAACCTGGCGCGCGCGTGCGAACAGGCGGGCAATCTGCTGCTCGCTCTCGCCATACCATTTTGAGAGCAGGTCAGACGATTTGGTGGCGATGAAGTTCGCCTCCGCCTCGCGCGCGACGGCCTTGGCGAGCAAGGTCTTTCCCGTGCCCGGCGGGCCGTAGAGCAAAAAGCCCTTGGCCGGGCGGATGCCAAGCCTGCGGAACGCATCGGGATGCTTGAGCGGAAGCTCTACGCCTTCCTGCAACTTGCGCTGCGCCTCGCCCACGCCGCCCACATCGCTCCAGCGCACATCGGGCATCTGCACCATCACTTCGCGCATGGCGGATGGCTGGACGCGCTTCAATGCCGACTGAAAATCGTCACGCGTCACCGAGAGCGTTTCGAGCACTTCGGGAGGAATCGAAGCCGTCTCAAGGTCGAGCTGCGGCATGATGCGGCGCACCGCCTCAATCGCCGCCTCGCGCGTGAGTGCGGCAAGGTCCGCGCCGACAAAGCCATAGGTGGCGCGCGCCAGCTCATTGAGGTCAACACCCTCGGCCAGCGGCATACCGCGCGTGTGGATGCCGAGGATTTCAAGCCGCCCGCCCAGATCGGGCACGCCGATCACGATCTCGCGGTCGAACCGGCCCGGACGGCGCAGCGCCTCGTCAATCGCTTCGGGCCGGTTGGTGGCGGCGATCACGACAAGGTTGGCGCGCGCCTCCAGCCCATCCATCAGCGTCAGCAACTGGGCAACAAGCCGCTTTTCAGCCTCGCCCGCCACATTGCCGCGCTTGGGGGCAATCGAATCAATCTCGTCGATGAAGATGATCGAGGGGGCGGCCTTGCTTGCCTGCTCAAACACCTCGCGCAGCTTCTTCTCGCTCTCGCCATAGCCCGAACCCATGATTTCAGGCCCGTTGATGAGGAAGAACTCCGCCGCGCTCTCATTCGCCACGGCACGCGCGAGCCGCGTCTTGCCCGTGCCCGGCGGGCCGTGCAGCAGCACGCCCTTGGGCGGATCGACGCCCAGCCGCTCAAATAATTCCGGGTAGCGCAAAGGCAGTTCCACCATTTCGCGCAACTGGTCGATGGTTGTGCCCATGCCGCCGAGATCGTCATAGGTCACATCGGCATGGCGCGCGTCCTTTGGTTCCTCATATTCGGCGCGCAGTTCAATTTCGGTCGCGGGGTCGATATGGACGATGCCCTTGGGCTGCGTCTCGACAACGCGCAGGCGGATTTCCTGAAGCGCATAGGCAGGGGCCGCCAGCATCTGGCGCAACTGGGGCGGCATATCGGCGCGATCAACCTGCTGCTGCCCTGCGGTGGCCACGGCATCGCCCGTCATGAGCACACGACCAAGAAAGCTGCGCTTCAACGCCTGGCCCGATCCGTGCAGACGCAAATTTTGTTGTGCGGGTGCGAATACGACGCGCTGGGCGGGCTTTGAGTCCGCCCGCGTAATATTCACCTGCTCGCCGGTTGCGACGCCAGCGTTGATGCGCAGGAGCGAATCGAGCCGAACAAGCTCCAGCCCTTCATCTTCGGGATAGGTCTGGACAGCGCGGGCCACCGTCTGCCGCTTGCCCTCAATGGCGACAACATCCCCTTCAGAAAGTTCCAGTTCGGCGAGATTCGCCTTTGAAAGGCGCGCGATTCCGTGCCCGCTATCTTGCGGGCGCGCATTGGCGACTTGCAGTTTGCGGGTCTTTCTGCCGGTGTCTGCCATGAGGCGATCCATTCCTGCTATTTCGGATGCATCCAAGATAGGAAAGGTTCGGCAGCGTTGCGAGGGGGCGTGTTACGCAACAAAAAAAAGGCCGGTTCCGAAGAACCGGCCTATGGAAGTTTGTATAGGAGAGGATGCCTGAAAGGCAGGTTCTATTTGCAGCGCAGCGACATTTTGTGCAAGTGCGAAATGAAAAATCGTGATTGCAGTTTTTGCAATCGCCTGTAACAAAGCCGCAATGAGACGCCTTCCGCCCCTCACCGCCATCGAAGCTTTTGTCCAGGTCGCCCGCCTCGGTTCCATCAAGGCCGCCTCGGAAGAGCTTTCGCTCTCATCGCCTGCACTTAGCCGCCGCATCCAGACGCTTGAATCCTTCATGGGGCGTCCGCTGTTCGAGCGCGGGCACCAGTCGATCCGTCTCAACGAGGATGGCGAGGAACTGATGGAGCTTGTCGGCGCGCCCATCGAGGCGTTGGCAGACGCCATCGAAACGCTCACCTCGCGCGACCATGTGATGCGGCTTCGGCTGGGCGTTCCCTCGCTCTTCGCCTCACAGCGCCTCATTCCGCACTTTCCCGAACTGCGCAAATTGCACCCGACGCTGCACATCGACCTTGATACCGCCGCCCACGCGCTGACGCGGCTTGGCGACGGCATCGATTGCGCCATCGCGCTGTCGGGCACGCTCGACCCCTCGCTTTACGGCGTGCGCATCTACCGCGACAACATCTACACCGTCGGCGCGCGCCGATTGGTGCAGGGGCCACACGCAATCATCCGGCCCGAACAGGTCGCCGAGATGACCGTGCTCATTCACCGCGAACTTGAAGACACGTTCAGCGCGTGGCGCGAGGCGGTGGGCCTGCCCGATCTCGAACCGGCGGCCATTGATTATTATGATTCTGGGCAGTTGATGCTTGAGGCGGCCGCACAAGGGCTTGGCATCGCCTTCCTGCACCAGAACCTGCTCTCGGACTATGGCGACGAGCGGCTGGTGCGGATGTTTGCGGATGTCGAGGTGCGCAGCCCTTATAGCTACTGGTTCGCCTGCCGTCCGCGCGCGCTTGACCTCCAGCCAGTGCGGTTATTCCGCGACTGGCTGGTCGATCTTTACGACAATGTCTGAGCGATCAGGCGACGCTTGCCTTCACGATCTTGCCGGGCTTGGCGGGCGGCTCGCCCTTGGGCAGCGCGTCAACGTGCTCCATGCCCGAAATCACCTGACCCCAAACGGTGTATTGGCGATCGAGGAAGCCCGCATCTTCAAAGCAGATGAAGAACTGGCTGTTGGCGCTGTCCGGGTTCATCGCGCGCGCCATCGAGCAGGTGCCGCGCACGTGCGGCTCGGCGTTGAATTCTGCCTTGAGGTCAGGCTTTTTCGATCCGCCCATGCCCGTGCCCGTGGGGTCGCCACCCTGCGCCATGAAGCCGTCGATCACGCGGTGAAACACCACGCCATCGTAAAAGCCTTCCTGCGCCAGCTCGCTGATGCGCGCGACATGGCCGGGTGCGAGATCAGGACGGAGCTGGATGACAACATCGCCCGTTTCGAGCGTGAAGGTAAGCGTATCGGCCATGGCTGGTCTTTCTGCTGATGAAAAAATGATGCGGCTGCCCTACGCGGCTTGCGCCGCCGATGCCAGCCCATATTCAGCGGCAAGCAGCGCATAGCTGCGCCGCCGGGCGGCATGATCGGGCATGATGTTGACGAGCATCATCTCATCCGCGCCATAGAGCGCCGCCACGGCATCAATCTCGGCGCGCACTTCGGCAGGCGCACCCAGCACCGAACGCCGGGTGCGCTGCGGCGCATCGGCATGGGTGGCAGCCCAGGCCTTCGCGGTCTCAACGCTGGGCACCTGAATCAGCTCATTGCGCACAAGGTGGTGGAACATCATCCGCGCGGGCAGCGCCAAAAGCTCGGCCTCGGCGCGCGTCGGCGCGGCAATCGCCCATGTCGCAACCGTCAAATAAGGCGCATGAAGCCAGCGCGACGGGCGGAAATTGCGCTTGTAGATTTCGGCCTGCGGCACGCCGTCTGAATTGATGAAATCGGCAATGCAATAAGGCAGCCCCGCTTCAGCCGCCCAGGCAGCACTTTCCACCGAAGAGCCAAGCAGCCACGGCTCAATATCGCCACCCCCCTTGGGCAGCGTGGACTTTAACGGCGCAAAGGGATGGTCGTCGGGCAGGCCATCGCCCAGATAGGCAAGCACTTCTGCCAGATTGCCGGGAAAATCATCAAGCGGCATCCGGCGTGAGCGATCCCGCTGGAGCGCATAGGCGGTGCGCTGGTCTGTCCCCGGCGCGCGACCGATGCCCAGATCAATCCGCCCCGGCGCCATGGCGGCCAGCAGCTTAAACGCCTCGGCGACCTTGAAGGGCGAATAATGCGGCAGCATCACCCCGCCAGAGCCAATGCGGATTCGCTGCGTCGCCAGCGCCACCGGGCCAATGAGAACCTCTGGCGCACAGCCCGCCAGCCCCGGCGAGGCATGGTGCTCCGCCAGCCAGTAGCGGTGATAGCCCAGCGCATCGCAAGTCTGTGCGAGATCTATCGTGTTGCGGATGGCATCGGACGCGGTCAGCCCTTCTTCAATGGGTGACTGGTCGAGCACGGAGAGGCGGTAAGGCATGGTCACATGGGCCAATGTAGCGCCGTTGCCGACGGTGAAAAGGCAAAGCTTGTCATTAGCGCGCGCGCGGCCTAACCACCCGTGGTCGCAAGCCAGCCGGACGGAGCGAAGATGAGCGAAACCGACATCACCCGCGCTGCCGACCCGGTCGTCGAGACGCAACTCGACGAAGACGATCACCTCAAGCGCGAATTCGTCCGCGACGTCTTGTCCGCGGTTGAACTGGGTGATGATGATGGCGCGCGCACGCTCGTCGCGCCGCTCCACCCCGCCGACATTGCCGACCTGATCGAGCAGACCCCGGCCGACGACCGGCGCGATCTCGTCCGCGCGCTCTCCGACCTGATCGACGCCGATGTCATCGCCGAAATGAACGACTATGTGCGCGAGGAACTGATTGACAGCCTCGCGCCTGAACAGGTCGCCGATATTGCCGCCGAACTCGATACCGACGATGCCGTCGCCATCATCGAGGACATGGAGGAAGACGACCAGCGTGCCGTTCTGCGCGCCCTCGCCCCCGACGATCGCGCCGCATCGAGGAAGCGCTCTCTTACCCGGAAGAATCCGCCGGCCGCCTGATGCAGCGCGAGCTGATCGCGGTGCCGGAGCATTGGACGGTGGGGCAGGTGATTGACTACCTGCGCGAAAATCAGGATCTCACGACCGACTTCTGGGAAGTGTTCGTCGTCGATCCACAGCATCACCCGGTGGGCACCTGCCACCTCAGCTGGGTGCTGCGCACGCCGCGCGGCGTGAATATGTCTGACGTGATGAAGCGCGAGCAGACGCTGATTCCGGTCGAGATGGATCAGGAAGAAGTCGCGCTGCGCTTCCAGAAATATGGTCTTATTTCCGCCGCCGTTGTCGATCCTTCGGGGCGGCTGGTGGGCATGATTACGGTCGACGATGTCGTCCACATCATTCAGGAAGAAGCCAGCGAAGACATCCTCAAACTGTCTGGCGCAGGCGAAGGCGACATCAACGAGCCGATTTCGCTCACCGTGCGCACGCGCCTTACCTGGCTCGTCGTCAACCTTGGCACCGCCATCATCGCCGCCAGTGTCGTCGGGCTGTTTCAGGGGGAAATCGCCAAGTTCGCACTGCTTGCCGTGCTGATGCCCATCGTCTCCGGCATGGGCGGCAATGCAGGCACACAAACGCTCGCCGTGGTCGTGCGCGCCATCGCCACCAACGAGCTGACCAGTTCCAACACCGCCCGCATGATCTGGCGAGAGCTGCGCATCGCCATTGCAAACGGCCTCTCGCTCGGTCTGCTGATCGGCTCGGCGGTCGCCTTTGTCTATGGCAACCCCATGCTCGGCCTCGTCATGGGGTCGGCCATGGTCATCAACAATCTTGTGGCCGGGCTTGCCGGCATCATGGTGCCCGTCACGCTTGATCGCCTCAATGTCGACCCTGCCGTCTCCTCCGCCGTATTCGTGACGATGATGACCGATGTGATGGGCTTTTTCAGCTTTCTGGGCCTTGCCACGCTCGCCAATCTTGCGGGCTGATGGCGCTGCATCTGACGAAAGTCGCGTTCGGCGCGACCTCCTATGCCGATCTTGTCCGCCGTGTCACGACGCACAGCGCGGACGGCATGGTGCGGATGACGACGCGCTTCCTGCCCAAACGGCATGACGAGATTGTCGCGGGCGGGTCGCTCTACTGGATCATCAAGCACCAGCTTGTCGGCCGCGCAAAAATCCTCGGCTTTGAGGCAACGCCCGAAGGCCGCCATCATATCGTGCTGGAAGCAAAGCTGGTCCCCGTCAGCCCTCACCCCCGCCGCGCACATCAGGGCTGGCGCTATCTCGAAGCGGCGGATGCACCTTCGGATCTCGGCACTGGCGATATTGCGCGCGGTGATGAATTGCCCGAAACGCTGCTGCGCGAACTGGCGGAATTGTCGCTGATCTAGAGCGATTTCAAGCGAGGTGGAAACACCGAACGGCTCGGAAATCGCGGAAAACGGACAATCTGGAGTTCGGTTTTGAGTCCATCAAAACCGAACACGCTTAGCGCCCGCACTCCACGCTGCCATCGCCCAAAGCGTTGACGGTGCACGCGGCGGCCCCCGCGATCACGACATTGCCCGCACCGACCGAATTTGCCCTGGCCGTCCGGCGCGCGGAAAAAGCTCCATCGGCCGCGCTTTCCCATGTCACCGACAGATCATCGACGGTGAGCCGCGCCGCTTCTACCGCCGCCGCTCCCCGGCTGGTGACGGTCGCCTGCCGGGCCGTGCCTGAGGCGATCAGCCGTCCGGTGCCAATCACCCCAATGTCCAGCCGGTCTGCCGCCACGCCATTGGCCGTGAGCGTGCCAGCGCCTTCCACCCCCAGCACGACGCGCAATCCCTTGAGCCCGGTCAGCGACAGTGCACCGCTACCGGCGATAAACGCTTCACGCAGCGCCGGCGCACGCACGAAAATCAGCGCAGGCGGCGCGTCCATTACGCCCGCGCCTGCCCAGCCGGTCCGGTTGGGGCGGATCAGCAGCGTGCGCCCCTGCACTTCGATAATCACCCGGTCGAGCGCCTGCGTGCTGCCAGTTGCCTTCACCACCGTTGAGCGATCCGTCACCACCTCAACGCGATAGGGGCCGCTCACACGAATCCGTTCAAAGTCCGGTACGGAATAGCCGCGCTCGGCGGCGGCGAGCGGGGCGGCGGACAGGGCCAGCACCATGCAGCAAATGATACGCAGCGAAATCTTCATGCATCGGGTTATGGAGCGCGCACCGCAGTGCCGCAACTGTCGATGCGCCCTATTCCCCCGCGCCAGTGTCAGTGTCGCCGCCACAGCGCACATCGCCCACGCCGGTGCGCGCAATCGCACATTTTGCGGGGCCCTCCACATCGATGCTTCCCACCCCGGTCAACACGCCCCGCGCCGTGCCGCTTACATTGGCGTGCACATCGCCCGCGCCGGACAGGCGAATATCGGCATCCTTCACCTGAAGCCCGCGTGCATCGAGGCTGCCAGCACCGGACAGCCGCGCCGCCATCGCCTCAGCGGTGCCCCGCGCCAAAATATCGCCCGCACCCGTTGTGATGAGATCAACCGCACGTGCCTGAACATTGTCGACCGTGAGATTACCCGAACCGGAAAGGCGGGCGCTGAAACTGTCGGGCGCGGTGGCCGTTTTGATGTCGAGATCGCCCGCACCGCTCAGCACGGCGCTGCGGATCACAGGCATGGTGACGGCAATCGTCGCCGACTTTTCGTCACGCGCCCAGCCCAAATTCCACCCATTTTCTTCCTTGAGGCGGCCCAGCTTGAGCACGCCGCCCTCAACGCGAATATCGAGCCGTTTGAGCGCCTTCGCCGGGCCAGACGCGGAAACCGCGAAATTCTTGCCGTAGACAATGCGCACATCATCTGCACCTGCAAGGTCAACGCTGTTGAAATCGCGCGCGGCAAACGCGCGCTGCTGCTGAGGAGCTTGGCTCTCCACTTCGCCACGCCCGCAGCCGACAAGAAGCACCATCAGAAACAAGAGGGCAATCCGCATCGGTCCGATCCTCAACTGTGTTGGTGAAGTAATACACAAGCACAGAAGCAACGCAAACGAAAAAGGGGCGGCACGGCGGCCACCCCTTTCACTTACCCATGTTAGTGACGCGCCCGATCAGGCGGCTTCAGCAGCCTTTTGATGCTGCGGCGCGGCCTTCTTCAGAATATCGATAATCTTGGCGGCGGCCGCCTTCTCGTCGGTCTGCTCCATTGCCGCCAGTTCGCGCGCAAGCCGGCTCGTCGCGCCTTCAAAAATCTGGCGTTCGGAATAGCTCTGTTCGGGCGCCTCTTCAGGGCGATACAGATCGCGCACCACTTCGGCGATCGACACAAGGTCACCCGAATTGATCTTGGCTTCATATTCCTGCGCACGGCGCGACCACATGGTGCGCTTGACCTTGGGCTTGCCCTTGAGCGTGACCAGCGCCTCATTCATCTGCTTGTCGGATGAAAGCTTGCGCATCCCCACGCTTTCCGCCTTGTTGGTCGGAACCCGCAGCGTCATCTTTTCCTTCTCGAAACGCAGCACATAAAGTTCAAGCTTCATGCCCGCGATTTCGGAACTTTGCAGTTCGATCACGCGGCCAACGCCATGCTTGGGATAGACAACATAGTCGCCGACGACGAAATTCAGCGCGTTGGAAGACATTAATTGCGACCTTTCATACCGATGCGCCCGCCATACCCCGAATACGCGACCAGCGCCGCAAAAGCGGCTGCACGTCCTGCAGGGATTTTGGCTAGGGCAACTCCATCCGGCGCGGGAGAGCCCCGCTTTCTCGCATAGTATAACAGATTCGTAACAAAAATGCCAGCCTTGCCCCCTTTGTTGCGCAAGACCGTGCTTTTGATGCTCCAATGACGGTGCGACTATCCTTGCGGCGGTGCCGGTGGTGGGGCTGCGGCAACCGCATTGTCTTGCCGGGGCCGCGCGAACGAGGCGATGACCTGCGCATCCCGGCCATAAAGGTCGGCAAAGGTTTCCAGCGCCTTCCCGCCCGCCGTCGCCACCGTGAAATAGCCGATATGCACCGGGATCGGCTCCTTGAAAGGCGCTTTTTGCGTTTTGCCCGCACGGATGAGCTCGACAAGATTATTGGCGGTCTGTTCGCGCATCTGCACATCGTCAAGCGGCTGACCTGACTGGAGCAGGCTCAGGAGTATGCCGAATTCAAACGCACGGTCGGTCCGCAAACAACCATGACTATAAGCACGCGGATGATTGGCAAACAGCGTCTTGTTGGGGGTATCGTGCAGGAAGATGGATTGCGGGTTGGGCATATCGAGCTTCAACTGCCCCAGCGCCGCCTTTGGCCCCGGCATCTGGACGACCGACAATGATTTGCCGCTGCCTGTCCACACATAGCCACGCGCCTTTGCGGTTGCGGGGCTGCGCGCGATGAGCGGGCCAACTTCCTGCCGGATGATGCTCTGCGGCAGCACCCATGGCGGGTGGACGACAATGCCCACGGCCTGTGCCGACAATTGCGGCGTCGGCGTATCAAGCTTGCCCACAATGACGCGGAAGGACGCGATATTGCGACCAAAAGTGTTCACCCGCACCATGAATTCAGGCACGTTCGCCAGCACGTGCTTGTCGCCCAGCGATTGTGGCATCCAGCGCCAGCGATCAAGATTGGCGCGCAGCAGCGCGATGCGCGGCGCATTGCCCGCCGGAGTCCGCGCAAGCTCTGCCTTTAGCGCGGCATAATCGGGGTGCTTTGGCTCCAGCCTGGCGAGCGCACCTTCAATGTCATGCGCCGCGAGCGCGGTGGCAAGCGCCGCATCCAGCGGCAGCGTCACGGCATCAGTATCAACAATCAGCCAGTCGACCCGCGCCGCCTTGGGCGTTCGCCCATCGCGCAGGTCGGTCGCCAAACGGGTGAAGAGCCGCGTCGCCAGATCATTAAGCGCCACGCCTTCGCCTGCACCAATCGCCGCCTTGAGCGCATCCGGCTCATAATCCGCCGGAATCAGGCCTTTTTTACCTGACGCCTGAATCGACACGACAAGCCGGGCTGCATCCTCCAGCGTCCAGGCCGGTGATATGGGGACAACAGGCGCTGGCAGCGGCATTGCGGTTCCGTCTGCGGGCGGAACAGGCTTGACCTCCACATCAGGCGAAAGGCCGGGCGGAAGCAGGCTTGCCGGCCCCGCGGACTGCGCGTGCGCGCCCGCCCCTGCCATCAGAGCAAGCACAACCACAGACCGCAGTGAAACCGAAAAACGCATCATAATTCTTCCGCGGGTCAATTGTTCGCCCGATCAGCCCTCATCTGCCCGAACAGCCGCGCACAATGCAAGCCGCTTCGGCGTAACATTGCACCCGACACGCCCGCCGCCGCCCGGCCTGCGCCCGGCCTGCAATTGTCGCCGTAATGGCCCGAAATGGATGGAAAAAGCTCGGAAAACGAGCAAGTAGCGGAAGCAAGAAATTAACCACTTTGGGTTTAATGGTGCAAGCAACCAAATCCGAGGTCGCTTTGTTCCAACTTCTTGAAACCATGCGAGATGCAGTCACCCAAAGGCGCTACCGGGCGCTTTTGTGGACGTTATTCGCATTTTTGACGCTTGGCATTCTCGACGCAGCCTCTCCGCTGGATGATGTGCTGCGCGTGTTGCGCAATCATGTCCGCTCCCATGCCTCCAATGGGGATATTGTTGTCGTCACCATCGACGGCCCGACGATCGCAGCGCAGGGCGAATGGCCCTGGCCGCGTGACAAGGTGGCAGGACTCGTTAACAAGATCGACGCTGCGGGCGCACGCCAGATCGCGTTCGAGCACGTTTTCGTGCCGACCGGATCGCCAGAACAAGACAAGGTTCTGGCCAATGCTTTCCGCGCATTGCCCGGCAAGGCCGTGATCGGCGCGCGGTTTGACAAAGACCCGGTGACGCTGGAGCGTCGCTTCCAAAAGCCCGCCGCCATTCTCGCCTCCGCCGCGACCACGGCGGGATCGTCACTCTATTTCAATGGCTTTGGCCATGCTTGGCACGCCAATTATAGGGTCAAGGCCGATGGCGAAGAGTTTCCAAGTCTTGCAGCCACGCTCGCGGGCAAGCAGACACACCCCGCCCAGCCGATATTCATTGACTACAGCATCGATGCTGATTCGATCCCTCAGATCAGCGCGGCGCAGATACTGGACGGTAGGGCAGGCGCGGCTCTGAAAGGCAAAATCGCGCTCGTCTCCAACACGCGCTCACCGGAAAGCGTGCCGGGAACAGAACCAATTCCCATTGCCTTCATCAACGCCATCGCCGCCGAGACAATGATGGAAGGCGAGCAGGCCTATTATGGCTGGTGGCCGGCTTTCGTGTTCGCCGCTTTTGCGTCGTTCATCATCTGGGCCGCGCCGCGCCGCTGGGCCGTCATGGCCATCACGCTTGAATTGCTGACGCTTGTGACGTGCCCGATCATCCTTGAAGATCATGGCATCTACCTCGATCCCGCCATCGGGATGCTGATGGCCGGAACGATCATCCTGATGCGCGCATGGCGCAGCTATCGCCGCGGCGACGCGCGCGTGAACCCATTGACCGGCTTGCCCAATCTGCTCGCGCTCAAGGAACATAAACTTTCGGGCACGCACGCCATCGTCGCGGTACGGATCAAAAACTATGCCGAACTTGTTGCCGCACTTGCCCAGAATGAGGATGTGCTGGCGACCCAGATCGCTGCGCGGCTGAACGCAGGCAATCTCACATCGCTCTTCCATGGCGACGACGGCATTTTCTGCTGGATTGCCCCAGCGTCCGCCCCGGATGAACTGTCCGACCAGCTGGAAGCGATCCACAGCTTCTTCATGATGCCGATTACGGTCGGCGGGTGGCAGGTCGACGTGTCAATCGCCTTTGGCATCGACACCAGCGGGTCACCAGACCTTGGCGCCCGCTTTGCGAGCGCGCTTGTCGCGGCCGATGAAGCGGCGGCGGCAGGCCATCGCTGGAAATATTACGACCCGGCCCGTCTTAACGAGGCGGAGTGGAATATGTCGCTGCTGGGCCGCCTTGATACCGCGATTGAATCGGGGGAGGTCTGGGTGGCCTATCAGCCCAAGCTTGATCTTAAATCCGGCAAGGTCACAGGCGCTGAAGCGTTGGTGCGCTGGACGCATCCACAGCGTGGAGCAATTTCACCCGAAGAATTTGTGTCGGTAGCCGAAGCCAATGGCCGCATCGACAAGCTGACCTATTTTGTGCTCGAACAGGCCTTGATGATGGTCGCCTCCACCGGCAACCGCTTCAATGTCGCGGTCAACCTGTCCGCACAGATGTTTGGCCGAAAGGATTTTGTCGGGCGGCTGCGCGAGTTGCTGGAGCGCCACAAGGTGCCCGGCAAGCTTCTGACGATGGAAATCACCGAATCTGCTGCCGTCGAAAAGGAAGAAGAGCTTTTCGCAACGGTCAACGCGCTTACCGCGCTCGGCGTCATCGTTTCGATCGATGACTACGGCACAGGCTTCTGCACGCTTGAATATCTCAAGAAGATCAAGGCCAGCGAATTGAAGATTGATCGTGGCTTTGTCGCCGCAATGGATCGCAACCGCTCCGACCGCGTTCTTGTTAACGCGACGATCGAGCTTGCCCATTCGCTCGGCCACAGCGTCGTCGCCGAAGGCGTGGAGACGCAGGAGACGCTTGAAATGCTCCAGTCAATGGGCTGCGACAAAGCACAGGGCTTCTTCATCTCGCGCCCGATGCCGCGTGACGAGTTCATGGTCTTCATTGGAAAAAAGCCCGCCTTGCGCGCTGCTTAGGATGATTAATTTCTTGTAAACCATAACGCTTATTCTAACTTCCCCTTGCCGTCAGAATTGGCGGCTGTGTGTGACAAGGGGAATATCATGAAGAAGACCAAGCAGGTCCGCCCCGCTCCGGCCAAAGGCATTTGGGACTGGATCATGGGTGGTGGCTGGAAGGGCGCCTAATTTTAGGCGTTAACCTAGCTTTTTAGCCATATTGGGAGGGGTTCGGCGATCACGTCGGGCTCCTCCTTTTCGTTGTAGGAAGTGGCCTCCCAATGGTGGAGCCATGGCAGCGCGCACCGCATATCTTGCCGCCCAAGCAAAGGTCACGCCGCCGAATCGGCATGAAGTGATTCGCAGAAAAGCAGACAGATTTTGAAGAATTACGCCGCTGGATCGAGGCATTGCACCATTTTGGACTGAAATCTTGGGCAGGCTTCGAGTAATGCAGCGATGCGCGTCACACCAAATGCCCTGTGCCGGGCAGCACTGACTTGCCCGGCCCGCCAGCAAGCTGCCAGCGGGCCAGAGTCATCATCCCTTGGCGGCCTCGCTGGCCAGCCATTCCTCAAGCCATTTGATCGAGTAGTTGCCGTCGATCACATCGGGCTGGCCAAGCAGGTCTTGATGGAGCGGAATATTGGTCTTCACGCCATCAACGACCATTTCCTCAAGCGCGCGGCGCATCCGCATCATGCAGCTTTCACGCGTCCGGCCATAAACGATCAGCTTGGCGATCATGCTGTCGTAATAAGGCGGGATGCGATAGCCCGCGTAAAGTCCGCTATCGACGCGGACGTGCATACCACCTGCCGGGTGATAAGATTTGATCGTGCCCGGCGAAGGCGCGAAGCTGCGCGGGTCTTCCGCATTGATACGACATTCGATCGAATGGCCGCGGAATTCCAGGTCTTCCTGCTTCACCGAAAGCCCCTTGCCTTCGGCAATGCGGATCTGCTCGCGAACAAGGTCGAAGCCGGTAATCATTTCGGTCACCGGATGCTCGACCTGAATACGCGTGTTCATCTCGATGAAATAGAACTCGCCATTTTCCCACAGGAACTCGATGGTGCCCGCACCGCGATAGCCCATATCGGCCATCGCCTTGGCGACGATGCCGCCCATGCGCGCGCGTTCTTCCGCCGAGATGACGGGCGAGGGTGCTTCTTCAAGCACCTTCTGGTGGCGACGCTGCAACGAACAATCGCGCTCGCCAAGGTGGATCGCATTGCCCTTGCCGTCGCCAAACACCTGAAACTCGATATGGCGCGGATTGCCGAGATATTTTTCGAGATAGACCGTCGCGTCGCCGAAGGCAGCCTTCGCCTCGGTCCCCGCCTGCAGCATCTGCGTTTCAAGCTCTTCAGCCGAATTGACGACCTTCATGCCACGGCCGCCGCCGCCCGAAGCCGCCTTGATGATGACGGGATAGCCAACTTCGGCGGCAACACGCTTGGCTTCGGCAACATCCTCGATGGCGCCATCCGACCCCGGCACGAGCGGCAGGCCAAGCTCGCCCGCCGTCTTCTTGGCCATCACCTTGTCGCCCATCGTGCGGATATGCTCCGGCTTGGGGCCGACGAAGATCAGCTTATGCTCTTCGATGATCTCGGCGAAACGCGCATTTTCCGACAGAAAACCATAACCCGGATGGATCGCATCCGCGCCTGAGATTTCAGCGGCGGAAATGATGGCGGGGACGTTGAGATAGCTGTCCTTGGCCGCAGGCGGGCCGATGCAGACGGCTTCGTCGGCCAGCCGCACGTGCATGGCGTCGGCATCCGCCGTCGAGTGGACGGCGACGGTCTTGATGCCCATTTCATGCGCCGCACGATGGATGCGCAAAGCGATTTCGCCGCGATTGGCGATGAGAAGTTTCTCGATTGTCATTGGATTACCCCCGGCGTCCGTGGAGACGGATCACTCGATCACGACCAGCGGCTGATCATATTCGACCGGCTGGCCGTTGGCGACAAGCACCTGCGTCACCTTGCCGCCGCGCGGCGCGGTGATCGGGTTCATCACCTTCATCGCCTCGATGATGATAAGCGTATCGCCTTCCTTCACGCTGTCGCCAACGTTCACAAATGGCGCAGCTTCAGGCGAAGACGCCAGATAGGCCGTGCCGACCATAGGCGATTTGACCGCACCGGGATGATCCGCGGGCGCGGCAACGGCGACAGGTGCGGCGGCAGCGGCGGGCGCAGGTGCGGCAGCGGCGGCGACCGGCGCGGCGGCAACAGCCTGAACCGTCTTTGCAACGCGGATCTTGCGCGCGTCTTCCTCAACTTCGATCTCGGTGAGACCCGTTTCGTTGAGGAGTTCGGCAAGCTGCCGAACCAGTTTCACATCGACCTGCATCGTTCCTGCTTTCTCAGCCATTTGACCCCCGAATAATGTGTTTCCCGCCCTTTGTCAGAGCTTGGCGGCGGCGTCCAGCGCAACGCTATAGCTCAAAGCGCCAAAACCCGCGACCGTCGCCATCGCCGCCTGCCCGACATAGCTGATATGGCGGAATTCTTCCCGCTTGTGCGGGTTTGACAGATGCACCTCGATCACCGGCACCTTGATGGACTTTATGGCGTCATGCAGCGCGATGGAGGTGTGCGTATAGGCGCCCGCGTTGAGCAACACCGCCTTGGCCCCATGCGCCTGCGCCTCGTGCAGCCAGTCCACAAGATGCCCTTCATGGTTTGACTGGCGCACATCCACCATGACGCCAAGGCCCTGCGCCTGATCCTCAAGCCGCCCGGCAATATCGTCCAGCGTGTCCGAACCGTAGATTTCCGGCTCGCGCGTGCCAAGCAGGTTGAGGTTGGGCCCGTTCAGGACGTAGATGACGGGCTTTGCAGCCATACGGACGATCTCCGGTGTTGGTGGCGGTTGCGACGTTCGCCTCCTCCCCTATATGGACACGCGAGAAAAGGCAAAGGAACGGACCTGCCCCCATGATTTCCATCCAGTTGAATGGCGAACCGCGCAACGTGCAGCCCGGCATCAGCATTGCCGCACTTGTGCGCGAAATCGGGTTGGAACCCGCCAAGGTCGCGGTCGAGCGCAACCGCGAAATCGTGCCCCGGTCAACGCTGGGTGACGTCCTCATCGAAGCGGGTGACCAGCTTGAAATCGTCCATTTCGTCGGCGGCGGCAGCGGCGCGACGGCGGGCGATGATAGCTGGACGGTGGCGGGCCGCACCTTCACCTCGCGGCTCATCGTCGGCACGGGCAAGTATAAGGACTTCGCCCAGAATGCGGCCGCGCTTGAGGCTTCAGGCGCGGAGATCATCACCGTCGCCGTGCGCCGCGTGAATGTGTCTGACCCCAAGGCACCGATGCTCACCGACTTCATCGACCCCAAGAAATACACCTATCTGCCCAACACCGCTGGCTGCTTTACGGCGGACGACGCCGTGCGCACGCTGCGGCTGGCGCGCGAGGCCGGCGGCTGGGATCTTGTGAAGCTTGAGGTGCTGGGCGAGGCGCGCACGCTCTACCCCGATATGCGCGAAACGCTGAAGGCGACCGAGACGCTGGTGAAGGAAGGCTTCAAGCCGATGGTCTATTGCGTTGATGATCCCATTGCCGCCAAGCAGCTTGAAGAGGCGGGCGCAGTTGCGATCATGCCGCTTGGCGCACCCATCGGCTCTGGCCTTGGCATCCAGAACCGCGTCACGGTGCGGCTCATCGTGGAAGGCGCGGGCGTGCCTGTGCTCGTCGATGCGGGCGTCGGCACGGCGTCGGACGCAGCGGTCGCGATGGAGCTGGGCTGCGAGGGCGTGCTGATGAACACCGCGATCGCCGAGGCGAAAGACCCGATATTGATGGCGCGGGCGGTGAAGCTTGCGGTGGAAGGCGGGCGCCTCGCCTATCGCGCGGGGCGCATGGGTCGCCGTATGTATGCCGACCCCTCCTCGCCACTGGCTGGGCTGATCTGACAACAGCGCCTTGCCAGCGAAGCCGGCCTCTCACGCACCCGCCCAGCGAGACCCCAGCCTTCGCTGGGGTGACGATGCGTGTGCGTCGGGAACCAAGCCCCATCCCGCCATGCCGGCGCAGGCTGGCATCTCCAACGTTCAGGCGTAGAGACCCCAGCCTGCGCCGGGGTGATCGACAAGGAGGGCCCGCTCAGGCGCCGATCATCACACGGGCGAGTTCAGGCGGATAAACCCGCTCGGCATTATCGTCAGGCGTAAAGCGCGCCCAGCCATTGGGGCCAAGCCGCTCCAGCGGCTGGAAGCGGGTTTTATATTCCATGCGCGGCGAGCCGGCGATCCAATAGCCGAGATAGACGAAGGGCAGTCCTTCCTCCACCGCGCGCATGATGTGGTCCATGATGATGAAGGTGCCAAGACCGGGCCGGTTTTCATCATCCGGTTCGAAGAAGCTGTAGATCATCGACAGGCCATCGACCTGCCGGTCGGTCAGGCAAGCCCCGACAAGGCGGCCCGGACGGCCATCGACAGAAGGTTCCCGATATTCAACGACATTGGTTTCAACCGGCGTCGTCTCGACCATGTCGGCATAGTCCATATCGTCCATCTGCGACATACCGCCACCGGGATGGCGAGACGCCAGATAGCGGCGCAGCAGGCTAAACTGCTCGCTCGTCGCCCAAGGCTGGCAGGCGGAAACCTCAAGGTCCGCATGGCGGCGCAACAACTTGCGCTGCGAGGCATTGGGGCGAAATTCATCGGCGATGACACGCACCGAAACGCAGGCGGAACAGTCAAGGCAACTGGGGCGATAGGCAACGCCCTGGCTGCGACGAAAGCCGATTTTGCTCAGCGCCTCATTCAGCTCACCCGCATGGATGCCCGAAAGGTCGGTAAACACCTTCCGCTCGAATTTGCCCGGAAGATAGGGGCAGGGTGCAGGGCTGGTCACGAAGAAGCGTGGAAAACGAAACTGCGCCGTCACCGCGAAACCGTCCCTTCAAAAATATGCGGCGCGCCCATTCACGTCCGGCAGACGGTTCTTATGCTGTTTCGATTCTTCTCTGGAAAGTGCGTTTACCAATAATTATCGGTTAAAATGCCCTATTCAGGCGGGTTCCACGAGGCCCGCATCATATCCGGCGTTAGCAAGTGCGGTTAACAATGCATCCAGATGTGCGGAATCGCGCAGCTCGCACTCAATATCCGTGATGAGTCCCTTGGCGGGCAGATTCGTGAAGACGCGCTGGTGATAGATTTCCAGCACATTGGCGTTGAGCTTGGCGAAGATGCCGAACACGCCAAACAGCGAGCCCGGCCGATCCTGCAAGCGCAGGCGGATGCGCGCGAGGCGGCCTGACCGGGCAAGGTCGCGCAGCAGCACATTGGCAAGCAAGCGCGTATCGATATTGCCGCCACACAGGACGATGCCGACAGTGCGGCCCTTGAAACGCTCCGGGTTGGCCAGCAACGCGGCAAGCCCTGCCGCCCCCGCGCCCTCGACAACGGTTTTTTCAATCTGGAGCAACAGGCTGACCGCCTGCTCCAGATGGCGCTCGTCCACCAGCTGAATATCATCCACCAGCGCGCGCACGAACCGGCGTGTCAGATCGCCGGGATATTTGACCGCGATGCCTTCTGCCAGCGTATCGCCTTCACAGGGCAGATCCGTGCCCTTGATGACATTATACATACTGGGGAAAAGCTCTGCCTGCACACCGACGATCTCGACGCCGGGCTTCAACGCCCGCGCGACCGTCGAAATGCCAGAGATGAGCCCGCCGCCGCCAATCGGCACGGCAAAGCAATCAATGTCGGGCGCGTCTTCCATCATTTCGAGCGCAAGCGTGCCCTGCCCTGCAATGATTTCCGGCTCATCAAACGGGTGGACGAAGGTCAGGTTTTCCACCTTTTCCAGCTCGCGGGCATGGGCATAGGCCTGATCGAACGTCTCGCCGAACAGCACAACGCGCGCGCCATGGCTTTCGGTCTGCATCACCTTCACCGTTGGTGTCGGCTTGGGCATGACGATGGTGACGGGCACGCCCAGACGCTTGCCATGATAGGCAAGGCCCTGCGCGTGATTGCCGGCCGAGGCCGCGATCACGCCCGTCTTCATGGCATTGTCGCCCAACTGAAGCAGCCGGTTGAGCGCCCCGCGCTCCTTATAGGCCGCCGTGAACTGAAGATTCTCGAACTTGAGATACACCTTGGCCCCCGTCATCTGCGAGAGCGTCTGGCTGAGCAGCGTTGGCGTGCGGACAATCGACGGCGCGATGCGCGCGTGCGCGGCCCTTACATCTTCGATGCTGACAGGCAGGGCGTCGTCGGGTTGTGCTGCGGTGGCCATAATGCCGGGGCATTGGGCGTTTTACCGCCAAAAGGCAAGCAATGAGGCCGGGCGCAAGCCGCCACTGGAAAACCCCGCTTGCGCAGCTTATGCAGTCTCCATGGCAAAACTCGCTTTTATCGGCCTTGGGGTCATGGGCGGCCCGATGGCGCGGCACCTCGCCCATGCAGGCCATGAACTCACCGTCTATAACCGCACACGCGCCAAGGCCGAGGCCTGGGTGGCAACACATGGCGGCACTGTGGCTGATTCACCTGCCAAAGCGGCGGAAGGCGTGGAAGCCGTTATCAGCTGCGTCGGCACCGATGAAGATCTCGCCGCTGTAACCGTCAGCCGCGATGGCGCGTTCCGCTCGATGAAGCCGGGCAGCGTCTTTGTCGATCACACCACCGTCTCTGCACGAATCGCGCGCCAGTTGGCGGTGGAAGCCAAAGACCTTGGCATCATGGTCGTCGATGCGCCCGTGACGGGCGGACAGATTGGCGCGGAACAGGGCACGCTCACGCTGATGTGCGGCGGGCGTGACGCCGCCATCGCCGCCGCCACGCCCTTCATGCAGGCTTATTCCAGAAAGATCGTCCATGTCGGCCCGTCAGGCGCCGGGCAGACTACCAAAATGGTCAATCAGGTGACGTTTGCGGGCATCATCCAGAGCCTGTCAGAAGCGATGCGCTTTGCGCAGGCCGCCGGGCTTGATCTCGACAAGGTGTTCGACTCGATCTCCGGCGGCGCGGCCTCAAGCTGGCAGATGCTCAACCGCTGGGAAACGATGGCGAAGGACGAGTTTGACTTCGGCTTTGCGGTGGACTGGATGCGCAAGGATCTGGGCCTCGCGCTTGAAGAAGCCCGCTCCAATGGCGCAACGCTGCCGCTCGCAGCCCTCATCGACCAATTCTATGCCGAAGTGCAGGACATGGGCGGCGGTCGGCAAGATACCAGCGCGCTCATCCGCAGGCTCAAGGCCAAGTGACGAGCCTTGCCCGTATCGCGGCCCGTTTCGCAGGCTGCGCGCTGACGCTTGCCGCCACGCCTGCCTTTGCCGACACGCTGGTCGACAATGTCAACGGCATCACGCTCGACGGCAAGGGGGAAGTTGTGCGCTTTTCGGGCCTTGTCATCGGCAGCGATGGCAAGGTGGTGCGGCTCATCCGTGGCGGGACGCAACCTCCCATGCCCGATGGAAAAAAGCCTAAGAAAAAAGACAAGAACGCGCCGGTCGAGACGTTCGACTATCGGCTCGACGGCAAGGGGCGCACGCTGCTGCCGGGGCTGATCGACGCGCATGGCCATGTCATGGGGCTGGGCTGGCAGGCGCTGACGCTTGACCTCTCCGACACGAAAACTCTGGCAGAAGCACAGGCGAAGATCGCCGCTTATGCGCGCGCCAACCCCAATCGCAAATGGATCATCGGACGCGGCTGGAATCAGGAAAGCTGGAAGCTGGGGCGCTTCCCGACCGCCGCCGAACTTGATGCCGCTGTGGCCGACCGGCCGGTCTGGCTGGAACGTGTCGATGGCCATGCAGGCTGGGCCAATAGCCGCGCCATGGCCGAGGCGGGCGTGACTGCGCAGACCAAAAGCCCGGCGGGCGGGCAGGTCCAGATGGAGGGAGGCAAACCTTCAGGCGTGTTCATCGACATGGCGGCCGCGCTGATCGACAAGGCCGTGCCCCAGCCGCTCGCCAAAGAACGCGATCTTGCGCTCGCCAAGGCGCAGGAGGCGTTGCTCGCGCTTGGCATCACCGCGATTGCCGATATGGGCACCTCGCTGGATGACTGGCAGTCCTTCCGCCGCGCGGGTGATGCAGGCTGGCTGCAAACGCGCATCTTCAGCTATTCCGCCAATGTCGAGCCGATGCTCTCGATCGCTGCGGGCGAGCCGACGCCCTGGCTTTACGGAGACCGGCTGCGCATGGCGGGTGTGAAGCTCTATGCCGATGGCGCGCTCGGTTCACGCGGGGCATGGCTCAAACAACCCTATGCCGACAAGCCGGGCGAGCGCGGCCTCCAGTTTCTGGAAGACGCCAAGTTGCGCAACCTGATGAGCCGCAGCGCGATGGACGGCTTCCAGATCGCCGTGCACGCGATTGGCGATGCCGCCAACGCACAGGTGCTCGACGCGATCGACGAACTCTCGCAGACCTATACGGGCGACCGACGCTGGCGGATCGAGCACGCACAGATCGTCGATCCGGCAGACATCCCCCGCTTTGCGCGGCTGGGCGTCATCGCCTCGATGCAGCCCGTTCATCAGACGAGCGACCGGCTGATGGCCGAAGCACGGCTGGGGCCAAACCGGTTGAATGGTGCCTATGCGTGGCACTCGATGCAACTGGCGGGTGTGCGGCTGGCCTTTGGCTCGGACGTGCCCGTTGAAAGCGCCGATCCCTTTGCGGGAATGGCCGCCGCCTTCACCCGCATGGATGCCAAGGGCGACCCCTTTGGCGGATGGCAGCCGCAGGAGCGCGTCAGCCGGGAAGATGCACTGGCGGGCTTCACCACGGGGGCGGCCTATGCAAGCTTTGCCGAAAGCCGCGTCGGTCGCCTTGCTCCGGGCTATTGGGCGGACTTCATCCTTGTCGACACCGACCCGCTGCTGGCAACCCCGGCAGAGGTGCGCGCAACCAAAGTGTCTGAAACATGGATCGGCGGCAAGCGCGCCTGGGCTGCAAAACCCGCAAATTAGAGATTTGCGCCCGGCGCAGCGACTCCTTGGTTTCGCGCAGAGGCGCAAGGACCGCCGAGAGAATGGTGTTCCGGCACCGCCTGCTCTGCGCTCTCCGCGTCTCTGCGCGAACGAATTTAAAGCAGGCCTAAGTCTTCAGGCCGGTTGATGTTGGCGGGCGGCGTTTCAACGACAACACGCCGGGCGCCGAGATGGTCAGCAAAGGCATAGACCGAGCGGCTGTTGCCGCCTGCCAGCCAGTCCGCAAGATGCGCGTGCGCGCTGACCGGCCATAACCCGATGATGGGCAGCGCATCGAGCACGGCAGGCGCTGGCGTCAGCGCGGCGATATGGTCTGCCGTCAGCCCCAGCGTATCGCAGCCGCAGCTCAGCACGGCATCAAAGCCATGCGTCCCGGCATAAACGAGCGCGCCCAGCAGCCCGCCAAGCGGGCCAAGGCCGGGTGCGGGCAGATCATCAACGCGGGTAACGCCCTGCCAGTCGCGCCCAACGACGATCAGCGCGCTGGCGTGCGGGCGCAATGCCTCCAGCGCATGATCGATCAGCGCGCGGCCCTGATAGAGCGCCTGCGCCTTATCAGACCCGAAGCGGATTGATTGCCCGCCGCCAAGGATCGCGCCGAGAATATGCATCAATCGAGCGCCGGAACGGCAACGACCAGCGGACCATGCCGCCAATGCGCGAGCGCGCGAACAAGGTCTGCGCCCGAAAGGCCAAGCGTCGCAGTGTTGCGCAAAGGATGGCAATTGACGCGCTGCGCTGCGGCGAGTGAGACATCCAGCACGACTCGCACCGCGCCGCCCTCATCCGCAATCGCGCCCAAAGGCGTTACCGAGCCGGGCGTCACGCCGATCAGCCGCTCCATATCCTCACCCTTGCCAAAGCTGACGCGCTTCGCGCCTATCGCGGCGGGCAAGGCCTTCAGGTCGACGCGCATTTCGGCAGGCACCGTCACGAGCCAGAATTGCCCCGCCGCGTCTTTCAGGAAGAGGTTTTTGGTGTGCGCACCCGGAATGTTGTGGTCAATGGCGCGGCTCTCCTCAACCGTGAAAACGGCAATGTGCTCCACCATGTCGAACGCGATGCCAAGGGCGGCAAGGTCGGCCAGAAGCCGCGCTTCCAGCTGTGTCATTCAGGCAGCGACATTCAGGCGCAGTCGGCGCAGGTGCCGCGCACCTCGATAACCGGACGGACCGGCTTGAAGCCCGCACGGCGCGCGGCGTTGCGCACACCTTCGGTCACGCTGTCATCGTCGATATGCGTCGTGTTGCCGCAATCATCGCAAACGAGAAAAATGCAGTCATGCTCGCAATCGGGGTGGCGGTTGGCGAGATAGGCGTTGGCGCTTTCCACGCGCGTCGCGACATTGGCCGCCACAAACAGATCAAGGATGCGATAAACGCTGTTCGCCGCAATCCGCCGCCCCTGAAGCTTGGAAACGGCTTCTGCGATGTCATAGGCGGAAGCGGGCTTTTCAAAGGCGGCGAGCGCATCGAACACGCTGGCGCGCATCGCCGTCCATTGTTCACCGGCGCGCGCCATCGCGTTGCGTGCGGCGTCAATCAGGTCGCTGCCATTGTGAAGAACGTGATTGTGAAGACTATGATCGTGCGCGTGCTTGCCCATGGGCCAAACCTAGGCGCTTGCAAGGTCGGTCGCAAGCGCGCCCGCGACAATCAGGCGGCGGAAAGGATCAGGCGACGGCGCGGCGGTTGAGATCGTGGCCGAGCGCGAGAATGGCGACGCCAAGAATCGTGAAGATCGTCTCGCCGCCATCATGCGGCAGCGTCATCGCGCCCATCATCACGCCAAGGCCGAGCGAGCCGATCCAGGCAGGCATCGCATAGCCATGCGTCAGAACGCCACGGCCCAGCGCAATGGCGCCGAAGAGGATGGCGAGAACCAGCCCGACTTCATGGAAAAGCGGGTGCAACAAGATGCCGCCCGCCGAGGCGAGAACGGCAAAGAACACCGCTGATGCAAGGCAATGCGCAACGCAAAGGCCCGACAGGCCAATGGCCCAGCGGTCAATGCGCTCAAGCGGCAGCGCGAGCTTGTCGAGTGCGAATCCCTTGTTCACAATGTCACAATGTCACAACCGCACGGACGTTACAATATAACATTCGCGCAAAATCTGAACAATTGCCCATCTTTGCGTGCCGCAATGGCCATCGTATAGGCACAGCCCATGACTGAAACATCCGCTCGCCCGCTCGCCATCGCCCGCTGGCTCTTCGCCGTGGGGTTCCTCGTCTTCCTGATGGTGGTGATCGGCGGCATTACGCGCCTTACCGAATCGGGGCTATCAATCACCGAGTGGAAGCCCGTGACCGGCGCCATCCCGCCGTTGACCGAGGCCGATTGGCAGGCCGAATTCACCAAATACAAGCACAGCTCGCAATATGTGCTGATGAATCAGGGCATGGATCTGGCGGCGTTCAAGCATATCTACTTCTGGGAGTTCTTCCACCGACTGATGGGCCGCTTCATCGGACTGTCCTTTCTTGTGCCGTTGCTGTGGTTCGGCATGAAGCGGGCGATTCCACGCGTGCTGACCGGGCGGCTGATCGTGCTGTTCTTCCTTGGCGGGATGCAGGGGCTGGTCGGCTGGCTGATGGTGAAGAGCGGGCTTGTCGACCGCGTCAACGTGCAGCCGGTGATGCTGGCGGCACATTTGACGATGGCGCTCATTCTGCTCTCGGCGCTTGTCTGGACGGCGCTGGATTGTCTTGCGCTGGCAAAGTCGCCCAGCGCGCCGCTTGCGCGCGTCACGCCCTTTGCAGCCCTTGTCGGCGGCGTCATCCTCATCCAGATCATCATGGGTGCACTCACCGCCGGGATGCGCGCCGGGCAAGTCTCGAACACATGGCCGTTGATGAACGACCATTTCGTGCCCGAAGGCATCGACTGGACGCATGGCGTTGGCGCGGCCTTCACGCATGACCCCTTCCTCGTCCACTTCACGCATCGCTGGTGGGCCTGGGTCGCGGTGGCGGCGCTGGTCGTTCTTGCGCGCAAGGTGAAGGCGGCGGGCGTCCGCCCGGCCTCCATCGCCATCCACAGCACGTTCGGCACGCAGATATTGCTCGGCATCGCCACGGTGATGACGGGCGTCAACATCACGCTTGCCGTCACGCATCAGGCGGTGGGCGCGCTTGTCGTCGCAACGACGATCTGGGGCCTCCATGTGATCGGCCAGCGCGCCGCATCAAATCATACGGTATTATAATACCCGTTTGAAAAGCCGCCCGAATCCTTGACTCGATGGCCATCACCTGCGAAAGGCGCTCCATCGTCGCTGCCTTTCAAAGGCGGCGCGTTTTCGTTTTATCGTCAAGAGGACGCACTTTTATGAAGGCGCTCACCCGCGTGACCAAGCCGGCCAAGCCGGCAGAAGTCGAAAAGCAGTGGCACATCATCGACGCCGAAGGCCTTGTCGTCGGTCGTCTCGCCACCATCGTTGCCAACATCCTGCGTGGCAAGAACAAGCCCAGCTTCACCCCGCACGTTGATTGCGGTGACAATGTCATCATCATCAACGCGGACAAGGTTCGCTTCACCGGCCGCAAGCTCGGCCAGAAGGTCTATTACAAGCACACCGGCTATGCCGGCGGCATCAAGGGCATCACGGCTGCCAAGGTGCTTGAAGGTCGCTTCCCGGAGCGCGTGCTTGAAAAAGCTGTTGAGCGCATGATTCCGCGTGGCCCGCTTGGCCGCCAGCAGATGCGCAACCTGCGCCTCTATGCGGGCACGGAGCATCCGCACACCGCCCAGAACCCCAATGTCATCGACGTCGCGTCGCTGAACCGCAAGAACAAGGTGGGTGCATAATGTCCGACACCGATACCCGTCAGTCGCTCGCCGATCTTGGTGAGCTCACCAAGACCGCAGCCGCCGCTCCGGTTGAAGCACCTGCCGCCGCTGAAGAAGCCCCGGCCGCTCCGGTCATCGCAACGCCCGCAGCGCCGCTGCGCGAGCGCGAAGTCGATGCGCAGGGCCGTTCCTACGCCACCGGCCGTCGTAAGGATGCGGTTGCCCGCGTCTGGGTGAAGCCCGGCACCGGCAAGATCACGGTCAATGGCCGCGATCAGGAAGTCTATTTCGCACGTCCGACGCTGCGTCTCGTCATCAACCAGGTGTTCGGCGTTGCCGGTCGCGAAGGTCAGTATGACGTTGTCGCCACCGTCAAGGGCGGCGGCCTTTCTGGCCAGGCAGGCGCTGTGAAGCACGGCATCAGCCAGGCGCTGACCAAGCAGGAGCCCGCACTCCGCGCGGTCGTCAAGCAGGCCGGCTTCCTGACCCGCGACAGCCGCGCGGTTGAACGTAAGAAGTATGGCAAGGCCAAGGCCCGCCGCAGCTTCCAGTTCTCGAAGCGTTAAGTTTCAGGAACACAGACAGCTACAGATCAAGGGGTTGCGAGAAATCGCAGCCCCTTTTTCTTTGGGTAAAGCCGATATTTGCGGCACGTTTACAAGACGATGCCGCGCGACAATGCTCTGGCGTCGCGCTCGATCTGGATGCGCTGATGAAAGGCATCGCTCAGCGCATACCACACGACGCGCCGGTCATTTCGATCGCGTTTGCTGACCAGCATATTTTCATCCACCATCCGCGCCAGACGCTGCGAGATACTGGGCTGACTGGCGCGGACATTTTTATAAATGTCTCCAGCCTTTTGGGGGCCATCCATCAGAAATTTTATGATTTGGCCTTCTTCATCCAAATAATTCAGAAGTATTTCATGATATGAACTCATCGCTTCGGCTCCGCACTTTATACGATCGCCGCACAATCTTGCGAAGCCGCATTGAATTATACGGAATAAAATAGAAATATAATTTTCATTTATAAAATAGTTAATTTTTATTTTCTCGCGCTCGCTTGCATCTAAAGCATTGAAAAAAAGGGTCTTTAGATCATTTGGAAATGTCAGCTTTGCGGGGAGGGCGGCCCCCTTCGCCTCTCCCCGCATTTTTCGACCCGCACTCTGGGAAAAGCGCTTATGTTCGGCAGATTATTGGGGCGGTGGAGATGCTGGCAAGGCGTGCACAGTCGCAGCCACCGCAAAGCACGACATGACGGCGCATGGTGGGTGTCTGAATGTATCTATTGCGGCACGCCCATGAAACGCGACGCGCGGGGCCGATGGAACATAATTCACGAATAGTGCGGCAGCCAAAACGCAGCCGCGCCCCCGGCTACCCCCGTGCGCTCAACACACGCACACTGGCGCGACCATAATCATCGAGCACGCCGCGCGCCCAGGGGGTGAGATCATATTTGCGGATGCGCCGATCCTGCGGATCATGCTCAACCTGCAACAGATCCGCCGCCACAAGGCGCTTGAGAATGAGGCTGAACGCGGCTGAGGACGCGCGAGATGCCTCACGCAGCGCAGCCGAGGGCGTGGGACCGCGCTCATAAAGACGCAGCAGAATTTCAAATTCCGGGGTAATGGCCCGAAGCGCGAATTGCCGCTCCACGCCCAACAGCCCCTCGCTCAACTGCCCCATTGTGGAGTCCGTGCACTCATCTGGTCATCCCCGCGCCCGCGCCAATATTATTTGGCGAATTTAAGGGGTAACACAGGCAACAGGGCGTTTGTTCCCTAAAAGGCGTGCGCGCCCTCCAAAATACCTGCGCTGCGGATTTCCGCCTCAAGGTCATAAAGCGCCACCCGCGCCTCAACGGTGAGGTTAAGGTTGCGCACGGCCGGGTTGATGGGATCATCATCGCACGCCACCACGCTCTCCCGGATCAGGCGGCGGATGCGCAGATGATAGGTCACCGCCGATAACTCGAGCTGCTGGCGCAACACTTCCAGTGCCATAACGCCGCCGTAGAAGAGATAGGCGATGATCCGCATATCAACCTCGTCGATACGGATGTTGAGCTTGGCGGCCACTGCAAACTGATCCATCGATGCGCCACTTTCCAAAAAGCGATCCAACGCCCCATGCAGGCTCTTTGACCCGCATCTCTGGCGCGCTTTGACTGGTGCCGGAATTTGGTTTCGCAATTCTCGCCAGCCGCCAACAATCGCCGCCAAAACGGTGAGATCGCATGGACAAGCCGGAGGGCGATTCCTAATCCCCACCCATTTGCGGGAGAAAAATAATGCGCCGTTTCAATATGATGCTAAGCTACGCCATTGTGGCATTTGTTGTTGGCGGCTGCGCGCGCACCGAGGCCATTCAACCGGACCGGACGATATTCAACTTCGATTCGAGCTATCAGCGCGCGGCCTATGCCCAGCCAATCGAAAAAACCTTTGACCGTGCGGTGACCATTTTTCGCGAGGCGAGCTACAAGCTTGATGTTGTTGACCGGGCAACCGGGCAGATCAGCGGGCGCCGGGGCCAGACGGGGGATAAAGGCGCCGCGACTGACAAGGATTTGCGCTTCTACGCACTCGTCCTGCCCGATGGTGGTGACGGCAGCCAGATGGCGCTCAAGATTGTACAGATCGCCAGCCAGGGCATCCCGGTGCTGACCCAATCGCGCGCAGAAATCGTGCTCAACCAGAGCGAGCTATACGCCTATATCTTCAAGCGAATCGAAGCGCCGGCAACGCACATAACGCCACAGGCCGACCTCCAGACCATCCCGCTGGAACCGGCACCGCAACCCTAAGCCTGCGGGCTGGCCTTATCTACGGACCTGATGGGGGTGCAGCCGGGCAACGTGTTCCAGCACAGCCACATGAAGCGGCGTCGTGAAACGGCACCCGCTGATATGGCCGTTGCGCCACACAACCACCGATTCGATAGGCGCAAAGCCCGGAATTGTGAGCCATACAATTGTATCAGGCTTGAGCCAGCTGCTCGATTCGCACCGGAAACCAGCCGCAGAAAGATCGCTGATCCACACATCAAACTTGGTGTGAGATTGCTCACGCAGGCTGGCCTGCATCCGAACGGGCACGCGCGCATCCCGGCGCGCATCTTCTGCGGCCTGTTCGACTGACTGGTCCATGTGCGCCATATCTGTAGCCCTTTCTTGAAGGCGGCAGACTATGGCTTTTTGGTTGAGGAAGCGTTTACGCCGCGCAGCAGCGCACGCTTAGCGCAACTTTTTGCGGTGCGTTTCCAGGTCAAGCACGGCACTGTCTGCGCCATCGGGAAGCAACCCAAGGCGGCGCGCGACTTCCTGATAGGCTTCCACCTCGCCGCCCAGATCACGCCGGAAGCGATCCTTGTCGAGCTTTTCGCCGGAGGCCATGTCCCAAAGGCGGCAGCCATCGGGGCTGATCTCGTCCGCCAGAATGATGCGCGCGTAATCATTTTCCCAAATGCGGCCGAACTCCAGCTTGAAGTCGACAAGGCGGATGCCGATGGCAGCGAACAAACCGGACATGAAGTCGTTGATGCGGATTGCCATATCGGCAATGTCGTGCAGCTCTTCCTGACTGGCCCAGCCGAAACAGGCAATGTGTTCATCGGTGATGAGCGGATCACCCAGCGCATCGTCCTTGTAGTAATATTCAAGGATTGTGCGGCTCAGCTGCGTGCCTTCTTCAACGCCGAGGCGCTTGGAGAGCGAGCCGGCCGCCACGTTGCGAACGACCACTTCAATCGGCACGATCTCAACCTGCCGCACCAGCTGCTCACGCATATTGAGGCGCTTGATGAAGTGCGTGGGGATGCCGATATTGCCCAGCAACGTAAAAACGTGCTCGGAAATGCGGTTGTTGATGACACCCTTGCCGTTGATCGTGCCCTTTTTCTGGGCGTTGAAGGCGGTCGCATCATCCTTGAAATACTGGATGAGCGTTCCGGGTTCGGGGCCTTCGTAAAGGATCTTGGCCTTGCCTTCGTAGATCTGGCGGCGACGGGTCATTCGACTGTCCTGACTTCGATTAAAAGCGCGACGCCCCGGCGTGCGGGACGCTGGGTCCGCGCGGCTGCCGGGGCTTCGTCAGCCCTTAGCGCACACCGCCGCAATTCGCAACGCCGCACCGCCCATCTGCCTGCGCCCTGCTTGTTCATGATGCTGAAATCTGGGCGTGCGTAAACCAGCGCCATGCCCTTGGCATGGCGGGATGAATTCACCCGATTGAATGGAGACCCCGATGAAGAAGACGATTATTCTCGCAGGCATCGCAGCACTTGCCGCCGCACCGCTGGTGGCACAGGGCATGAAGGGCCATGAAGGCCATGGCGCGATGAGCGACCAACCGGAAACGCGCGCCGCCGCTGAAGCGCGTGTGAAAGCGCATTTCGCGATGATGGATGCCAACAAGGATGGTGTCGTGACGCGCGAAGAGATCGACGCGCAGCAAAAGGCGCGCATGGACGAGATGCGTGGCGCGATGTTCACCAGGATGGATGCCGACAAGAATGGCAACATCAGCCGCGCCGAATTTGATAGCGCGCACGAGCATATGGGCCATCATGCGCCCCCGCCACCCCCGCCGGGTGGCCGGGACACCCCGCCGCCGCCCGCCATGGCCGACCATGACGATATGGGCCACGGCAGGAAGATGGGCCGGATGCACGGCATGATGGGGGACGGCGCGATGGCCGACCATATGTTTGCGCTCGCCGATGCCAATAAGGACGGCAAGCTGACCGAGGCCGAAGCAACCGCCGCCGCCGTCACGCGTTTCGACAAGATCGACACCAGCAGGGATGGCACGATCAGCCCCGAAGAACGCAAGGCCGCACGTGAAAAGATGCGCGCCGCCTGGAAGGCCAAAAAGGCCCAATAAGCCCGGTTGATCCGGCCCGCCTGCTCAACCGGCAGGTGGGCCGGACTCCACCGCAGCGGCGGCAAGGCCGCGATAGCGCGCTTCAGCCGCCGCCAGATAATCGCGCGTGATGGGCAGGGCATTGCGGTTGCGCGCATATTGCAGCTGGAAGTTGACCAGCCCACCATAGCGGAACGCGCCTGACGCTCCGGCAAGGTAGAATTGCCACAGCCGGAAGAAGCGCTCGTCATACATCGCCACGATCTGGTCGCGCGCCGCATTGGTCCGCGCGAGCCAATGGTCCAGAGTCAGCGCATAGTGCAGGCGCAGCACCTCGCAATCGGTGAGGATCAGGCGGACGCGCTCGCTCGCCGTGACAATCTCGGACAATGAAGGGTTATAGCCGCCGGGGAAAATATATTTCGCGGTGAACGGATCGGTCACGCCCGGCTTGCCCATGCGCCCGATGGTGTGAAGCAACATCACGCCATCGTCGCTGAGCAGCGTCTTCGCCCTGGCGAAAAAGGTCTGATAGTTGCGCGGGCCGACGTGCTCGAACATCCCGACCGAGACGATTCGGTCAAACTGCCCTTCGACCGCACGATAATCGATCAGTTCGAAGCGGACGCGATCCGCAACCCCTGCCGCCACTGCGCGGGCGCGGGCGACCTTCAACTGCTCTTGCGACAGCGTGATGCCCAGCACATCCACATCCGCGACCCTGTTGAGGTAAAGCGCCATGCCGCCCCAACCGCACCCGATGTCGAGCACGCGCTGGCCGGGCGCAAGCGCGAGCTTTGCTGCGATATGCGCCTTCTTGTCGGCCTGCGCCCGCTCAAGGCTGTTGTCGCCGTGCGTGAAATAGGCGCAGCTATATTGTCGGTCGGCATCAAGGAAGAGATCGAACAGCCGGTCGTTCAGATCATAATGATGCGCAACATTGCGCTTCGATTTGCGCTCCCAGTTGATGCGGTCGATCCGCGCGGAAAGCCTGCCGAGCGCGCGACGGGCGAAGCTGCGGGGCCGCAGCCATTCGCCGCCATTTTCCCACGAGGCATTTTTGCGGAACAGCGTGAGGAAATCGGCGATGTCGCCCTCTTCAAAGACAATGCGGCCGTCGAGCCATGCCTCGCCAAAGGCAAGCCGCGGATTGCGCACAATGCTGCCAGCCACCCCCTCATCGGTAAAGCGCATGACGACTATGGGAAAATCCGGGTGCGGCGTGCCAAAGTCATGCCGATGGCCGCGCGCGTCGATGAGCGTGAACCGGCCCTGCCGAATGGTGCGGGCGAGCAGTTTCAAAAGCAACCACATGGGGCGGATGCTTCTCCCATCGCGCGGCAGTTGCAAGCACTGTCAGCCCACAAACAACACAAGTGATCGTTTGTGATGCGCTGGCGCTTGCCCTAGGGGGCGTTGCCATGACGCTTTCCCCCGCACGATATGACGCAATCATCCTTGGCGCGGGCGGGGCAGGGCTGATGTGCGCGGCGATGGCCGGGCAGGCGGGCAAGCGCGTGCTGGTGATCGACCATGCCGACGAACCGGGCAAGAAAATCCTGATTTCAGGCGGCGGGCGCTGCAACTTCACCAATGTTGAAACCGCGGCAGACCGCTATCTTTCCGCCAACCCGCATTTCGCGAAATCGGCGCTAGGTCGCTATCGCCCGGCAGACTTTATCGCGCTGGTCGAAAAACACGGCATCGCCTGGCATGAAAAAACCTTGGGCCAGCTCTTTTGCGACGGCTCTGCCCGGCAGATCGTCGCAATGCTGATGGACGAATGTGCGCAAGGCGGCGTGGACTTTGCCTTTTCCACCAGCATCGGCGAAATCGGGCATGATGGCGCGCTGTTTCGCGTGGGTGAGCATGAGGCCCCCGCGCTTGTCATCGCCACGGGCGGGCCTTCCATTCCCAAAATGGGCGCCACAGGCATTGCTTATGACATTGCCCGCCGCTTCGGGCTGAAAGTGGTCGAACCACGCCCCGCACTCGTGCCGCTGACACTGGGCAGAGAGGACATATTGTTCCGCGATCTTTCGGGCGTTTCGGCAGAGGTGCGCGCCAAAACGGGCAAGACAGCGTTCCGCGAAGCCGCGCTCTTCACGCATCGTGGCCTGTCTGGCCCGGCGATCCTCCAGATTTCCTCCTATTGGCGGCATGGTGAGTCCGTGCACATCGACTTTGCGCCCGATGCCCCGCGTGACTGGCTGCGCGCCATCAAGCGGGAAAAGCCGCGCGCCACGCTGAAAGGCGCCGTATCGATGCGGCTGCCCGACCGGCTCTCGATGGCGCTGGTTGAACGACTGAGCGGGGATGACACCAATTGGGGCCTCATCCAGCTTGCCGAAATGAAAGACGCGCTGCTTGAGCAGATCGAGCGGCAACTTTCCGGCTGGGCCTTCCATCCCAATGGCACCGAAGGCTATGCCAAGGCCGAAGTGACGGCAGGTGGCATCAGCACGGCGGGTCTTTCCTCAAAGACGCTGGAAGCGGCCAAAGTGCCGGGGCTTTATGCGATTGGCGAGGCGGTGGACGTGACCGGCTGGCTCGGTGGCTACAACTTCCAATGGGCCTGGGCGAGCGGTGTCGCCGCGGCACAAGCGATTGCTGCGCGCGGCTGACGCCCCCCCCTAGCCCAGCGCCGCCAGCTTTTCCTCAGCGAGCCGGTCCAGCTCGGCGCGTGACTTCTTTTCAGCAGTGGTCTTTAGCTGGCCGCAGGCGGCGTCAATATCACGTCCGCGCGGCGTGCGCACGGGGGCGGAGATGCCGGCCTCGAAGATGATGTCCGAAAAACGCTGCACCCGCTCTGGCGTCGAGGTGTCATAGGGCGCGCCCGGCCAGGGGTTGAACGGAATGAGGTTCACCTTGGCGGGCAGTTTGTATTTCTTAAGAAGGCGCACAAGTTCACGCGCATCGGCATCGCTGTCATTCTTGTCCTTGAGCATCACATATTCAAAGGTGATGCGCCGCGCATTGTTGGCGCCGGGATAATCAGCACAGGCCTGCAACAGCTCTTCAATGCCGTATTTGCGATTGATCGGCACGATCTCGTCGCGGATTTCCTTGGTGACGGCATGGAGCGAAACGGCAAGGTTGACGCCAATCTCGGTGCCCGCACGCACCATCATCGGCACGACGCCCGAAGTGGAGAGTGTGATGCGGCGTTTGGAGAGCGCAAGGCCATCGCCATCCATCACGATCTTCAAGGCATCGCGCACGGCATCAAAATTATAGAGCGGCTCGCCCATGCCCATCATCACAATGTTGGTGAGCATCCGGCCTTCGGGCTGAGAAGGCCATTCGCCCAGCGCATCGCGCGCGAGCATCACCTGCCCGACGATTTCGGAGGGTGTCAGGTTGCGCACCAGCCGCATGGTGCCTGTGTGGCAGAAGCGGCAGTTGAGCGTGCAGCCGACCTGCGAGGAGACGCAGAGCGTGCCGCGATCTGCATCGGGGATGAAGACCATCTCGTAATCCTGCGCATCGGGCGAGCGCAGCAGCCATTTGCGCGTCCCGTCTGACGACACCTGCGCCTCGACCACTTGCGGACGGCCGATCACGAAATGATCGGTGAGCCAGGGGTGCTGCGCCTTGGCAATGTCGGTCATCTGCGCAAATTCGGTCGCGCCGCGATTATAGACCCAGTGCCAGATCTGCTTGCCGCGCAGCTTGGCCTGTTTGGCGTCGAGCCCTGCGGCTTCCAGCTCGGCGCGGATCTGCTCCTTGGAAAGGCCGACAAGGTCAACACGGCCATCCTCGCGCAGCGTGGGCACGCGCGGAACCGCGACGGGATCAATATGTCCGGGAATCTGCATGGGCGGGCATATAGGGGGAGTTGGGTGAAAAGGCTAGGTAAGCCATAACCGCTCCTTCCAACCGTCATGCCAGCGCAGAGCTTTCTCATCCCCGTCACCCCGACGCAGAACCTTCCCTTACCGTCACCCCAGCGCAGGCTGGGGTCTCCATGGCCGGGTGCGCGAGATGCCAAGAGACCCCAGCCTGCGCTGGGGTGACGAAGAGATTGAACATCCGCTCTGCCGATTGCGCGGATTGAAACGGAGGCAGGGGACCATGCGTGCGCTCTGGCCGTGCCGCGCGCGCCATGCCATCAGGCGGCCTTGAGAGGAACACCACGCCATGAAGACCACCGTTCGCGACGCCACGATCAACTTCATGCGCGAGGTTGGCATGACGACGATCTTCGGCAATCCGGGATCAACCGAACTGCCGATGTTCCGCAACTTTCCCGAAGAATTCCGCTATGTGCTGGGGCTGCAAGAGTCAGTCGTGGTCGGCATGGCCGATGGCTATGCGCAGGCGACGCGCAACGCCGCGATGGTCAACCTCCATTCGGCCGCAGGCGTTGGCCATGCGCTGGGCAATCTCTTTACCGCCTATAAGAACCAGACGCCGATGGTGGTGACAGCGGGCCAGCAAGCGCGCTCCATCCTGCCGTTCGAGCCCTTCCTCTTTGCCGAGCGTGCGAGCGAGTTTCCGCGGCCCTATGTCAAATGGTCCATCGAGCCCGCGCGCGCCGAAGATGTGCCCGCCGCCATTGCCCGCGCCTATCACATCGCGATGCAGGCGCCGCAGGGGCCGACCTTCGTTTCGGTGCCCGTTGATGACTGGGACAAGGAATGTGATCCGCTGGAGCTGACGACCATCTCGCGGCAGGTGCGCGGCGATGCGTCGCTGCTCGCGGCCCTCGCCGAAGCGCTGGCGACCGCGCGCAACCCCGCGATTGTCGTGGGCGCAGGGCTGAGCCGCGATGACTGCTGGGATGAAGCCATTGCGCTCGCTGAACGCCACAAGGCCGCCGTCTGGGTGGCGCCTATGGCGGCGCGCGCGGGCTTTCCTGAAAACCATCCCTTGTTTCAGGGCTTTTTGACCGCAGGGCGCGAACCGATTGTCGCGGCGCTTGAAGGCCATGACCTCATTCTCGTGCTGGGCGCGCCGACCTTCATCTATCATGTCGAAGGCTTTGGCCCGCACGTGCCCGAAGGTGCGCGGCTCTTCCAGATTGTCGATAATCCCGACATGGCAAGCTGGATCCCGACCGGCACCGCCATCGTCTCCAGCCTCAAGCCCGCGCTGGCTGAGCTGCTCGCCGGGCCAAAGCCGATTGCCCGCCCGGCACCCGCGCCGCGCCGCATGGCGGACGCGCTGCCGGGCCTGCCCTTTACCGATGCCTATCTGATGCAGCGCATGGCAGCACTCCGCCCCAAGGGCAGCATCATCGTGGAAGAAGCCCCCAGCACGCGCGGGCCGATGCACGACCATCTGCCGATTTTGGAGCGCGACACTTTTTACACCTGCGCCAGCGGCGGGCTTGGCCATGGCCTGCCCGCCTCGGTGGGCGTCGCGCTTGGCCGTCCGGGCGAGAAGGTGATCTGCCTGCTGGGGGATGGCTCGTCCATGTATGCAATCCAGGGCCTGTGGACCGCGGCACAACTGCGCCTCCCCATCAGCTTCATCATCATCAACAATGGCGGCTATGAGGCGCTCATCAATTTCGGGCGCGTCTTCGGCCTGCAACAGACCGTGGGGACGGATCTTTCTGGGCTCGATTTCGTCTCGATTGCGCAGGGCCAGGGCGTGCCCGGCGTGCGCATTACCCGCGCCGAAGATCTGGACGCCGCGCTGTCGCATAGCTTTGCAGCGCACGGCCCGACGCTGGTTGAAGTGGTGGTGGATTAAAGAGCGCCCAGCCGCGCGCCAGACTAGGCGTTTTCCGCTATTTCCGAGTCGTTCGGTGTGCCCACCTCACTCGAAATCGCGCTAAAGCATATAGAAATCGGCGACCGCCGGAATATAGTCGTTCATCAGCAGGATCTTCTTTTCCGCGATCCTCAGGGCATCACCCTCGCGCACCAGCCGATATTCATAACGCCCGAAAAACACATGGTCCGCGCGCCGTTTGGCATTGTGGACATGGACAGCAAAGCTTGCCGCCACGCGGTCCGCACCTTCGACGAGAATGGCGGACACATGGTGCGAGGTGCGCATCAGCGGCACCGAGGCGACCGACAGGCCCGATTGCACACGCCACACGCGGTCGGCCAGATTGTGCTTGCCCCTATACCAGATGAGCGACAGCTCGGTTTCCGGGTCTTTGGTCGGGTTTTCCTCGTCGCGCCACGCGGGCATCCAATAGCTGCAATCCTCTGTAAACAGCGCAAGCCAGGCGTCCCACTCCCGCCGGTCAAGCGCCAGCGCCTCGCGGGCGAGCAGATCTTCTGCTTCGGCGCGGGTTATCACTTGCTGCGCTCCATACCTGCTTTGATGCGCCTGAGCCACGCGCGGTAATAGCTGTGAAACAGCGTTTCGTCGCATAGTTGCGAGCCGCAGGGCTGGCTGCGGTCGGGCGTCATATCGAGCATATCGGCAAATTCATCGGCGCCCGACTGCACACTTTGCATCCCGCGCGCATAGCCTAGGATCCAGGGCTGGTTTTCGCCCGCATGGCCATCCTGACAATCGGCATAGCAGATGGTGTCGTCGGGCGTGGCCATGCCGGTTGGGTTGAAGAAATCCTCATAATTGCGGATGCGCATCCGCCGCGCTTCGGCGCTCTCGCCCTTGGGCGCGATGCAGAAGGTGCGCATCTCGGTTTTGCCCGGTGCAATCGGGCGGATGATGCGCAACTGGCTCGATGCGTTTTCGGCGATCTGCATATTGGGAAAAATCGTCACGTTGCGCATATTGACCATCCAGTCGCGCCGGGCGGAGCCATGGCGCGCGGCCAGCGCCTCCGCGCGGTCCGCCAGCGGCACAGTGTCGCTCAGGGGGATGATCTGCCAGTTGACGACATGGCCTTCTTCAAAGGCATAGGTGCCGCCCGTCACGCCTTCGGTCATCTCGCTCCATGCCGAATTCTCGCCCCAGACCGATTTCACCGAATTCGCCTTCTCCTCACGCCGCCGCCGCTCGACAAGCTGGAGGTAGGATGGGTGCGCCGAGGTGAAGTGATAGGCATCAGCGCAGTTTTCCAGCTGCAATTTCCAGTTGCCGTCATAGGTGAAGATCACTTCGCCGGGCACAAGCTCCAGCCCTTCATCGCCCTGATCGGCAGCCAGATCGAGCATATGGCGCGCCTCACCCAGATGCTCTTCGATCGCGCACGTCTCGACAAGGCTGCCGAACAAAAAGCCGCGATAATTGGCAAAGGCCGGCAGGCGCGCGAGATTGCGGTCAAACGCCTTGAAGGCATCGCTATAAGCGCCGTCCTTCATCGCCTTCACCGCGACATTGCGGCCCGCGCTGTCAAAGCTCCAGCTGTGATAGCGGCAGACATGAAGGCGGCCATTGCCCGTGCGCTTGTGGCAGATGAGCGCGCCCTTGTGCGTGCAGGCGTTGACATAAGCGCCAAGCTTTCCCGCACCATCGCGCATCACGACCACGGGCACGCGGCCAATCGTTGTCGTCAGATAGTCGTGGTGGTTGGGCAGCTGGCTTTCAAGGCCGAGAAAGACCCATCCGCCCTCAAAGACGTGGCGCATCTCAAGGTCAAAGACCTCCTGATCCGTAAATGCGCGCCGATTGACGCTGAACCAGCCATCATCGACGCGATCATCGATCAGGGCCTTCACCTCTTCCCATATCATGGCTTGCATCTTACGCTTGAAAGCCGGAAGCACAATAGTAAGCGAAGCATACAAACCAAGGAGAGTCCGCCCGTGTCGTCCGCCCTTGATGCCCTGATTGCGGCCTTTCCCGACAACCCGCCCGAAACCGACATCAGCGACAAATATTTTGGCGATTGGCTGATGCGCGCAGAGCCGGGCACCACGCCGCTCGCACTATTCCGCCCGCGTTCAACGGCAGAAGTCTCGCAGGCATTGGCAATTGCGAGCGCCCACCGCCTGCCCGTGGTTCCGCAAGGCGGGCTGACGGGCCTCACCGGCGGCGCGGTGCCGTGCGAGGGCGCGCTGCTCATCTCGATGGAGCGGATGGCAAAAATCGAAGAGGTCGATCCCGTCGCCCAGACCATCGTGGTGGATGCAGGCGTTCCACTGGAGGCCATCCAGAACGCGGCAGATGCGGCGAATATGCTCTTCCCGCTCGACATCGGCTCACGCGGCACCTGCCAGATCGGCGGCAATCTTTCGACCAATGCCGGGGGCAATCGCGTGCTGCGCTACGGCATGGCGCGCGCCATGGTGCTGGGGCTGGAAGTCGTGCTGGCCGATGGCACTGTGCTCAGCTCGATGAACAGGATGCTCAAGAACAATGCGGGTTTTGACCTGAAACATATCTTCATCGGCAGCGAAGGGACGCTGGGCATCATCACCCGCGTCGTACTGCGGCTTGCGCCCAAGCCGCGCAGCATCGGCACGGCGCTTGCCTGCCTTGCCGATTATGCGGCGGTGGAAAGCTATCTGCGCCTTGCCCGCGAACGGCTGGGAGACAGCCTTTCCGCCTTTGAAGTGATGTGGCCGGGCTTTTATGCTCCCGCCGCCGCCCGGCAATCCGGCCCCGCGCCGCTCGCGCCCGGCGCTGGCTGCTATGTCATCACCGAGGTTGCATCCTCGTCGGAAGATGCCGAAGCGCAGATGGCGGCCTTTCTGGAAGCCGCCTTTGAAGCAGGCATAGCGCAGGATGCGGTCGTCGCCCAATCGGTCCAGCAGACGCGCGCCATATGGGCCGTGCGCGATATGGGGGGCGAGTTGATCCAGATGTTCAATCCCGTCGGCAATTTTGACATCAGCGTGCCGACAAGCCGCATCGGCCAGTTTGTTTCCAACTGCACCGCCGCGCTCGACACGCGGTGGCCGGGCATTGAACAAATCTATTTCGGCCATGTGTGCGACGGCAATGTGCACCTGATCGCAGGCGGCTTCGGCGCGGATGACCTGATCGCGGTAGAGCGAACCGTGTATGAGGTCGCAAGCGCGCTCGATGGCTCGATCTCGGCGGAACATGGCATTGGCCTGCACAAGCGCGAATTTTTGCACCTGTCGCGCAGCGCCGACGAAATTGCCGCGATGCGCCGCCTGAAGGCCGCGTTTGACCCGCTCGGCATTCTCAACCCCGGCAAGGTTCTCGACTGAGAGGCCCGCAAAACAAAGCGGAGCGGCTTTTGCTTCCCCTCGCGGCCTAATGCCCCTAAGGGGACCAATGCCTTTTTCGACATTGCCGTCGCTTCTTGCCGAAGCACTCTCCGCGCGTGGTTATGCCGCGCCCACGCCTGTTCAGGCCGCCGTTATCGAAGCGGAGGCGCAGGGGCGTGATCTCATCGTTTCCGCACAGACAGGTTCGGGCAAGACGGTTGCCTTTGGCCTCGCCATGGCTGACCAGCTTCTGGAAGGCGATGGTTGCGCCTGGTCGCTCGCCCCGCTCGCGCTCGTCATCGCGCCAACGCGTGAACTGGCGCTTCAGGTGAGCCGTGAACTGACCTGGCTTTACGGCAAGGCGCGCGCGCGCATCGTCACCTGTGTTGGCGGCATGGATGCCTCGCGCGAGCGGCGCAACCTCGCAGCTGGCGCGCACATCGTCGTCGGCACGCCGGGGCGTTTGCGTGACCATCTGGAGCGCGGCGCGCTCGATCTGTCCGCCGTGCGCGCCGCCGTGCTCGATGAGGCCGATGAGATGCTCGACATGGGCTTTCGCGAAGACCTTGAGGAAATTCTCGACGCCACGCCCGAAACGCGGCGCACGTTGCTGTTCTCGGCGACGATGCCCAAGCCCATCGTGGCGCTCGCCCGCCGCTACCAGCGCGATGCCCTGCGCGTATCGACCATCGGCGAAGATCGCGGCCATGGCGACATCTCTTATCAGGCCGTCACGGTCGCGCCTGCCGACATCGAAAATGCCGTCGTCAACCTGCTGCGCTACTATGAGGCAGAATCGGCGATGCTGTTCTGCGCGACGCGTGACAATGTGCGCCATCTCCATGCCAGCCTTATCGAGCGTGGCTTTTCCGCCGTCGCACTTTCAGGCGAGCACAGCCAGAATGAGCGCAACCATGCGCTTCAGGCGCTGCGCGATCGCCGCGCCCGTGTGTGCGTGGCAACCGATGTCGCCGCGCGCGGCATCGATCTGCCGACGCTCTCGCTCGTGATCCATGTCGAGCTGCCGCGCGATGCAGAAGCCCTCCAGCACCGTTCGGGCCGCACGGGTCGTGCGGGCAAAAAGGGCACCGCCGTTTTGCTCGTCCCCTATCCGCGCCGCCGCCGCGTCGAGATGATGCTGCGTGGCGCGAAGATCGATGCCGAATGGCGTCAGGTGCCGACGCCCGAAGAAATCCGCCGCAATGATCGTGATCGGCTGATCGAGGCGCTCACCCAGCCCGTTGAGGCGGATGATGAGGATATTGCGGTCGCCAAGCGCATCCAGAAGGCAATGAGCCCCGATGCGATCGCGGTCGCACTCGTTCAGGCGCACCGCACCAAAATGCCCTCGCTTGAGGAAATGCTGGATGTCGATGCCCGCCCCGTGCGTGAACAGCACAAGCGTCAGGGCTTTGATGACACGGTTTGGTTCCGCCTCAATATCGGGCGGCGTCACAATGCCGATCCGCGCTGGATTTTGCCGCTGCTCTGCCGTCGCGGCCACATCACCAAGAATGAGGTCGGCGCGATCAAGATCGCCGCGAACGAAACGCTGTTCGATATTCCGCGCGGCATCGCCAGCCGCTTTGCCGATGCGCTCAAGCGCACCGCGAGCGACGATGATGACGGTGTGGTGATCGAGCCATTCAACGGCAACCCGCGCGAGGCCGCACGCGAAAACCGCCGTAAGGGCCCGCCGCCCCGCCGTGACCATGCACCGCGTGGTCAGGGCGCACCGCGTGGCCATAGCCCTCCGCGTGACGATCATGCCCCGCGCCCCTATCGCGGAAAGCCGAAAGGCCGCCGTTGAGCGTCCGCATCCTCGTTGATGCGGATGCCTGCCCCGTCAAGGAAGAGATCTACAAGGTCGCCTTCCGCCTGAACGTGCCGGTGGTGATGGTGAGCAACAGCCGCTTCCGCATCCCGGAGCACCCGCTCGTCGCGCGCCACGTGGTGCATGACGGGTTCGATGCCGCCGATGACTGGATTGCCGATGAGGCCGATGCGCGCAGTCTTGTCGTCACCAACGACATTCTGCTCGCGGATCGCTGCCTCAAGGCGGGCGCCCGCGTCGTTGCGGCAAATGGCAAGCCCTTTGACGGCAACTCCATCGGCAACGCCGTTGCCACCCGCGCCATCATGGCCGATCTGCGTGCCGGGCTGGGCGAAGGCATTGGCGGCCCCAAGCCCTTCTCGCGCGAAGACCGCTCCCGCTTCCTGCAAGCACTGGATACAATGCTGACGGCCTTGCTGCGAGGGTAAATGGACGCCCGACCTATACTGTTCGCGTCCGCTTCCCCATGCTCACCCGCTCTTCCACCAGATAGCCGTGCCTGGCGTAGAACTGCGTCACCGCCTCATTTCCGGCGCGGATCTGCAGGTTGATCTTGCCGCATCCAAGCGAAGCGAGCTTCTCTTCCGCCGCAACAAGCAGCCTTGAGCCGACGCCCGCGCGTTGATGCACCGGGGCAACCGCAATCGTGTAGAGCCAGCCCCTATGGCCATCATAGCCCGCCATGGCTGTGCCGATGACGTTGCCGCCGGTCTCCGCCACCAAAAACAGCTCCGGCTGAACCTTCAGCTTTTCAGGGATCGCCAGCTCGGCGCGGTTCCAGGGCGGGTCATTGGGGAAGGCCTCTTCCCACAAGGCCCGCACGCCCTCGAAATCCGAAGCGTCATAGAGTCGAATATCAGTCATTCGCGCTCAATAGCGATCATCGAGCGCGAAGATCGGCGCGCGGGTTGCCCATGCGCCTGCCGTGAAGTCAGGGAAGTCGAGCGTGCGGTTGCCCTGCGCAATCGACAGCTCGCTGAGCGGCGTGATCGCGCTCCACGCAACCGCATCGAAGATGTCGATGGGCATGGGTGCGCCGCTCCGCAAGGCTTCCACAAAAGCGTTCACGACGAAGAAGTCCATGCCGCCATGCCCCGATTGCCCGGTTTTGGGGCCATATCGCTTCCACAGCGGATGGTCATATTTGTCGAGCCAGGGCTGTGCGGCTTCCCAGACATGGGGCGTCTTGGTCTCGCCTTCGATATAGATCGACTTGTTGACGTCCATCCACAGGCCTTTCGTCCCCTGAACGCGAAAGCCGAGCGAATAGGGGCGCGGCAGCGACGTGTCATGGGAGAGCAAAATGGTCTCACCATTGGCGCAGGCAATCTGCGTCTGGACGACATCACCCAGCTTGAATTTGGCCGCCCGGCTTGGATGCGCTGGCGGTGCCTTGGCATCGACATAAGCCGCCAGCCCGCGTGCCTTGCTGGCATAGCTCGTAATCCGCTCAAAGCGGTTGCCGCGGTTGATATTGGCCAGCATCGCGCACGGGCCAATGCCATGGCTGGGATAGAGGTCGCCATTGCGGGTCACCGAATGGTCGGTGCGCCAGCGCGCCTCGGACCACCCCTTCCCGCCAAACTCAACGCCGCCACCATAGGCCTCGCCCGGCACACCGGCATTAAACTTTACGGCACGCAGATCATGCTGATAGCCGCCTTCGAGGTGGACGATCTCGCCGAACAGCCCCTGACGCGTCATGTTGAGCGCCGCGAGCACATCGCGGCGATAACAGACATTTTCGAGCAGCATATAAGGCGTACCGGTACGGAGCTGCGTGCGGAGCACCTCCCAATGGTCATCCATCGAAAGCCCGGCAACAACTTCGCACGCCACCGCGACCTTCGCCTCCATCGCAGCGATGGCCTGCGGCGCGTGCAACTCCCATGGCGTGACGATGAAAACAGCATCGAGCTTGTCGCGGACGAGCATCTCGCGCCACGCATCGGGGCTGCCGCTATAGACGCGCGGCTTGCGCTTGCCCGCCGCGCTGATCGTGGCAAGCGCGCGGTCGATCATGAACGGGTCGATGTCGCAGATCGCCGCAACCTCCACATCCATGCGGCGCAGCAATTCCTCAAGATGAACCTGTCCCCGCATCCCGACGCCAATGATGCCGGTCTTCAACTTGTCCTTTGGCATCGTTCGCCGGGCATGGACTGGCAACGTCGCTGCGGTCGCGGCAACGCCCGCGATGAAATGTCTGCGGTTCACAGGCATTATGGTCTCCCTGTTCCAGCGACGGCTTGTGCAATCGCGATATTCGGGAGAAGCCTAGCCCGTCGTCCAGCAGTGGGGCAAGCGACAGGCCAGCGCGGACTTCAGATAATAAAAAAGCCGCCCGTTACGGGGCGGCTGATTTGGCTTTGGTTGCGGGAGTAGGATTTGAACCTACGACCTTCAGGTTATGAGCCTGACGA
>CALMVA010000008.1 GCA_937873035.1 uncultured Sphingomonadaceae bacterium | reverse complement strand
TGCCCTTCGACATCCACACCGGCGGCATCGACCATCGCGAGATCCACCACCCCAATGAGATTGCCCAGAACCAGGCCATTACCGGCTGCGGCAGCCTTTCATGCACCGACAATTCTGGCGCGCGGATGTGGATGCATAACAACTTTCTCGTCGAACGCTCTGGAAAGATGTCAAAATCTTCGGGCGAGTTCCTGCGCATCCAGTTGCTCATCGACAAGGGCTTCCACCCGCTCGCCTATCGCCTGATGTGCTTGCAGGCGCATTACCGGAGCGAGCTGGAGTTCAGCTGGGACATTCTGGCCGCAGCGACCACGCGGCTCAAGCGGCTCGTGATGGCCTATCGCAAATGGGCTGACCGCCTGGCAGAGCGTATGCCCGCGCGCGATGTTCCCGGCGACAGCTGGGAGCGTGAGCGCGTCACCAATGCGTTGGTCGGACGGTTCGAAGCCGCGGTTTCTGCTGATCTCAACACCGCCGACGCCCTCACCATTCTCGACGAGGCACTGAGCCTGAAAGGAACCGCGCCGGAATGTGTTGTGACGGCGGTTGTCCGCATGGATACCGTGCTGGGATTGAACTTGGGCAAGCTTCAACGCGCCGACCTGCGCGTGCGCCCCAAGGCCGCGGCCATCACCGAAGCCGAAATCGAAGCGGCGCTGGCCGCCCGTAAGGAAGCGCGCGCGAACAAGGACTTCGCCGCCTCTGACGCCATTCGTGACGAATTGATCGCCAAGGGCGTGGAAGTGATGGACGGCGACCCCTTGGGGTGGGATTGGAAGCTCGACATCTAGAAAAGGCCGAATCATGGAGCGGCCGGGGAGAGTGGATTTGACCGTTGCCGTCCTTTCGGGGCTCCTCAAGCCACTGATGGCAGACCGCCTGCCTGATTGGCTCGATGCGCGCTTCTATTCTTCAGTAGAAGAAATGCACACGCTGGCCCCGGAGGCGGAGATTGGCTGGTTCGACATGGAGCACAAGCCGCCGATGCTTGAGGCAATCCGGCGCGCAGGCAAGCTCAAATGGCTTAATTCCATTTTTGCCGGGCTGGACCATCTGGACCTTGATCTGTTGCGCGCACGCGGTGTGACGATAACCAATGGCGCGGGCATCAACGCCATAACCATTGCCGAATATGTCGTGATGGGGATGCTGACGATGGCCAAAGGCTATCGCGCGGTCGTTCAGGCGCAGGATCGTCACGAATGGCTGCTCGACAGCCCCGGCAAGGTTGAGTTGTTCGGATCAAAGGCGCTGCTGCTCGGCTATGGTGCCATCGGCAAGCTGATCGAGGAGCGGCTGAGGGCCTTTGGCGTGGATGTGAGCGTCGTGCGTCGCTCGCCCGGCCCCGGCGTGCTTGGGCCAGATGACTGGCGTGCGCGGCTTGGCGAATTTGACTGGATTATTCTTGCCGTTCCCGCGACGCCGGAAACCAAGGGGTTGATCGGCGAAGCAGAACTGGCCGCGATGAAACCCAAGGCCCGCATCCTGAACATCGCGCGCGGATCAGTGATTGATGAGCCTGCGCTGGTCGCCGCTCTTCAGGAAGGGCGCATCGCAGAAGCTTTTCTGGACGTAACAACTACCGAGCCATTGCCACCTGAAAACATATTGTGGGATTTGCCCAACGCGCACGTGACCATGCACCTGTCGGGCCGCGCGCAGAACAAGGCCTTTGTGCGCGCGGCGCAAAGATTTCTCGAAAACCTCAACCGTTATCACGCAGGCGAACCGCTTTCGTCTGCCGTGAATCTTTCATTGGGATATTGAACATGACACCATCCGAAATGTCGAAGAAATGGCACCAGGTCGCCCTGTCCGGCGATGAAAATGTGCTGGGTGCGCTGCTGCATGACGACGCTGTGTTTGAAAGCCCGGTGGTCCACACGCCCCAGCGTGGCAAGCCGATCACGCTCAAATATCTCGCAAGCGCAGGCCAGGTATTTGGTGATACCGGCTTTCATTATGTGGGCGAATGGGAAGGCAAGAACAGCCTGATCCTTGAGTTCAACGCAGAGATAGATGGCATCAAGGTGGATGGTATCGACATGATCTCGTGGAATGATGATGGCCTTATCACCAACTTCAAGGTGATGGTGCGCCCGCTGAAAGCGGTGAATATGCTGCACCAGAAAATGGGCGAAATGCTGCAAAAAATGACTGCCGCTGGTTGAACGGATGAGTTGCACGGAACTGTCACACTCCCACGATAGGGGCCGACGATGCGTTCCATCCACATAGCGCCCGCAACAACCGAACTTCTGGGCCTGCTCGATACGCCATCCTTGCTCGTGCGCGGTGACCGTATCGTTTTTGCAAACCCGGCGGCGCTGACGCTGCTGGGCGCACATATCGAAGGGCAGGATGTGCGGCTGGCGCTGCGCGATCCCGATGCGCTTGCCATTTTGCGCACCAGCGAAGGTGGCCATGTCCGCGTGAGCGGTCTGTCTGTCTCCGGCAGCATCTGGGGGCTGACAAGCCATGCGCTGGCCGATGGAACGCGCTTCGTAACGCTTGAAGATTTGTCCGCTTCCGCCAGCGTGGCACGTGCGCACGCCGATTTCGTCGCCAATGCAAGTCACGAGCTGCGCACGCCGCTCGCCACGATCATCGGCTATGCCGAAACACTGTCCGACACCAAGGCGGGGTGTGACCCTGCCACGCGCGATCGCTTTCTTGCCATCATCAAGAACGAGGCGGCACGGATGCAGGCGCTGGTGGAAGACCTGATGTCGCTCTCGCGCATTGAAGCGGTGAAGCATGAAGCGCCGCGCACGCCGGTTGATCTGATTGCCCTCGCCAGGGAGGCCGCCGGAGAGGTGGCGCATCGCGCGTCGGTGGAGGTCGTGTCCAGCTTTTCATCAGCGATGGTCGCGGGCGACAGGGGGCAATTGGCGCAGGTGCTCCGCAATCTCATCGACAATGCGATCAAATATGGCACGCCCGACATCAAGGTGGCGATCATCATCACACCAACCGATTCGGGCTGGCTCTCGCTGTGCGTGAAGGACAATGGAGAAGGTATCGCGCCAGAGCATCTCCCCCGCCTCACCGAGCGATTTTATCGCGCGGATGCAGGCCGCAGCCATCAGGTTGGCGGCACAGGGCTTGGCCTTTCTATCGTAAAACATATCGTTGAACGCCACAGGGGGCGGTTCGACATTACCAGCCGCCTTGGTGAAGGCACGGTGGCTTCGATGGTCCTTCCCGCGCTTTCAAAATGAATGTCATCAAAGTGTCACGCCACTTTCATATTTGCGGCGGCATCTCGAATTGAGGGATCAAACGACAATGCGTTCTTTCAAAGTTTCTGCCGCGCTCGCTGTTTCCGCCGTCGCGCTTTCTGCCTGTGGCGGGGCGGGCTCCGGCGCCGCTGATTCGCGCGATTTCGTGCGTATCGTTGGCTCATCCACCGTCTATCCGTTCGCAACCGCTGTTGCCGAATCGGTCACCAAATCAGCTGGCATCAAATCGCCCGTTATCGAATCGACTGGCACGGGTGCGGGCATGAAGCTGTTCTGTGCAGGCGTCGGCACGCAATTCCCCGACATTGAAAACGCCTCGCGGCGCATGAAGAAGTCGGAATATGAAGATTGCGCCAAGAATGGCGTGAAAGACATCGTTGAAATTCAGGTGGGCCTTGATGGCATCGCGTTTGCAGAGAGCAACCGTGGCCCCGGCATGAAGCTTGAGCCAGTTGACGTTTACAAGGCGCTGGCCGCCAACCCGTTCGGCAAACCCAATACCGCAAAGACCTGGGCGGATGTAAACCCTTCGCTCCCGGCCATTCCAATCAGCGTCTATGGCCCGCCGAGCACATCGGGCACGCGTGACGCGCTTGCCGAACTCATCCTCACCAAGGGTTGCGACACCGACCCGGCGATGAAGGCGCTGAAGGACAGCGACAAGGACAAGCACAAGGACATCTGCACCAAGATCCGTGAAGATGGCGCCTATGTCGATGGCGGCGAGAACGACAATCTGCTCGTCCAGAAGATCGAAGCCAACGAAAAGGCCATTGGCATTTTCGGTTTCTCGTTCCTTGAGGGAAATGCCGACAAACTGAAAGGCATCCCGATGAGCGGCATCGTGCCCACCTATCAGTCGGTATCTGACTTCAGCTACCCCGGTGCCCGCCCGCTCTACATCTACATCAAGGCGGCCCATCTGAAGGCCATTCGCGGCATCAAGGAGTTTGCAGCCGAGTTTGCGAACGCCTGGGGGCCTGAAGGCTATCTCAAGAAGAAAGGCATGGTCATATCGCCAGAGGATGTGCGCAAGGCCAATGCCGACATCGCCTCTTCGATGAAGCTGATGGACGCATCGCAACTTAAGTAAGTGAGCCTCGTATGTCGGCGACCACTCTTTTGATTCTGATCGGCGGTTTCAGCCTCATTGGCTGGATGGTCGCCAAGGCCAAGGCGCAACGGCTCAACACGCGTCGGGGGGCGCTTCATTCGCTCCCCGGCCATCACGGCTGGTATGTCGCGCTATGGGTCGCTGTGCCTGCGCTTATCGGCGTCATCGGCTGGAACGCGGTTTCACCCGGCATGATCCATTCAGCGGTGCTCGCCGATCCAGCAGCCGCTTCGCTGCCCGCGATGGACATGGAGCGCAATGCGATCTTGAGCGAGGCATATAATCTCGCGCGCGATCCTGAAGCGCCCGTATTCAACCCGGAGGCTCAAAAGCTCATCCAGCCGATCCGCGCCGCCAGCGCCCGCTTCGGCATGATGGGAGCAACGCTCGCCATTTTGCTTGGCTTTGCAGGTGGCGCCTTTGCCTTTACCCGCATCACGGCTGGCTTTGCTGCCCGAACGCGGGTGGAACGCGTGGTGCAATTCGCTTTGCTCGCCGCCTCGCTTCTGGCGATCCTGACCACGATCGGCATCATCGGCTCGCTTCTTTATGAAACCGGGCTGTTCTTCCGCTCGGTCACCCCCGTCAGCTTTCTCTTCGGCCTTCACTGGAGCCCGGCCAATGGCAGCTTTGGCGCGGTTCCGATCTTTTGGGGCACAATCTTCATCGGCGCGATCATTGCGATGATCGTCGCCATTCCGCTGGGCATGATGAGCGCGATCTACCTCACCCAATATGCGACAGCACGGGTGCGCCGCTGGATGAAGCCGCTGCTGGAACTGCTCGCAGGCATCCCCACCGTTGTTTACGGCTATTTCGCTGCGTTAACGGTAGCGCCGATGATCCGCGATTTCGCGACCCTCATCGGCATCCAAAACCCGTCAACCGAAAGCGCGCTTGCCGCCGGTCTTGTCATGGGGGTGATGATTATTCCGTTTGTCTCGTCGATGGCGGACGACAGCATCGCGGCTGTGCCGCAGGCCATGCGCGATGGATCACTCGCGATGGGTGCCACCACCTCTGAAACGATACGCAAAGTCCTGATCCCCGCCGCATTGCCGGGCATCGTCGCAGGCGTGATGCTCGCCATCAGCCGCGCCATTGGCGAAACGATGATCGTCGTTATGGCAGCAGGTGCATCGGCCAATCTTTCTGCCAACCCGTTTGCCAGCATGACCACAGTCACCTTCCAGATTGTGCAACTGCTGACCGGCGATCAGGAATTTGACAGCCCCAAGACGCTCTCAGCCTTTGCGCTGGGGCTGGTGCTGTTCATCGTTACCCTTGCCCTCAACATCATCGCGCTGCGTGTCGTGAAGCGTTTCCGGGAAGCATATGAGTAAGACAGGCATAGACTGGAAGTCGCCAGCAGCGAACAAGCGCCTTGCGGCGCGCTATGGAGCAGAACGCCGTTTCAAGGCGATTGGCCTTGCCGCCATTCTCTTGTCGATGGCGTTCCTCGCCTTTCTGCTCGTCTCGATGCTGTCGAAGGGGCTGGGCGGACTTGATCTGGCCTTTCTGAGCGGATCGGATTCAACCGAGGCGAGCACGGCAGGCGTTTGGGGTGCGGTCAAAGGCTCGCTCCTCACCATGATCGTCACGATCACGCTGGCCTTGCCGATGGGGGTTCTGGCAGCGGTTTATCTTGAAGAATTCGCGCCCAAAAACCGCTGGGTTGACCTGGTCGAGGTGTCGATCAACAATCTGGCCGCTGTTCCCTCCATCATCTTCGGCCTGCTGGGTCTGGCGGTGTTCATCAACATCTTCCACCTGCCCCGCTCATCCCCCATGGTCGGCGGGATGACGCTGGCGCTCATGACGATGCCCGTTATCGTCATTGCCGGGCGCAACGCCATTAAGGCCGTGCCGCCCTCCATCCGCGACGCGGCGCTCGCGGTGGGTGCCAGCAAGGTGCAAACCGTGTTCCACCATGTGTTGCCGCTCGCGCTGCCCGGCATCCTTACGGGTGCGATCATTGGCATGGCCCGTGCGCTGGGGGAAACTGCCCCGCTGCTGATGATCGGGATGCGCGCTTTCGTTTCCACGCCGCCCGCCGGCTTCACCGACCCGTCAAGCGTCCTGCCGATGCAGATCTTTCTCTGGTCTGACGAAGTGGACCGTGCCTTTGTTCAGAACACATCGGCCGCGATCATCGTTCTACTCGTCTTCCTCCTCACGATGAATGGCGTCGCCATTTACTTCCGCAACAAGTTTGAAACCCGCTGGTGAACCATGCCAACCGATAATCTGAAGATTTCCGCCCGCGATGTGAGCGTCTTTTACGGCGCGAAGCAGGCAATCAACAATGTCTCGATCGACATTGCCACAGACCATGTAACGGCCTTTATCGGCCCGTCTGGCTGCGGCAAATCGACCTTCCTGCGCACGCTCAACCGCATGAACGACACCATCCCCAGTTGCCGTGTCGAAGGCCGGATCACGCTCGATGGCGAAGATATTTATGGTAATGGCATGGACGTGGTGCAGCTGCGCGCGCGCGTTGGCATGGTCTTTCAAAAGCCGAACCCTTTCCCCAAATCGATCTACGAAAACGTGGCCTATGGCCCGCGCATCCATGGTCATGCGGCAAGCAAGGCCGATATGGACGCTATCGTGGAAACATCGCTACGCCGTGCCGGTCTTTGGGATGAGGTGAAGGACCGCCTGTCCGACGCTGGCACCGCGCTTTCGGGCGGACAGCAGCAGCGCCTGTGCATCGCGCGCGCCATTGCCGTCAGCCCTGAAGTGATCCTGATGGACGAGCCTTGCTCCGCACTGGACCCTATTGCCACAGCCCGCATCGAAGAGCTGATTGACGATCTGCGGGGTCGCTATGCCATCGTCATCGTCACGCACTCGATGCAACAGGCGGCCCGCGTTTCGCAGCGGACAGCATTTTTCCACCTTGGCACCATGGTTGAATATGGCCCGACGTCGGACATTTTCACCAACCCGCGCGAAGAGCGCACCAAGGACTATATCACCGGTCGCTACGGCTAAGGAGCCTCACAGATGGTTGAACATACGGTCAAGGCCTTTGACGATGAAATCGGCGCCCTGCGCGGCCTGATTGCCGAAATGGGCGGGCTGGCGGAGGTCGCCGTCGCCAGCTCGGTCGATGCGCTGGTGAAGCACGATCATGACAAGGCGGCAGCGGTCATCGCGGGCGACAAGCGGATCGACGCGCTGGAGGTGGAAGTGGACCGGCTGGCGGTGCGCATTATCGCCCTGCGCGCGCCCATGGCGGACGATCTGCGTGATGTGATTGCCGCGCTCAAGATTTCCGGGCTTCTCGAACGTATTGGCGACTATGCAAAAAACATCGCCAAGCGCGTTGGCGAGGTGGAAGGCCGCATGAAGATCGAGCCGCTGACGCTCATTCCCGCGATGGCCGAGATCGCGCAGTCCATGGTGCGCGACGTGCTCAACGCCTATGCCGCGCGTGACGTGAACCTGGCTGTCGAAGTCGTGGTGCGCGATGAAAAGGTGGATCAGTTTCACAACAGCATCTTCCGCAATCTCGTCAGCCATATGATGGAAAATCCGGCGACGATCAGCTCCGCATCACAGCTTCTGTTCGTCGCGCGCAACATCGAGCGGATTGGCGACCACGCCACCAATGTCGCAGAACTCGTCTATTACGCAGCCACCGGTGAATATCACTGGGACCGCGACCTTCCCCGTCCACCGGAGCACATGGGATAATGCAACCACGCCTTTTGATCGTCGAGGATGATCCGGCGCTTGCCGAGCTTCTCGTCTGGCATTTCGAAGCCGAAGGGTATCAAATCGAGAAAACGGGCGACGGCGAAGAGGCCCTGCTGCTCGCCACCGAAACGCCGCCTGATGCGATCATCCTTGATTGGATGCTGGAGCAGATTTCGGGTATCGAAGTGTGCCGCCGCCTGCGGCGCAACCCTGAACTGGCCAGCATCCCCATCATCATGCTCACCGCGCGCGGCGAAGAGGAAGACCGTATTCGCGGGCTTGAAACCGGCGCTGATGATTACATGACCAAGCCCTTTTCTCCGCGTGAGCTTGTTGCGCGGCTGACCGCCGTCATGCGCCGATCAAGACCCGCACTGGCGGGAAAAACGCTGCGGGTCGATGATCTGGAACTTGATCCCATCGCGCACCGGGTGCGGCGTGGCGGCACGGAAATACCGCTGGGGCCAACCGAGTTTCGCCTGCTCCAGCACTTCATGGAACGGCCGGGCCGTGTTCTGTCACGCGCGCAACTGGTGAACGGCGTTTGGGGTCATGACAGCGACATTGAGGAACGCACTGTTGATGTGCAGGTGAAGCGCCTGCGCGCGGCACTCAACAAAACCGGCGGTGCAGACCTTATCCGCACCGTCCGCAGCGCCGGCTATTCACTGGGCTGAATAACGCACTCAGCACTCCCCCGCAAAGGGCCGCGTCAACGCATCAATGATCCGTTCATCGGCGGGCACCTGCCCGTCGAGCATCAGCATGGCGAGGCCGTGCACCAGCGCCCATGACTTGATCGTCGCCATACGCAACTCATCATCGGTTGCACCCGGCGGCAACAGGCTGGCGATATTCTGGCGCAACAGCCGCATCGCGGCGTTTACGGCGCCTTCATCTGCATCGAGCAAGCCACCGGGCGGTCGCGTGGTCATCATCAGACGGAACAGCGCGGGGTTGGCGACCGCAAAGCGGACATAGGCCCTGCCGGTCTCATCAAACCCGGATTTGCCGTCCCCCGCCGCCGCCATCGCCTCTTGCTGGGCATGGGCGAGTTGGGCGGCACCCTGTTCGCACAAGGCATAAAGCAGCGCCTGCTTGTCAGGAAAGTGCCGATAAACGGCGGTCGCGCTCACGCCGACCGTGCGGGCAACTTCCCGCAATGAGAGATCATCAACGCTACGATCTTTCAGCAACTCAAGCCCGGCAGAAACCAGCGCCGCGCGCAGATCTCCATGGTGATAGCCGCGCTGCACGACTGCCATGTTGACACTGTTACCATCATTCTTCATGTTATCGCTGTAAACATAAAGCGAGTCGTTCTGCAAGACTCAAGAGGAGAAGACGATGGCAAGTGCAGTTGAAAATGCGATCCGGTCAGTCGTGACCAAGGGCGTGATGAAAGTGGCCGAGTTCAATCGCAGCCGCATGACCGCATCGGAGACCCCTCACCCTTTTCTCACCGGAATTCACACGCCGATGGATGCTGAAAAGACGATTACCGACCTGAAGGTGACCGGCGAAATCCCCGCCGACCTTGATGGACGCTATGTCCGCATCGGCCCGAACCCCGTCACGCCGCCCAATCCGGCGAGCTATCACTGGTTTACCGGCGACGGCATGGTGCATGGCGTAAAGCTGAAGGGCGGTCATGCCGAATGGTATCGCAATCGCTGGATCAAGAGCACGGCTGTTACCACCGCGCTCGGTCTGCCCCCGGCGCCCGGCCCGCGCAACGGACGTAGCGACACGGTCAACACCAATGTCCTTGGCCATGCGGGCGTCACATGGGCGCTGGTGGAGGCAGGCAGCTATCCCGTGCGGATCACCGACGAGCTGGAAACCATAGCGCATGACCCCTTTGGCGGCACGCTCAAAGGCAGCTTTTCGGCGCACCCGCACCTCGATCCTGATAGCGGCGAAATGCACGCCATCTGCTATGAAGGCACCGATCTCACGACAATTCGCCACGTCGTCGTCGACAGGGACGGCAAGGTCCGCCGTGAAGAGCCGATCCGCGTGCAGGATGGCCCTTCAATCCATGACTGCATGATTACCAAAAACTACGTCATCATTCTCGACCTGCCGGTCACCTTCTCGATGAAGAAGCTGCTCGGCGGTTTTCCCTTCCCCTATGCGTGGAACCCTGACCACAAGGCACGTATCGGGCTTTTGCCCAAGGACGGGACGAACGCAGACATCATCTGGTGCGAAGTTGCGCCCTGCTATGTCTTCCACCCGGCCAACGCCTATGAAACGGCGGACGGAAAGGTGATCTTTGACGCAGCCGTCCACGAGACGATGTTTGCGGAAAGCACGCAAGGCCCGGACTCGCACCGGACGCCGCTGGAACGCTGGACGATTGACCCCGCGACACGCCACATCGCACGCGAGGTGATCGACAACGATAATCAGGAATTCCCCCGCCCCAACGAAACGCTGATCGGCAAGCCCTATCGCTACGCCTATGCCATGGCCCTGCCGTCAGAGCGCGACCCGGCCTTTGCCAGCAACACCAAGCTCTACAAGCATGATCTGGAAGCTCGGACGCGTGAAGTGCATGATTTTGGCTCCGGGCGCATACCCGGCGAGTTTGTCTTCGTTCCCCGCGCTGGCGGCACAGCGGAAGATGATGGCTGGCTGATGGGCTATGTGGTGGACACCAATAACGAGACGACCGAGCTGGTGATCCTGAAGGCTCAGGATTTTAGCGGAAGCCCGCAGGCCGTGGTCCATATTCCACACCGTGTTCCGCCTGGATTCCATGGCAATTGGGTGCCTGCTGCCTGAACAGGCATGAAAATAAATTTAACATAATACTTGAAGCGCGATCTCCCCACCCCATCTCCGTTCTACCGGATGCCAATCGGGTCCGGTGGGGCGAAGGTGCACATCCCCCTCGCGCTTTCGCCCCATCAAGATGTTGCTTTTGAAAGGACATTCAAGATGAGGACTGTTTTTGATTTCGCCCCCTATCGTCGCTCGACCGTTGGTTTTGACCGCCTGTTCGACTCGCTTGAAAATCTTGCGCAGGCTGATGGCAATGCGGGCAACTACCCCCCTTATGACATCGAGCGCACGGGCGAAGACGCCTATCGCATCACGATTGCGGTCGCGGGCTTTGGCGAACACGAAGTTGAGCTGACCGCGCAGCAGAACCTGCTCGTCGTCAGCGCGAAAAAGGCTGACAGCGCGACTATAGATGGTGCCGAGCGGCACTTTCTCCATCGCGGCATCGCCACGCGCGCCTTTGAACGCCGCTTCCAACTGGCTGACCATGTAGAGGTCCGTGGTGCCCGGCTGGAAAACGGCCTGCTCGCCATCGAACTGGTGCGCGAAGTGCCTGAAGCGATGAAGCCCCGCCGCATCCCGGTGTCGGCAGGCAATGTCGCTTCGCTCGTGGACGCAACCGAAGAGGTGCGTCAGGCCGCCTGAGCCGCCCTGCCAGAGAGGCAAGGCTCCCTCCCCCTGACAGACGGCTGAAGGGCAGGCGCGCTTCCAAGTGGAGGCGCGCCTGTTTTTCGTCCCGTACCGACTAGGCAGCCTTGGGCTTTCCTCCGCGAGCATCGCTCATATGGCGGAAGGTGGGCATCGACATAAGCCCGTTCTCATCGGCTGTTATGGGCGTAACAACTGAAGGTATCGCATCCATCGGCAAACCGGCGCTGGACATGGTGTAAGGTGATACGCGGTGGCGGGTGCACAAGCCGCCATTGCCATCATCGACAAGTCCTTGCTCAAACTCCACGCCCTGCTGATGCTTGCGCGACCGGCGCACCGTTGCGACGGCCAGCTGACCTTCTCCCAGATCGAGCACGAATTGCGTTTCCAGCGGAACATCCACCAGACCTTCGATCAACGCGCCTGATATGGAAATATTACGGAGCATCACGGGATAATAATGGTTCTCATGGATGGCGCCGATCCTGCGATACATGGAATGACGATGGGTCCGCTGACGCGCAGGCCCCGCCGGAGCCAGCACCCAGTCCGCACCGCTCACGTGCTCAAGGAACGCTGCATTGTCGACCGGCTTGCTATAGACATAGCCCTGCACATGGCTGACCTCCAGCTCACGGATCATCGCCAGCTGATCCATGGATTCGATGCCTTCTGCCGTCGTCTCCATATCCAGCGCCCGCGCCAGCACGACAATAGCGGTGATGATCGCCTTGTTGCGCGAACCGGGCTCGGTTGCGCCACGCACGAAGCTCTGGTCGATCTTGATCTTGTCGAACGGCGCGCTCTTCAAATAGCCAAGCGAGGAATAGCCCGTTCCGAAATCATCGAGCGAGAGCCGGACGCCCAGCCCTTTGAGGGCGGCAAACATCTCATGCGTTTGCGGCCCATCATTCAGGAATACGCTTTCGGTGATCTCAAGCTCAAGCCGCTCCGGGTCCAGCCCGGAATTGGCGAGCGCGCTTTCAATTAGCGTCGGCAACCCCTCATCGGCGAACTGAATGGGCGATACATTTACGGCAACACGCAATTCACCCGGCCAGCCTGCGGCATCCTCACAAGCGCGGCGCAACGCCCACTCCCCCAGTTTTGGAATGAGATTTGCCTCTTCCGCGATGGGAATGAACAATGCAGGCGAAATGCGGCCACGATCTGGGTGGTTCCAGCGGATCAGCGCCTCGCACCCCTTCACCGTGTTGGTCGTGGCATCAACAAAGGGCTGATAATTTAGCTCCATCTCGCCGCGGTCGAGCGCGTCATGCAGGTCATGCTCCAGCACCCGGCGGTCTTCAGCCGATTGCAGCAGATCGCTTGCGAAAAAGCGGAAGCGCCCACGCCCGCTGCCTTTGGCGGCATAGAGCGCGAGGTCTGCGTTGCGGATCACTTCCTCGCTGTTCGCCCCGTCATAGGGATAGACGGCAACGCCCACCGACGCGCCAATAATGCAACGGCTCCCGTTCACCGCATAAGGCTGTGACAACATGGTGATTATCTGGTTTGCGAGCATCCCCAACTCGCCGCGATCTTCCTTGCCGGGCAGAAGGATCTGAAATTCATCGCCGCCCAAGCGGCAAACACGCTCCGCATTGCCCACCACGCGCACAAGGCGCTCGGCCACCTGCTTCAGCAACGCATCCCCTGCCGGATGCCCCAGCGTATCGTTGACCTGCTTGAAACGATCTAGGTCGATCAACATCACCGAACAGGCGCTGCGCTGCGCCTTGGCGGCGGCCAGCGCGTTTTCCAGCAACTCGCCCATGCGCCGCCGATTGGCGAGGCCAGTCAGCTCATCATACATGGCGAGCTTGCTGTTTTCCTGTTCGGTCGCGCGTTGGCTCGTAATATCCACCCCATAGCCCGCAAAACCGATGAAATTGCCTTCAGCATCAATTTGCGGCTGACCGGCGATCTCCCACCAATCCTCGGCAATCTCCGTCACGCAGTGGACCGCCAGCCCATCGAACCGCGTTTTCCGCGCCATCACGAACGGCAGATTGCGCTGTCGCTTGCTATCTTCCTCTGATGACCGGAACAGCTCGGTCATGGTCTGCCCGCGCAGCTGAACTGAGGTGCGTCCGAACAGTGCAGCGATATGTTCACTCACGTAGGTGAGGCATCCATCGGCGTCAGACGCCCAGAACCATCCCGCGCTCATCTCTTCATAGTTGCGCAGAAGATGAACCGCCTCGCGCGCACTTAGTGGATGGTCCGCAACCGCCGTTCGGGCGCTTCCGAGCAATGCCCCAAATCGTGCGCGCAATCCTCGTGCCTGAGGCGCTTGCGCTGCAATGGCGCTCGTCTCGAACCCCATCTTAATGTCTTCATGCTTCACGCGGCTCTTCCCTCATTGATCCGCGTCGGAAATTG
>CALMVA010000007.1 GCA_937873035.1 uncultured Sphingomonadaceae bacterium | reverse complement strand
GCAAACTACCTCAGAAACTCCGGCTATGCTTCAATCTAATCAGGACAGACTCTAGAGCGCGTCGCCCTGCCACATCAACGCCGTTGGGGCTGAGCCTGTCGAAGCCCCGCCCTTCAGCTGGGCGTGCAGTGCGGCGGCGCCACCCGCCGCGTCCTCCTCGTCAGGCCTTGGTAAAGCGGATCGGCAGACGCTTCAGCCCGCCGACAAACACCGCCTCGACGCGCGCCGGCTCTCCCGCCAGTTCAACCGACTTCAGGCGCGGCAGCAATTCTTCCATCAGGATGCGCATTTCCAGCCGCGCCAGATGCTGGCCAAGGCACACATGGCCGCCAAAGCCGAAGGCGATCTGGCTGTTGGGCGTGCGATCCGGGTTGAAGGTGAAGGGGTTTTCAAACACCGCCTCATCGCGATTGCCGGAGGCATAGCACAGCATCAGCCAGTCTCCTGCGCTGATCTTCTGGCCGCCCAGCTCACAATCCTCGGTGGCCGAACGCATGAAGTGCTGCACCGGGGTGGTCCAGCGGATCGCCTCTTCAATCAGCCCCGCCTTTTCGGTGTCCGCCGCACGGAACCGCTCGAACAGCGCGGGGTTCTTCGCCAGTTCCATCATCGCGCCTGCGGTTGAGGCAGAGGTTGTGTCATGCCCCGCCGTCGCCACGATGGTGTAATAGCCATTGAGTTCACGATCGGGGATCGGCGCGCCATTGACGGTGGCGTTGGCCAGCACCGTCGCCACGTCTTCCTTGGGGTTGCGGCGGCGATCTTCGGTCAGGCCCTTGAAGTAGTTTTCAAAGTCCGCGATCACCATCTTGAGCATATTGAGTCCCTCAATGGGATCATCCACCTGCGCCTTGGCGCGGTTCAGCTCAGGATCGGTCGGGCCGAAAAGCTGCTGCGTCAGCAGCAACATTCGCGGCTCATCCTCGCGCGGCACGCCCAGAATGTTCATCACGACGCGCAGCGGATAATGAAGCGCCACATCCTTCGCAAAATCGCACGTGCCATCGAAAGACAGCATATGATCCACGGTTTCGCGCGCGATTTCGCGGATGCGATCTTCCACCGTCTTCAGGTTTTTGGGCATGAACCAGCTCTGCGTCAGCAGACGGTATTTCATATGGTCGGGCGCATCCATCTGCACCAGCGAACGGATGAGATGCCCGTCAGGCGTCTGCGTGCGGACGAGATCGTCAATCGCGCGCATCGTGAGCGTGGTCTGCTTTTCCGCCGAGGCGAAACGCTTGTTGTTGCGGCTCACCTCCATGATGTCGGCATGGCGCGTGACGGCCCAGAAGGGATCATATCCTTCCACCTGGGCCATTGCGAGCGGCGCATTGGCGCGCGCCCAGCTTAGTTTGTCATGCAGACCATGCCATTCGCCATAGGCTTTGGGGTCGGTCAGGGCCACGGCAATATCGCCGGGCAGCACGGGGGCAGCCGCCATTCATCTCCTCCTACGTTTTTTCTTGGATACGTCGATGGAGATGAATGGATTTCAAATCAAGACTGATCTGTGGCCTTGCGCGTTATTTGAACAAGCTGCCCAGAAGCCCGCGCAGCAATTGCCCGCCCAACTGGCCCGCCATCTTGCGGCCAACCGAGGTTGCTGCCGAACGCGCGGCGGATTCAACCATCTTTTCGGCAAAGCTGGGCTTGGCATCCTCACGCGCCTGCCGGGCGGCTTCACGTTCCTGCTCGCGCGCGAGGCGGGCCGCCTCCTTGGCCGCAACCGCATCCTGCCTGGCCTGCTCTTTCGCTGCGAGTGCCGCCTGCTTTTCTGCCTCACCCTGCGCCTTGGCCGCCGCCACCGACGCTTCAGCCTGTGTTCGTTTGGCGATGAGGATTTCTTCTGCCGATTCGCGATCGATGAGCACGTCATATTTGCTGCCCACGGCATCGGTCTGGATCATGATCGCGCGTTCCTGCGCCGTCACCGGACCGACGCGGGAGCAGGGCGCCTTGATGAGCGTGCGCTCGACGGGCGTCGGCGCGCCATCGGCCTGCAACACCGAGACGAGCGCCTCGCCCACTTTCAGTTCGATAATGGCCTTCGCCACATCGACATTGGGGTTGGCGCGGAAGGTTTCCGCCGCTGACTTGATTGCCTTTTCATCCTTGGGGGTAAAGGCCCGCAGTGCGTGCTGCACGCGGTTCGACAATTGGCCCGCCACCGTTTCAGGAATATCGACCGGGTTCTGCGTGATGAAATAAACGCCCACACCCTTGGAGCGGATGAGCCGCACGACCTGCTCGATCTTCTCGACAAGCGCCTTGGGCGCGTCGTTGAAAAGAAGGTGCGCTTCATCAAAGAAGAAGACCAGCTTGGGCTTATCGGGGTCGCCGACTTCGGGCAGCGTCTCGAACAGTTCGGACAAGAGCCAGAGCAGAAAGGTGGAATAGAGCTTGGGGCTCGCCATCAGCTTGTCGGCAGCAAGAATGTTGATGATGCCGCGGCCCTTTTCATCGGCGGACAGGAAATCATCGAGGTCGAGCGCAGGTTCGCCAAAAAACTTGTCGCCGCCCTGGCTGCGCAATTGGAGCAGCGACCGCTGGATCGTGCCCACGCTCGCCTTGGAGACATTGCCATAAGTCACCGAAAGCTCGTCGGCGCGGTCGGCAATGCTGACGAGCATCGTCTGGAGATCATCAAGATCGAGCAGCAGCAGTCCATCCTTGTCCGCCACATGAAAGGCAATCGTCAACACGCCTTCCTGCACTTCGTTCAAGTCCATCAGCCGCGAGAGGAGCAGTGGCCCCATTTCAGAAACGGTCGTGCGGATGGGGTGGCCCTGCTCGCCAAACAAATCCCAGAATTGCACGGGGTTATCGGCATAGGCCCAATCGGTATCGCCAATTTCCGCCGCGCGCGCCGCGAAGATTTCATGCGTCTTGGCGGTCGGGGAGCCGGCCATCGCCATGCCCGAAAGATCGCCCTTCACGTCAGAGACGAACACCGGCACGCCAGCCTTGGAAAAACCTTCGGCCATGCCCTGCAACGTTACGGTTTTGCCCGTTCCCGTTGCCCCGGCAATCAGCCCATGGCGGTTGGCCCGCCGGAAATTGATGATCTGACGCTGGCCGCCGCCAACACCGATGAACAAACCTTCGTCGGACATTTACGCACCTTTCTTGTCACACGCGGGAACGAACCTAATGGCAAAGCGGGGACGACGAAAGAGGGCGAAATCAGCGCCCAAAAGCGGCGTGATGTGACGCTTTTCCACGGAAACGCTTGCCCTTGGCCCCAAGCGAGACTAGACCGGGGGCAAGGTTCCGGCCGCTCCGCAAGGGGCGGCCCTCATTATTTTGGGAGATTCCCCGTGGCCCAGCCGCTCATGCCCCATGCCACTGCTGCATGGCTCGTTGACAACACCGCCCTCACCTTCGAGCAGATTGCCCGCTTCTGCGGCCTGCACATTCTCGAAGTTCAGGCGATTGCCGATGAAACATCGGGCACCAAGCTGATGGGCCGCGATCCGGTTCGCGCGGGCGAACTGACGATGGCCGAAATCGAAAAGGGTCAGACAGACGCCAATTACGATCTCGTGATGGTCAAGGCGCCCGAAGCGCCGACCCGCACCAAGGGCCCGCGCTACACGCCGGTTTCCAAGCGTCAGGACAAGCCCGATGGCGTGGCATGGCTCATCCGCAACCATCCCGAACTGTCTGACGGGCAGATCGGCAAGCTCATCGGCACGACGCGCCACACCATTCAGGCGATCCGCGAGCGCACACACTGGAACATTGCCGACATCACCCCGAAGGATCCGGTTGCGCTTGGCCTGTGTTCACAGCGTGAACTTGACGCGACGGTTGCCAAGGCTGCCAAGATGAAGGGCATCAAGGCCGTGGAAGACACGCGCCTTGAAGGGGACCGCGCCGCGCTGATCGAAGAACTGCGCGCCGAACGCGACGCTGCCAGCCGCGCGGCAGAAGCCGCCCATGATGCAGAGGCCGAACTTGGCGGACAGTCCGACGTCTGAGATCGACACTCCCGATGCATCGCTGACCGCCGATGACAGTTTCACGGCGACAAGCAGCGCGGGGCTGACTTACCCTTGGGGCGATTTCGCACCGGGGGCGGGGCAGATTCAACGTATCGCCAATGGCATCAGCTGGGCGCGCATCCCGATGCCCGGCTCGCTTGGCCATATCAACAGCTGGCTGCTCGACGATGATGGCGGCATGGCTGTCGTCGATTCCGGGATGCTCCTCCAAAGTTGCAGCGACGCATGGAAGGCGCTGTTTGAAGGTGATCTGAAGGACGTGGCGGTGACGCGCGTCTTTGGCACGCATATGCACCCGGACCATATCGGGCTGGCTGGCTGGCTGTGCAAACGCTTCGGCAGCGAGGTGTGGATGACGCGCGGCGAATGGCTGACCGCGCGGATGCTTGCCGCCGATGTGCGCGACGAGGTGCCCGATGAGGTTCTCGCGCTCCAGCGCAGCGCGGGCTGGGGCGAGGATGTTCTGGCAGAGCTCGCCGCCAAGGGCTGGAGCCGCTTCTCGCGGATGCTCTTCAAGATGCCGATGGGCTATCGCCGCATCAAGGACGAAGACCTGCTTGAATTCGGCGCAAACCGCTGGCGCGTCGTGGTCGGCTCTGGCCATAGCCCCGAACACGCCTGTCTGTGGAACGAGGCCGAAGGCGTGCTTGTTTCAGGCGATCAGGTTTTGCCGCGGATCAGCTCCAACGTGTCAGTCAATGTGTCGGAACCCCATGCCGATCCGCTGGGTGAATGGCTCGACTCGATTGAAAAGCTGCTGCGGGTGCTGCCGGCTGATCTGCTGGTCTGCCCGGCGCATGGCGAGCCGTTCAAGGGCCTGCATACCCGCCTCATCGCGCTGCGCGACGAGCATAACCGGCGCCTGGATGATGTTCATGCCGCCATCGGCAAGACGCCGCTGCGCGCCATCGACTGCTTCCCGCTGCTCTTCAACCGCGCGATCAGCGAAGCCAATCGGGAACTGGCAACGGGTGAGGCGATTGCCCATCTCAACCGCCTTCTCGCCGATGGCCGTGCCCGCGTGGCAATGCAGGATGGCGTCAACTGGTTTGAGGCGGCCTAGGCTTCCCACCGCCCCGCCGTTTGCGCTGGGAAGGGCGGGTTGGTGGACGGGCGGTCTCAACCTTCCCCCAGATCCACATCGAGGATTGAGGACATCACCATCATGCGGCGCGCGGCCATGCGCGCGATGCGCAGCGTTTCTGCCCGGCGACGGGCGGAGGCGAGGCCACGCTCAACCGGCTCACGCAGGATCGCCGCATCATATCGATCGGCAACGATCAGCCCGCTATGGTCGGCCCCCAGCTCGGCCCGCTCAAACACTGCAAGATCAAAACCCTGCGGCACCGCCCAGAAATAGCGGTCGCAATACTCCAGATAATCGCGCCATTTGCCGTCGCCGAGCAGATCGGCTTTCGACACTTTCACTTCGACGATGATGACTTCGCCCTTGGGGCCAAGCGCCATGATGTCTGCCCGACGCCCATTGCCCAGCGGCACTTCTGGCACACCCAGATAATCATGCCGGTAAAGCAGCCGCGAGACGCCGCGCACGACATCGGCAGCGATCAGACGTTCCGAGGGAGTATCCATCCAAACTGTTTAGAGCGTGGTTTTGAGGGAATCAAAACCACGCTCCAGATTGTCTGTTTTCCGCAATTTCCGAGCCGTTCGGTGTTTCCACCTCGCTCGAAATCGCTCTGAAACCCCAAAGCCGCATCAGGGAAAGGCGAAACCGCCTCAGCGGTAGAAGACGTGGTTGCCGACCGCGGCAATCCGCTGCATCCGCCAGCCGGGGCTCACGCGGCGCGCGTGGAAATAGAGCGCGTTATCCACCGTGGAATCCCACAGATCATTAAGCGCGACGTGCGCGATGGCGATGGCGTTCTTCCAATAGCGGCTCTGGCGCATCACCGGCGGGAAGCCGTTGCCGCGCACGAAAGAGAATTGGCCGGGCTGAAACACCACGCCACAGATCGATTCAGGGAAGCGGCCAGACCGCGTGCGGTTGAGGATCGTCTGCGCAACGGCCAGCTGGCCATCCAGGCTTTCGCTCTTGGCTTCGAAATAGACGGCAGTGGCCAGACATTCGGCCTCGCGATCAGCAAGGGCGACGTCGGAAAGTTCGGAGACGAGCCCCGCAAGCGAGCGCGCCTGCTGTGCATCATCTTCAACGGTTTCGGGAATCTGAATTTCGGAAAGGTCTGCACTTTCCGCCTTGGCTTGCTCAACCACCGATTGCGGGAGCAGCCTTGAGTCGACGGGGCCGGGCGTCTCGCTTGCCAGAACGGCTTTGGCGGGGCCCATGGCGATCATCGCGCCGAAAGAGGTAATCGACAGCGCCGCAGCGGCGGCGGTCAGAAACGTGTTACGCATTCAATCTTCGATATATGCAGAAGTCTGATGCCGGGCCGCGCAAATACCGGTGCGGCTGCCTCATTCCCCTGTCTGCGTTCGCACCCAAAGCCCAGATAACGCGGGTGGCGGCACGGCGACGCATTTCAAACTGGCGTCGCCTTCGTTTTGCGGCGCAGCAAAGTCAACGTTCACCGTCCAAATCAGCGGCGAACCGTGCAGCGTCAGCGATATCCAGTTCAACCACCCACAAATCGGGGTCGAATCGCCGTCTGCGCATCAGTATTTCTGAAATTTCCTGTTCATTTTCAATATCTTGAACTGATATTTGCGTCCAACGATAGGCGCCATCACTGCCCAGTGCGCGCTCCCAAAGCCCCATATTCCGGCCCTTTTCAAGCGTTGCGAGCAGCAGCGCGCCCGCCGTTTCATCGCCTTTGGACAAGACAGCCGCCATGCCGCCCGCCGCGTTGACGCGGCGCACGAGCGCATTGACATACACCGAGGTGGCAAGACGCGGCGTCACCAGCCGCGCCCCTTCATATCAGGCCGCGTCGCGCGTCGTGGTGGACGCGAACAGGGCGTAAATGGCGTCTGCCGATCCTGCGCCACGCAGCTTGGCGACAAAGGCGCGGTCGCGCAGCCAGCGGCTGACTTGCGCCAGTGCCTTGAGGTGCTCCGAACCCGCATCGGGCGGTGACAGGAGGCAGAAGACGAGATCGACCGGAAGATCGTCAATCGCCTTCACGTCAACCGGCTGGGCCAGCTGCACAAACAGGCCGACCACATGATCCAGCCCGTCAATCTTGCCGTGCGGAATGGCGACGCCGCCGCCAAAGCCCGTCGAGCCAAGGCGCTCACGTTCGGTCAGCCGGTCGATCACATCAACCGCCGACAGGCCATATTCACGCTCAGCCGCCTGCCCCAGATGCTGGAACAGCGCCTTGGACGATGTGATGTTCGCCGCCACGGCAACTGCGCCGGGAGCGAGGAGAGAACCAATCTCGGTCATAAAGAAGCCCATAGGGAATTTGGGACGCGCCTTTAGCAGAAAGGCGCGTCCTCGCAAGCTTGGTGTCGATTGTCGCAGGTTATTGCGGCTCGACCCAGCCGATCGTGCCGTCATTACGGCGATAGACCATGTTGAGATTGCCCGTGCCCGCATTGCGGAACAGAAGCGCATTGGTATGGCGCAGATCAAGCATCATCACCGCATCGGAAACGCTTGCATCGGGCACGTCCACGCGCGTTTCCGCAATCACCACGGGGTTGTCGCCAGGGGCAACCTCTTCTTCGGCCGCAGGTTCAAAAACGGTGTAGGCGGCGTTATCTTCCGGCGGAGCAACGCCGTTGGGGCCGGTGTGATCGTCACGCAGGCGGCGCTTGTAGCGGCGCAGCTGCTTTTCGATCTTGTCGCCCGCGCCATCAAGCGCGAGCCGCGCCTCATGGGGGCTGTGGCCAGAGGCCTTGAGAACAACACCCCTCACAACGTGCATCACGATGTCACACTCAAAGCCATGATCGTGCGGCCCCTTGGTGAAGGTCACATTGGCGGAATGGGCGCGCTGAAAATATTTGGCCGCTATGGCCTGAAGCCGGTCATTGACGTGGGTCTGGAGAGCATCACCCGTTTCAACTCGATGTCCTGAAGTGCGAATTTCCATATTTTCTCTCCTTATCTCAACTCAAGGTAGGAAGGCTTGCCTTCCCGTCAACTCATGCTGCGGCCAGGCCCTCCTCATCCCTGCCGATGTCCCAAAGCGGGTCATTGAGTTTGGAAACGAACGCCTTGTGGCGCTCAAGCTCTTCGGCCGACGCCGCATGGACGCGCGGGGGGCGCGCGGGGCGACTGCCAATGATGCTGTGCCCTTGCTCCGCCGGGCCGGAGTCGATCATCGAATCAGCAAGACCAAGGCCGATCTGGCGGCCACCTGTCAGTTCGACATAGACGAGCGACAAAAGCTGCGCGTCGAGCAGTGCGCCGTGCTTGATACGGTGTGACCGATCAATGCCGAAGCGCGTGCACAAGGCATCAAGGCTGTGCTTGGCGCCGGGAAATTTGGAGCGCGACAAGGCGAGCGTATCGATCATCCGCGCATTGGGGATGTCCGGCCGATTGTGGCGTGACAGCTCATGATTGAGGAAGGAAAAATCGAACGACGCGTTGTGCGCGACCAGTGGGCTATCTTCGAAAAAGTCGAGAATATCCTCAATCAGGTCGCCAAACAGCGGCTTGTCCGCAAGAAAGGCATCCGACAGGCCATGGATCGCCTGGGCATCCGGGTTCATCGGCCGCTCAGGATTGAAATAGGCGTGAAACGTCCGCCCGGTCTCAACCCGGTTGACCAGTTCCACACATCCGATTTCAACGAGCCGATCGCCGGAAGCGGCGCTGAGCCCTGTCGTTTCGGTATCAAAAACGACTTCACGCATCGGCAGGACTATCGGCGCTTTCGTGTCCGAAGGCAAGCGACGAGACGCCGAACTTCCGCCCGCGTCTGCAACATCGATGTGCCGGTCTCGATGACGAAGTCCGCCTTTAGGCGCTTCACATGGTCGGGCACCTGAAGGTGGCGGATATGCTTGAGCTTGGCGGCGGTCATGCCCGGCCGCCGCAGCACACGGCGGCGCTGGAGAAAGGCGGGCGCGGAGACAACGACCGTCACATCCACCTGATTTGCCCCGCCTTTTTCAAACAATAGTGGAATATCGAGCACAACCAGCGGGCGCGAGCGGTGCTTCATCAGAAATCGCTGGCGCACATGATAGACTGCGGGGTGAACGATATGCTCCAGCGCACGCAGCTCATCGTGCTTGCCAAGCACGGCTGCGCCCAGCTTCTGCCGGTCAACACCGCGCGGCCCCGTGGTGCCGGGAAAGCGCGCCTCGATCTTTTCGACAAGCGCCCCGCCAGGACCCTGCAACTTGTGGACTTCGGCATCGGCATCGAAAATCGGAACGCCAAGCTTGCGGAACATTGACGAGACGGCCGATTTCCCCATGCCAATCGAGCCTGTGAGTCCGATTTTTATCATTTGAGCAGCAGCTCCCGCAGGTCCTCGTCACGATCGCGCGGTGGCTCTGCCCCGAAGAAAATCTCAAAGGCAATCGCCGCCTGACCAACGAGCATTTCAAGGCCATCAACATAATCGAGTCCGCGTGCGTCAGCCGCATCGAGAAGCGGCGTCATCAGTGGCGCATAGACAATGTCATAGACGACCGCATCGTCGGGCAATGGCGCGAGATCGGGCGCGAAGGGCGGCTGCCCCGCCATACCGAGCGAGGTCGTGTTGACGAGCAGGGCGGCGGGCGGAAGTGATGCATCAAGCGGCTTCACTTCACCCTTCAACCCGAAGCGCGCGAGCAGCGCCGCCCCTTTGAGCGGGTTGCGCGCGAGCAGCGTGACCGGCCCAATGCCGATGCGCGACAGGGCGAAGAGCACGGCGTGTGCAGCCCCCCCGGTGCCCGCGACAATCGCAGGGGCGCCTGCGAGCGGCAGATCAGCCAGCGGACCAAAAAAGCCGCCAGCATCCGTATTGGTGCCAAAAAGCGCGCCCGCCTCATCCCGCGCAATCGTGTTCATCGCGCCAATCGACGCACGGACATTGCCGGGATCATCCACCAGATCCATCACCGCCAACTTGTGCGGCAGCGTGACATTGCAACCGCGCCAGTCGGGATCGTCGCGACGGCTCGCGATATAGGCGGCCAGCGCATCGGGCGTCACGTGCGTTGCGCGGTAATCGGCATCAATGCCGAGTGCCTCAAGCCAGAAGCGGTGGATGAGCGGCGATTTGCTGTGCTTGATCGGGTCGCCGATCACTTCGGCATAGGCCTGTCCTGAGCTTTGTCGAAGGGGGCGGCTCATCCAGCAATTACTCCGGCGGTTCTGAGAAAGGCGAGCAGCGGAAGAAGCGGCAGGCCGATAATGGTGAAGTGGCTGCCCTCTATCTTCTCGAACAGCTGGATGCCACGCCCTTCGATGCGATAACCGCCCACGCCCGACAACAGGCTTTCCCCCTCAGCCGCGAGATAATCGGCGATAAAGGTATCCGAGAGCGGACGCATCGTCATCCGCGCTTCCTCAGCATCGCGCCAGATGATCTCGCCATCGCGCGCGATCGCCATCGCGGCAAACAGGCTGTGCGTCCGCCCGGACAACTGGCGCAGATGTTGTGCCTGTTCTTCCATCGAGCGGGCCTTGTCGAACATCAGGCCATCCTCACGCGCCAGTGTCTGGTCGCACCCCAGCACAAAAGCACCGGGGCAGGCGAGCGAGGTGCTGCGCGCCTTGGCTTCGGCAAGGCTGAGAGCGAGCATCCGGGCGTCTGCACCGCCTGCACGCAGTTGCTCTTTTTCTGCCTCTTCGTTACAAAGCGCCGTCATGACGTCATGCACAATCCCCGCATTTGCGAGGATCTTGCGGCGACCGGCACTTTGCGAGGCGAGCACCAGCCTCACGTCTTCTTGCCCTTGCGCTCGGTATAGATGTTGATGATCGCGGCCGCCGCTTCCTCAATCGAGCGCCGCGTCATATCGATCACGGGCCAGTCATTGTCGGCAAACATCCGCCGGGCAAATGCCGCCTCGCGCGTGACGGCATCCTGATCGACATAATCAGTATCGGGCGCCTGATTGAGCGCCAGCAGCCGGTTGCGGCGGATCTGCACCAGACGCTCAGGATTGGTGACAAGGCCGACGACCAGAGGGTGCTGCAACTTGAAAAGAAGATCGGGCGGCGGGCTTTCCACCACGACGGGAATATTCGCGGTTTTGTAGCCGCGATTGGCGAGATAGATGGAGGTCGGCGTTTTCGAGCTGCGCGACACGCCGGCCAGCACGATGTCGGCCTTTTCCCAATTCTCCCAATTGAGCCCGTCATCATGGGCGATAGTGAACTGGATCGCCTCGACCCGCGCAAAATAGGCATCGTCCAGCATATGCTGAAGTCCGGGACGTGCCTTTAGTGGCTTGCCAAGCACATTGGAGAGCGCGTCCATCACCGGATCAATCGCCCCCACGTGCGGCAGGCCAAGTGCTGAACACCGTTTTTCAAGCGCCACGCGAATATCGGCATTGACGATGGTGAAGAGAACGAGGCCGGGGTTCTGCGCAATCTCCCCCATGATCCGCTCGACATGGCCGGGGGTTCGCACCATGGGCCAATAATGGCGGATGGGTTCAACATCGTCGAACTGCGCCAAAGCTGCCTTGGCAACGGTTTCCAGCGTCTCGCCGGTCGAGTCCGAAACCAGGTGAAGATGCAGTTTGGACACGCGCGGTTCGCCCGTTGTGGAAAAGCCTGTGGACTGCGCTAGCGGAAAGCCGTTGACGACTGCAAGCACCACAATTCCGCAACATTGTCTTCATTCTGTCCACAAGACCGCCAACAGCATCCCGGAGTCATCCCGTGCTGTGGATAATGGGGACGAGCAAAATCGACTCTGTGGCCGGGCGTTGGCCGCACAGAGTCAAGCTGTTGGCGGAATCCGAAGCGACCAAGAATTCCCGCAACCCGCGCGCCAACAATCATCTACATCCTTTCAGACTCTAATATTATTGAATAGGGGTGTGCACCATGAACCCGATTTCGAAACCGCTTCTCGACACGCTCAAAGGTGTAAAACCTGAGCGTCCCGCCATGTGGCTCATGCGTCAGGCCGGGCGCTATCTGCCGGAATATCGGGCTTTGCGGGCCGATAAGGGCGGTTTCCTTGAGCTTGTGCATGATAGCGATGCCGCAGCAGACGTGACGCTCCAGCCCATTCGCCGCTTTGGCTTTGATGGCGCGATCCTGTTTTCTGACATTCTCGTCATTCCCCATGCGCTGGGGCAGGATCTCTGGTTCGAGGCGGGCGAAGGCCCCCGGCTTGCTCCCAAGCTTGTCGATACCGCCCTGTCGGCGCTCACACAGGCCCCTGAGCGCCTTGCGCCGGTCATAGAGACGGTTCGCAAGGTCAAGGCAGGTCTTGCCCCCCAGACGACCTTTCTGGGCTTTGCAGGAAGCCCCTGGACGGTTTCCACCTATATGGTTGCAGGGCAGGGTAGTCGCGAACAGGCAGAGACGCGCCGCTTCGCCTATCGCGACCCGAAAGCGTTCGGCGACATCATCGATGCGATTGCCGATGCGACGGTGGATTATCTTTCAAATCAGATCACGGCCGGCGTTGATGCCGTGCAGTTGTTCGACAGCTGGTCGGGCAGTCTCAGCCCCGCGCAGTTCGAGCGCTGGGTGATCGCGCCGACGGTGCGGATCATCAAAGGGCTGAAAGCGCGGCACCCCGATACGCCGATTATCGGCTTTCCAAAGGGTGCGGGCGGAAAGCTTCCGGCCTATGCGCGGGAAGTCGGCGCCGATGCCATCGGGCTCGATGAAACCGTCGATCCCGTCTGGGCCAATGCCAGCCTGCCGCCCGGCCTGCCGGTGCAGGGCAATCTCGATCCGCTTGCGCTCATCGCGGGCGGAGAAGAACTCAGCCGCGCCGTCACACACATCATTGACGCTTTTCGTGATCGCCCCCATGTTTTCAATCTGGGCCATGGGATCCTTCCCGACACGCCCATTGCGAACGTCGAAGCGCTCGTCGCGCAGGTCAGAGGATAAATCCGGCCAATGATCGGTCTTCTTGGCAGTGCCTATCTCTGGGTGAAGGCAGGGCACATCATTTTCGTCATCTTCTGGATGGCGGGCTTGTTCATGATGCCGCGCTTCTTCGTTTATCATCAGGAAGCCGCACCCGGCAGCGAGGAAGAGCGCCGCTGGGTTGATCGTGAAGACCGGCTGCTGCGGATCATCCTCAAACCGTCCATCGTGGTCGTCTGGCTGTTCGGGCTGTTGCTGGCGCTTGACACCGGTGCCTTTACGCAAGGCTGGTTCCACCTGAAACTTGCGGTCGTGCTGGGTCTTTCGGGCTATCATGGCTGGATGGTCGGCTATGCCCGCAAGCTCAAGGCCGGGCAGCGTTCGCTTTCGGGCAAGGCGCTGCGCATCCTGAACGAAGTGCCCGGAATGGCAGCGGCGATCATCGTCATCATGGCGATCGTGAAGCCTTTCTGAGGCAAGCTCGCTTTGTCGCCCGCCGTGCTATACCTACATGAGAGACCCCAGCCTGCGCTGGGGTGACGGTTGGGGAGATTGGATTCAACCTTCAAACCCGTCATGCCAGTGAAGGCGGGCCTCTTGGGCCCCGGACGGGGGCCCCCGCCTTGTGGGGGGGTGACGAAGAGGGGGCCGGCGGGACAAAACCCCCCCACCCGCCACACCCCCGTCCGTCATGCCCCAGCCCGTCATGCCAGCGCAGGCTGGCATCTCCTGCGCCTAACCCATACGACCCTGGCTTGACTTGAGAGTTTGGCAGGCTTACCGCCACATCACCGCTTGGCCGTTCGCGCCTTTGTTCGCAGCACCTCTAGAAATTCAGACGCTGCCGCGGTTTTCCAACCCCCGAATACCGGATTCCATCCATGATGCATTTGAAACAACTCAAGAAAAACACCCCGGCCGAACTCGTCGAGATGGCGGAAGAACTGGGGGTTGAAGGCGCGTCGACGCTGCGCAAGCAAGACCTGATGTTCGCCATCCTCAAGGTCGAGGCTGAAAATGGCGAAGAAATCATCGGCGAAGGCACGATCGAAGTCCTGTCAGACGGCTTTGGCTTTTTGCGCGCGCCGGAATCAAATTATCTCGCCGGGCCCGACGATATTTACGTCTCGCCCAACATGGTCCGCAAATATGGTCTGCGCACGGGGGATACCGTGGAAGGCGAAATTCGCGGTCCCAAGGATGGCGAACGCTATTTTGCGCTGACCACGGTCAAGCTCATCAACTTTGATGATCCTGATGTCGTCCGCCACCGCGTCAATTTCGACAATCTGACGCCGCTTTATCCTGATGAGCGGCTCAACCTCGATACGCTCGACCCCACGGTCAAGGACAAGTCGGCCCGCGTCATCGACATCATCTCGCCGCAGGGCAAGGGCCAGCGCGCGCTGATCGTCGCGCCGCCGCGCACCGGCAAGACGGTGCTGTTGCAGAATATCGCCAAGGCGATCACCGACAATCATCCCGAAGTTTTCCTGCTCGTTCTCCTCGTTGACGAACGCCCGGAAGAAGTGACGGATATGCAGCGGTCGGTGAAGGGTGAAGTCATCAGCTCAACCTTTGACGAGCCCGCCAGCCGCCATGTGCAGGTTGCTGAAATGGTCATCGAAAAGGCCAAGCGCCTTGTCGAGCACAAGAAGGACGTCGTCATTCTGCTCGACTCGATCACACGTCTTGGTCGCGCCTACAACACCGTTGTTCCCTCATCGGGCAAGGTGCTGACGGGCGGTGTTGATGCCAACGCGCTCCAGCGTCCCAAGCGTTTCTTCGGTGCGGCGCGTAACATCGAGGAAGGCGGCTCGCTCTCGATCATCGCAACCGCGCTCATCGATACCGGCAGCCGCATGGACGAAGTCATTTTTGAAGAGTTCAAGGGCACCGGCAACTCTGAAATCGTGCTCGACCGCAAGGTTGCCGATAAGCGCATCTTCCCCGCGCTCGATGTCGGCAAGTCCGGCACGCGCAAGGAAGAGCTGCTTGTTGAAAAGGGCAAGCTCACCAAAATGTGGGTGCTGCGCCGTATTCTCATGCAGATGGGCACGGTTGATGCGATGGAATTCCTGCTCGACAAGATGAAGGATTCCAAGACCAATGACGACTTCTTCGATTCGATGAACCAGTAAGCCATGCTGATGTTTGATGCTCTTGCGACAGCCTCTGCCGCGGCACCCGCTCTTGGCGGGTTTGGCGACATTTGGGGGCATATTGCCGCCGATTTTTCCAACATCACTGAACCGGCGGCATTTGCCGCCTTTGTTCAGGTGTTGATGATCGACCTTGTTCTGGCCGGTGACAATGCGATTGTCGTTGGCGCACTGGCGGCAGGCCTGCCTGCCGACCAGCGCAAGAAGGTGATCTTCATTGGCGTTGTTGCAGCACTTGTCCTGCGCATTGCCTTTGCGCTCACGGTCAGCTGGCTGCTGGGCATTGTTGGCCTTGTTCTGGCTGGCGGGTTGCTTCTGCTGTGGGTCGCCTGGCGGATGTATCGTGATCTGCACCCGCATGAAGCATCGGAATCGCCGGGCTCCCCGGAAGTTAGCGGGGATGAGGATTCGGGTATTCCGGCGGCGAAAAGCTTTGCCGCCGCCGCCTGGTCGGTGGCGATTGCCGACGTTTCGATGAGCCTTGATAATGTGCTGGCTGTGGCGGGTGCCGCGCGCGAGCATCCCGGCATTTTGATTGTCGGCCTGATCTTCGCCGTCGCGCTGATGGGCGTCGCTGCCAATGTCATCGCCAAATATATCGAGCGTTATCGCTGGATCGCCTGGATTGGCCTTGCCGTCATCATCTATGTGGCGCTCAAGATGATCTGGGAAGGCTTTCACGAGGTTCAGCCTCATGTGATGGCGTTCGCCGGAATTTAGCCGGGGGAAGCGGAAATGGCCGACGCGTGGACCTGCCAGCCGACGCTTTCCGGCGCGCACGTCACGCTGCGGCCCATGGTGGCCGCTGACCGCAATGCCATTGTGGCGGCGGCCAGCGATGGTCGGCTGTGGGAGCTGTTCTACACAGGCGTGCCATCAGAAGAGACGATCGACGCCTATCTGGAAAATGCCGCGCGGGAAGCCTCTTTTGGCCGCGCCATGCCTTATGTGGTTGTGGACACGGCCTCTGGCCGGGTTGTGGGCGCGACGCGCTTCATGCGGATGAACAAGGCGGCGTTGCGGCTTGAAATCGGCACGACCTTTTATGCGCAATCGGCGCAGCGCACACCCATCAACACCGAAGCCAAGCTGCTGCTTTTGACGCAGGCCTTTGGGGTGATGGGCTGCAATTGCGTCCAGCTGCGCACCGACCATTTCAACCATGTATCGCAGCGCGCCATCGAGCGGCTGGGCGCCAAGCGCGACGGGGTGTTGCGCAATCACAATGTGATGGATGGCCGCGTGCGCGATACCGTCGTCTATTCCATCCTCGCCAATGAATGGCCGGGGGTGCAACGCAATCTCAACTTCCGCCTGAGCCGGAGCGGCTGAGCCAATTGCCTTCGCGGGGCGGGCTGGCTAGCCTCTCTGCCATGCGCACGTCTTATCTTCTTGCCGCCGGGCTGGTTCTTGCCTCCACAATCTCCATCTCCGTTCTGGCGGCACCCGCCAAGGTGACTGGTTTCACCTATAGCTGGCCCAGGGACATGACGCGCTACCCCGCGCTTGTCCGCTATCTCCAGACCGATCGCACCAAGGCCTATGCGGATTATGCGCCGCTCTTTGACGCGCCTGTTGATATGGGCCCGCCTTCTTCGACCTTTGAAAGCTCAACTGAATGGGCGGTGCGAAATGAACTGCCGGGGCTCATCGCACTGGCAGCCACGCGCTACAGCTATACTGGCGGCGCGCATGGGCTGGGTTTTGTTGAGGCGCTGTTGTGGGATACGCGCGCAGGCAAGAAGGTGAGCTTTGCCGGGCTGTTCACCAACCCGGCAGCCGCAAAGGCGCTGCTGACGCCGCTTTATTGCCGCGCACTTGACAAGGAACGGCTTGTGCGGCGCGGTGAGCCGACCCCCAGGGATGATATTTTCGGCGATTGCCCGGACTTGATGAAGGACGGCGAGATCTGGCCCGACAAGCCGGTTTACGGCAAATATAGCCGCATCGCGATCAGTCTCTCGCCTTATACGGCCGGGCCTTATGCAGAGGGCAGCTATGATCTTGAAATCATCATCCCCAAGGGCCTCAAGCGGCTGGTGAAGGTGGAGTATCGCAGCCTGTTTCCGGGCTGACGCCGCCGCACCGGATCCTCACATCCCGCGCCCATCGTCATGCCAGCGCAGGCTGGCACTCTGTGGTGCCGGGCCTTCGAGACCCCAGCCTTCGCTGGGGTGACGCTGGAGAGGGGTTCGAGTTTCTCCGTTCCGTCATGCCAGCGCAGGCTGGTATCTCTGTGGTGCCGGACCTTCGAGACCCCAGC
>CALMVA010000006.1 GCA_937873035.1 uncultured Sphingomonadaceae bacterium | reverse complement strand
CTAAGGATGGCCGCCTGATCGTCATCGAAATGAACCCGCGCGTCTCGCGCTCGTCGGCGCTCGCCTCCAAGGCAACCGGCTTCCCGATTGCCAAGGTCGCCGCCAAGCTGGCCGTGGGCTATACGCTCGACGAGATCGACAACGACATCACGGGCGCGACGCCCGCCTCGTTCGAGCCGACGATTGACTATGTCGTCACCAAGATCCCGCGCTTCGCCTTTGAAAAGTTCAAGGGCGCCGAGCCGCTGCTCTCCACCGCGATGAAGTCGGTCGGTGAAGTGATGGCGATTGGCCGCAACATCCATGAATCGATGCAGAAGGCGCTGCGCGGTCTGGAAACGGGCCTTTCGGGCTTCAACTATGTCGACGAACTGAAAGATGCCTCGAAAGACAAGCTCGTCTCCGCCCTGTCGCGCGCCACGCCGGACCGGCTTCTGGTTGCGGCACAGGCGCTGCGCGAAGGTATGACCGTTGCAGAGATCAACGCCGTTGCCCGCTTTGACCCGTGGTTCCTTGAACGGCTGGCAGAAATCGTCGCGGCTGAGCATGATGTGAGCGAAAACGGCATCCCGCAGGATGCAGACGGTCTGCGCCGTCTGAAATCCATGGGTTTCTCCGACAAGCGGTTGGCCTATCTGGCTCTGGAATCGGCGCATCTGAAGGGCGGGATGAGCCGCGCCATCGCGCATGGCACGGGGCTGATCCATGATGCCGTGAAAGCGATGACGGGCGGCGTCACCGAAAAGGAAGTGCGCGAGCTGCGCCACAAGCTGGGCGTCCGCCCGGTGTTCAAGCGCATCGACACCTGCGCCGCCGAGTTCGAGGCGAAAACGCCCTATATGTATTCGACCTATGAAGCGCCCACCTTTGGCGCGCCTGCGTGCGAGGCGCAGCCTTCGGACCGCGAAAAGGTTGTGATTCTGGGCGGTGGCCCGAACCGCATCGGGCAGGGCATCGAGTTTGATTATTGCTGCTGCCACGCCTGCTTCGCGCTGGAGGATGCGGGCTATGAAACGATCATGGTCAACTGCAACCCGGAAACGGTATCGACCGATTATGACACGTCTGACCGCCTTTATTTCGAGCCGCTGACGGCGGAGGACGTTCTCGAAATTCTCCATGTCGAGCAGCAGAAAGGCAAACTGAAGGGCGTTATCGTCCAGTTTGGCGGGCAGACGCCGCTCAATCTGGCGCGCGCGCTGGAAGAGGCGGGTATCCCGATCCTCGGCACCTCGCCCGACGCGATTGACTTGGCCGAAGATCGGGAGCGTTTTGCAGCCCTCGTCAACAAGCTGGGCCTGAAACAACCGGCCAATGGCATCGCACGCAGCCGGGAAGAAGCCATCGCGGTGGCCGAGCGCATCGGCTACCCCGTGCTGATGCGCCCCAGCTATGTGCTTGGCGGCCGCGCGATGGAAATTGTTGATACGCAGGCGCAGCTTGAAAACTACATCCAGACCGCGGTGATCGTCTCTGGCGACTCCCCGGTGCTGATCGACAGCTATCTGCGTGACGCGATCGAAGTGGACGTTGATGCAATTGCCGATGGCGACGATGTCGTCGTGGCGGGTATCCTCCAGCATATCGAGGAAGCGGGCGTCCATTCGGGTGACAGTGCGTGCACGCTGCCGCCCTACAGCCTGCCTGCCGACATTGTCGATGAAATCCGTCGTCAGGCCGAGGCTCTGGCGCGCGCGCTGGAAGTTCGCGGCCTGATGAACGTGCAGTTCGCGGTGAAGGACGGCGCGGTCTATCTCATCGAAGTCAATCCGCGCGCCAGCCGCACGGTGCCCTTCGTTGCCAAGGCCATTGGTGCGCCGATCGCCAAGATCGCCGCGCGCGTGATGGCGGGAGAAAAGCTCAAGAGCCTGCCGAGCATCGACCTTGATGTCAGTTACATCGCGGTCAAGGAAGCCGTCTTCCCGTTCGCGCGTTTCCCTGGTGTTGATCCGGTCTTGTCGCCGGAAATGAAGTCTACCGGCGAAGTGATGGGAATTGATAGCGATTTTGCGACGGCCTTTGCCAAAGCGCAGCTTGGTGCAGGCGTTCGTCTGCCGTCCGGCGGTAAGCTGTTCGTTTCGGTGAAAGATACCGACAAGCCGGTCATTTTGCCTGCGGTGCGTCAGGCGCAGAAGCTGGGCTTTCAGGTTTGCGCGACGGGCGGAACGGCAAATTACCTTGCCGAACAGGGCATTATGGTTGAGCGCGTCAACAAGGTGGCGGAAGGGCGCCCGCACATTGTCGACAAGATCAAGGACGGTGAAATCGACCTGATCTTCAACACGACGGAAGGCTGGCAGAGCCTGAAGGACTCAGAAGACATCCGTCGTTCCGCGCTGATGGGCAAGGTGCCTTACTTCACGACTGCCGCCGCATCGGTTGCAACCGCGCAGGCGATTGCAGCGCTGGGCGACAGGAAACTTGAAGTCAGGCCGCTCCAGTCCTATCATTCCAAGAACGCACTATAATCCCCCGACAGATATGAACGTGCGGGTGGCCTTCCAGATAAGGCCGCCGGGGAAGTGGTTTTGACGTTGAGACGTAAAGGACAGGCCAAATGGCTTCGGTAGAAAAAGTCCCCATGCTCGAAGAGGGCTATCGCAAGCTCGGTGAGGACTTGCAGCGCCTGAAGGAGGAGCGTCCGCAGATTGTGGACGCTATCGAAGAAGCGCGCGCGCATGGCGATCTTTCGGAAAATGCCGAATATCATGCCGCAAAGGAGCGTCAGGGCCAGATCGAAGCGACGATCGCGCATATTGAAGACCAGCTCTCACGTGCGCAGATCATCGACCCCAAAACGCTGTCGGGCGACCGCGTAATGTTTGGCGCGACGGTGACGCTGCTCGACGAGGACGACAAGCCGATCCGCTACCAGATTGTGGGGCAGGTTGAGGCGGACGCCAAGGCTGGCCGCATCTCTTACAACTCGCCGCTCGGCAAGGCGCTTATCGGGCGCAAGCTGGATGACGATGTGGAAGTGACCGTTCCGTCGGGTGATAAATACTACCAGATCGCGAAGATCGAGTTTATCTGACGTGCAGGCAGGCCCGGCCGGACCTGCATTACGCATCATCGCCGGGCTGACAGTTGTCGCCTGGGCGTTGCAGGCCTTGTTCTTTCCGCTGGAAAATGCCGCGCTGTTCGCGGGCTTCGTGCCTGCGCGCTTCACGCTTGATGTGCCTGCGCTCGACATCGTTCCGCGTTATCTGACGCCGCTTACGGCGACGCTGGTGCATGGCGACATTCTGCATCTGACGATGAACCTCGTGACCTTCTGGTATTGCGGCAAGTTCGTCGAACGCTTCCTCGGCGCTTCGGGGCTTGTGATCCTCTATGTCGTGGGCGCTTATGCGTCGGCGGGGATGCACTATCTTGTCAATGCGGGGGAACCGATGCCGATGATCGGCGCGAGCGGCGCAATTTCGGCGGTGCTCGGCGCCTATGCCATGCTCTTCAGCACCAGCGAAACCAAGAGCTTTGGCCCCATTCCTGCCGAATGGGTGCGCGCGCTCTGGCTGGCGGCGGCATGGGTCGGCGTCCAGTGGATGATCGGCGTCGCCGGTGCGGCTTCGGGCTACAGCATTGCCATTGCCGCGCATATCGGCGGCTTCTTTGCCGGGCTGGTGCTCGCCAAGCCGCTTCTTCGTCGGCGATATTCCTGACCATTGCCCGTCAGGCCAACGCAGGCGGGGGGCGGTTGGTGGGGTGGGCTTTCGAGTTTTTCGTCACCCCAGCGGAGGCTGGGGTCTCGCTGGTGGGGTGGGCAAAACGCCAGCCTGCGCTGGCATGACGCGGCGGGGGGTGACGGGAACAAACACCTAGTGAATCCTCAGCCCGCCACCTTCGCCAGACCGCGCGAGAGTTGCAGCACACCGTGCAGCCGCGCCTCAGGCGTGTTCCAGCCCCGCGTGATGGAGAGCCGCATATCGGGCCGCAGCTTCGCGGTCTCGCCCAGCTTTCCGACATAAGCGAGCAGCCCCGGCACATTCGGGAAGCTGTCATTCCAGAAGGCAACAAGCGCCCCGCGCGGGCCGACGTCGATCTTGGCGACATGGGCCGTCTTGGCGTTGAGCTTAATCTGGATGAGCGTCAGCAGGTTTTGGGTTGCTTCTGGCAGCGAGCCGAAACGGTCGATCATTTCCGCACCAAAGGCCTCGATTTCCTGCACCGTCGCCAGTTCGTTGAGGCGGCGGTAGAGGCCCATGCGAAGGTCAAGATCAGGCACATAGTCGTCGGGGATCATGACGGCGGCATCGACGGTGATTTGCGGGGAAAGGTCGCGCGTGCTCTGTTCCTGAAGGCCGCCAGCCTTGGCGTCCATAATCGCCTCTTCGAGCATCGACTGGTAAAGCTCAAAGCCAACTTCGCGGATATGGCCCGATTGCTCGTCGCCGAGCAGATTGCCCGCGCCGCGAATGTCGAGATCATGGCTTGCAAGCTGGAAGCCTGCCCCCAGGCTGTCGAGGTCTGACAGGACCTTGAGGCGCTTTTCGGCCGTGTCGGTCATCAGCCGGTTGGGGGCAGTTGTCAGATAGGCGTAAGCGCGCGTCTTGGAGCGGCCAACCCGCCCGCGAAGCTGGTAAAGCTGGGCAAGGCCAAAGCGGTCGGCACGGTGAATAATCATCGTGTTGGCGCTTGGAATGTCGAGGCCGCTCTCGATGATGGTTGTCGAGACGAGCACATCATAACGCTTGTCGTAAAACGCCGACATCCGCTCTTCCACATCGCCCGGCGCCATCTGACCGTGCGCAACGACATATTTGATTTCAGGCACTTCGGTGCGCAGGAACTCCTCAATATCGGGCAGATCCGAAATGCGTGGCGTGACGAAGAAGCTCTGGCCGCCGCGATAATGTTCGCGCAGCAAGGCCTCGCGGATCACGATCTTGTCCCACGGCATTACATAAGTGCGCACGGCGAGCCGGTCGACCGGCGGTGTCTGGATGACCGAAAGCTCGCGCAGGCCAGACATCGCCATCTGGAGCGTGCGGGGGATGGGTGTTGCGGTCAGCGTCAGCACGTGAACATCGGCTTTCAGGCTCTTGAGGCGCTCCTTGTGGACGACGCCAAAGCGTTGCTCTTCGTCCACAATAACAAGGCCGAGGCGCTTGAACGCCACGCTCTTGGAGAGGATGGCGTGCGTGCCGATGACAATGTCGATGCTGCCATCTTCCAGCCCATCGCGCGTCGCCTTGGCTTCGGCGGCACCCACAAGGCGCGACAAGCGGCCGATGCGCAGCGGGAAGCCCTGAAAACGCTCGACGAAATTCTGGTAATGCTGGCGCGCGAGCAGCGTTGTCGGGCAGACGAGTGCGACCTGAATTCCCGCCATCGCCGCGATGAAGGCGGCGCGCAGCGCGACTTCGGTCTTGCCGAAGCCGACATCGCCCACGACGAGACGGTCCATCGGCTTGCCTGCCGCCAGATCGTCAATCACGTCGCCAATGGCGCGGTCCTGATCGTCGGTTTCCTGATAGGGGAAGCGGTTGACGAATTCGTCATAACTGCCCGCATCGGGTTCTGCGACTTCGCCGGGTCGCAGCGCGCGCTTGGCGGCGGTGGCGATCAATTCACCCGCAATTTCGCGGATGCGCTCGCGCATCTTCGCCTTGCGCCGCTGCCAAGCCTCGCCGCCCAGACGATCCAGCATCACGCCATCGCTGTCGCTGCCATAGCGCGAGAGAACGTCGATATTCTCGACGGGAACATAGAGCTTGTCGCCGCCGGCATAGCTCAGCGCCACGCAGTCGTGCGGGGCCTTGGAGACGGGGATCTGCGTCAGCCCCTCATAGCGGCCAATGCCATGTTCGACATGGACGACGAGATCGCCGGGAGAAAGCGTCGCCAGCTCTGCCATGAAGGCATCGGCGGACTTTTTGCGCTTGGTGCGGCGCACCAGTCGGTCGCCGAGCACGTCCTGCTCGGTCAGAAGAGCAAGCGTGGGCGTCGTGAAGCCATGGTCAAGCGGAACGACGGCGAGCGCGATGCGGACTTCATTCGCAAAGTCGCGCGGTGCGCCGACAAAACCCTGCACTTCCTGCCAGCTCTCCAGCTGGACCGCACCGGGCATCCCGTGATCGGCCAGCAGCCCTGTCAGGCGTTCGCGCGAGCCCTTTGAATAGCAGGCGAGCACCATGCCCTTGTTATTGAAGGCAAGGCCCGTGGCATGGGCGCAGAGCGCGTCATAAACATTCTCACCCTTTGTGCGTTCGGGCGCGAAATCGCGCGGGCCATCAATGCCGAAATCAATGACGCTATCCGAAGGCGGCTCATGAAACGGCGTCGCCAGATGGATCGGCGCGGCCTCGATCTGCGCATCCCATTCGCCATGCGAGAGATACAGCGCGTCAGGTGCAAGCGGTCGGTAGCTGCCGGGGTCTGCCGACTGGGCCTTGTCGCGATTTGCGTGATAATCGGCAATCGCCTCGAACCGCGCCTCGATGGCGCCACCAACGCCAATATCGCGCACGATGAGGGGATTGGGGCCGAGATGCTCGAACAGTGTCGAAAGCTTGTCTTCGACGAGCGGGAGCCAATGGTCCATGCCCGCAAGGCGACGGCCTTCAGACACCGCCTGATAGAGCGGATCGCCCGTTGCCGTCGCGCCGAACAGTTCGCGATAACGAACACGGAAGCGCTTGATCGAGTCTTCATCGAGCAATGCCTCGGAGGCGGGGAGGAGCGTGAAGCCCTCGTCGATCCGCCCGGTCGTGCGCTGGTCTGCGGGGTCGAAGCTGCGGACGGTTTCAATCTCATCACCGAAGAAATCGAGCCGAATCCCGTGCGGTTGGCCTGCGGGATAGAGATCGACCAGACCGCCGCGCACCGCAAACTCGCCTGCATCGGCTACGGTATCGGTGCGGACATAGCCATTGGCCTGAAGCATCTCGGCCAGCTTGTCGCGGTCGATGCGCGCGCCGGGGGCAAGATGTGCGGTCAACTGGCGGATGCGGAACGGCGTCAGCACGCGCTGCGTGGCGGCATTGGCGGTGGTGATGAGAAGCTGGGGCGCATCGCTCTTGCGCTGGAGTGCGGCGAGCGTTGCCAGTCGTTCCGAGGTGACGCGAAGCGACGGCGAGGCGCGGTCATAGGGAAGGCAATCCCATGACGGGAACGTCAGCACCTCGACTTCGGGGGCAAACCAGCCTGCGGTGTCGGCAATCGAGCGCATCGCCACTTCGTCGGGCGCGATAAAGACGGCGCGGCCATTTGCGGCGCGCGCAAGGTCGGTCAGCAGCCAGGGCAGAAAGCCCGTGGGTGCGCCAGCCAGCGTCAGCGGCGTTGTCGCCTTCAGGATGCGGGAAAGTGCGATCACTTGGGAATCTGGATATAGTCGAGCTTGCGGAAGGCATCCATCATTTGGCCTTCCCAATGTGACGGGACGGGGATGGTGCCCATCGCCCAGCCCATGATGTCGACATCCTGTTCTTCCATCAGCCGCTCAAACCAGTCGATTTCGTCGTCCGACCAATTGGCATGGTGCGCCTCGAAATAGCCGCCGACCATATAGTCGGCCTCGCGCGTGCCGCGGTGGCTGGCACGGAATTTCAGACGCTTCAGTCGGTCAACACGATCCATAGGTTCAACGCCGATTGGCCGACGGGCATTTTGACGTGCCGGTCGGCTGGGGTAAGAGGGCTGCGGGATAGCCATGCGACCAGAACTTCTCAACCCGATCTTTGCCGAAGTGACCGCGCTCAAGGGCATCGGTCCGCAACTCGCCAAGCCGCTTGACCGGCTGGGGCTGCACAAGGTTGTGGACATATTGTTTCACCTGCCCACGGGCTATGTTGATCGCCTTCGCGTGGATGGGCTGCGCATGAGCGATGCCGGGCGCGTGGTGACGATTGAACTTACGCCAATGGAATATCGCGCCAGCGGGGGCAGGGGGCCATTTCGCGTCTGGGCGGCGGATACGCATGGCGACTTGGTGGCACTTGTCTATTTCGGCGGAAATCCGGGCTGGGCGAAGAAGCAGCTTCCGCTGGGTGAGCCGCGTATCGTTTCCGGCAAGCTTGAGGCCTATGGGCAGGAATTGCAGATCGTTCACCCCGATTATGTGCTGAAGCCGGAAGATGCAGAAGGGCTGCCGGAGCGCGAGTCGGTCTATCCGCTGTCGGATGGCCTTACCGGGCGACGGATGCAGCAATTGGCGGCACAGGCGCTTGAGCGAGCGCCCGACTTGCCCGAATGGATAGAAGCCTCGCTCCACGCGCAAAAGGGCTGGCCCGGCTGGCATGAGGCGATCCACGCGATCCATGCCGACCCCGCCGATGCACGTGCGCGGATGCGGCTTGCCTATGATGAGGTGTTTGCCAATCAGTTGGCGCTCATGCTTGTGCGCGCGTCGTCACGCCGCAGGCGGGGGCTTCCGCTCCATGGTGATGGGCGGCTGCGGGCGATGCTCACCCTGCCTTATGCGCTCACCGGTGCGCAGCAGCGCACGATCCGCGAGATCGAAGGTGATCTTGTCCAGTCAGTGCCGATGGTGCGCCTGCTTCAGGGCGATGTTGGCGCGGGCAAGACGATGGTCGGGCTTCACGCGATGCTGGCGGCTGTCGAGGCAGGCACGCAGGCCGCGATGCTCGCGCCGACCGAAATTCTCGCGCGCCAACATTTTGAGACTCTCCAGCGCCAGTTGGCGGGGCTTCCCGTCACGGTCGCCATTCTCACCGGGCGCGACAAAGGTCGGGCGCGGGAATCGACGCTGATGGGGCTGGCGGACGGCAGCATAGACATTCTGGTTGGCACGCACGCGATTTTTCAGGAAGCGGTTGCCTATAAGCGGCTGGGGCTGGCGGTGATTGACGAGCAGCACCGCTTTGGCGTCGCGCAGCGGCTGATGCTGACCCAGAAGGCGGAGATGCCGCCGCATCTGCTGGTGATGACCGCCACGCCCATCCCGCGCACGCTGACGCTCTCCAATTATGGCGAGATGGATGTAAGTCGCCTTGATGAGATGCCGCCGGGCCGCCAACCCATCGACACGCGGGTGATGTCCGCTGATCGGCTGGACGAGGTGGTGGAGGGGCTTGCGCGCCACATAGGGCGCGGCGGGCAGGCTTATTGGGTGTGCCCTCTGGTCGAGGAAAATGAGGCGAACGACCGGGCGGCGGCAGAAGCGCGGCATGAGGCGCTCGCAATGCGTTTTCCCGGCAAGGTCGGGCTGGTCCATGGCCGGATGAAGGGGCCGGAAAAGGATGCGGTGATGGCCGCTTTTGCGCGCGGTGATCTGGCAGTTCTGGTAGCGACGACGGTGATTGAGGTCGGCGTGGATGTGCCCAATTCCACGCTGATGGTTATCGAGGATGCCGAGCGTTTCGGCCTGGCCCAGCTGCACCAGTTGCGCGGGCGCGTGGGGCGGGGGAGTGAAAAGTCGGTCTGCCTGTTGCTGCGCGGCACGCATCTGAGCGAAACGGCGCGCGCGCGACTGGCGCTGATGCGCGAAACCAATGACGGCTTTCGCATCGCCGAGGAAGATTTAAAGCTGCGTGGCGCAGGCGAAATCCTTGGCACGCGGCAGTCGGGCGAAGCGGCGTTCCGCATCGCCTCGCCCGAACAGGTGGCCGATCTCATTCAGGCGGCGACCGACGATGCGCGGTTGCTGGTGGATCGCGATGGCGGTCTGGCAAGCGAGCGCGGACAAGCCGCGCGGATCGCGCTTTATCTGTTTGAGCGCGACGCGGCGGTCAGCCTTATCAAGGCAGGATAAATTGGCGGGGCAGGCGTCAGGCGACGCCGTGCATATGCTCCAGCATATCGATATAGAGCTGGTTCAATGGTCTGTCGAATTGCACGCCGTGCTGCTCGTTGAAGAACCACACCACGCGTCCACCGGTCCAGCCCAGGCCGGGCATATCGATCATGATGGCCGATTTTTCATCGAGTTCACGGGCCGCGCGCAGCATGATGCCGCCGGTCGAGATGTTGACGATCTCGATCTCCACGCGCTCCATGCCCGGCAGGCCGGCGGTCGTGCGAATGACCACCTCGGCACGTTGTGCGCGGCGGCGCTCTGCCGTGAACATTTGCGAGGCAAGCGTGGCTTGCAGTTGCGACATTTGGGTCTCCCGCACCCGATTGAACCGCCGGAGCCTGCACACAGGCGCACGAACAAAGGCTGAAAGGCCGTGGCTAAATGCCGGTTAACCCTGCATCAGCAGCCCGTGGCGCTTCTTGCCAAGGCTGATCTTCACGTCGCCCGACACCGCGATGCTGGCATCCGCCGAAGCGACGGACACGTCATCCACCTTCACCGCGCCTTCGGCGATCTTGCGCTTGCCTTCGCCGCGCGAGGCAACAAAGCCAAGGCCAACAAGCGCATCGAGAATGTCGATGCTGCCACCCGTCACCGCGAAGCGCGGCAGATTTGCGCCGGCACCGCCTTCGGCAAAGGTCTGGCGCGCGGTTTCCGCGGCCGCGTCCGCTGTGGCACGGCCACGGCACAATGCCGTCGCCTCATTGGCGAGAACGACCTTGGCGTCGTTGATTTCGGCGCCCTCAAGCTTTTCAAGTCGCGCGATTTCGTCCAGCGGGAGATCGGTGAAGAGGCGGAGGAACTTGCCGACATCGGCGTCCTGCGTGTTGCGCCAGAACTGCCAATAGTCATAGCTTGGCAGCATATCTTCATTGAGCCACACGGCGCCCGCCATCGTCTTGCCCATTTTGCCGCCATCCGCCGTGGTGATGAGCGGCGTGGTGAGGCCGTAGACTTCGGTCGCATCGACACGGCGTGAAAGCTCGATGCCGTTGACGATATTGCCCCATTGGTCGGACCCGCCCATCTGGAGGCGGCACCCGGCGCGGCGTGACAGCTCCAGAAAATCATAGGCCTGGAGGATCATGTAGTTGAACTCAAGGAAGCTCAGAGACTGTTCGCGGTCGAGGCGGAGTTTCACCGAGTCAAAGCTCAGCATCCGGTTGACCGAGAAATGCTGGCCGATGTCGCGCAGGAAGGGAATATATTCGAGGCGGTCGAGCCATTCCGCATTATCGAGCATGACGGCATCGGTCGGGCCGTCGCCAAAGGTCAGGAATTTCTCGAAAACGCCACGGATCGACGCGATGTTGGCGTTGATCGTTTCCGCGCTGGAAAGCTTGCGTGCCTCGTCCTTGAAGCTGGGGTCGCCGATCTTGGTCGTGCCGCCGCCCATCAGGACGATGGGCTTGTGCCCGGCCTGCTGCAAGCGGCGCAGCATCATGATCTGCACCATCGACCCCACGTGCAGCGAAGGTGCTGTCGCATCAAAACCGATATAGCCGGGCACGACCTGCGACGTGGCAAGCTTGTCGAGCGCGTCGGCATCGGTGATCTGGTGGATATAGCCGCGTTCCGAAAGGACGCGAAGCAGGTCTGATTGATACTGGGTCATGGCGGGCCGCGCTTAGCAGGCCTGCGGGCGAACGCAAAGGGTGGGGAGACCCAAGTCCCGCCCTCCTGCTTGCCCTGAGCTTGTTGAAGGGCTGTTTTGATTTTGCGGAAAAGTGAAGAGCGGGGCTTCGACAAGCTCAGCCCGAACGGGAGAGGATAAGCGCGTCTTGAAAATTGTTCTCGCGCCCGCCAAGCTTGGCCGCCATGACATCAACTGCATTATTTCATCAGTCCGTCGCTCTTCGTCCGCATCCGCAGACGGCTTGCGCGGCACTGAGCGGCATCGAGGTGGACATGGCTTATGCCCGTTCGGAGCTTCGGCTGGCCTTCCGCCTGTCGGGAGATATTGCGGCGCTCGCCATTCCCGGCATTGAGGAGCCGGTCCGCACCGACGGATTGTGGAATGAAACCTGCTGTGAGGCTTTTTTGAAAGCCGAGGGCGAGGCAGGCTATTATGAGTTCAACCTCTCGCCCTCCTCGCAATGGGCGGTCTATCGGCTCGATGGTTATCGCGGCACCTTGCAACCGCTCGACGTTGGGCGGGCTCCGGTGATTGACTGCACGGCGAGCGTGCAGGAGTTCTGTCTGCAAGCCGCGATTGACCTCTCGCTGCTGCCCGCCGCCGTGAAGGCCGCTGACTGGCGGCTGGGCCTGTCTTGCGTCATCGCCGAGGCGTCTGGCGCGAAGTCCTATTGGGCGGTCAACCATCCACCACAAAAGCCGGATTTTCATCATGATGATTGCTTTGCGGTTCGGATCGGGGCAGCGCAGAGAATATGAACTTCGGTATTGATCGCCTGCTCGCCGATGCATCGCTTCGCAAAGAGCTTGAGGGTCGCCGCGTTGCGCTGCTTGCGCACCCGGCCTCTGTCACAAAAGATCTGACGCACAGCCTTGATGCGCTGGCGCAATGCCCGGAAATCAGGCTGTCCGCCGCCTTTGGTCCGCAACACGGCCTGCGCGGCGACAAGCAGGATAATATGATGGAGTCGCCAGACTTCATTGATCCGGCGCTCGGCATCCCCGTGTTCAGCCTTTATGGCGAAGTCCGCAGCCCGACTGACGCGATGATGGAGAGCTTCGACGTCATTCTCATTGATCTTCAGGATCTTGGCTGCCGTATCTATACCTTCATCACGACGCTGCGCTATATTCTTGAGAAGGCGGCGGAAAAGGGCAAGTCAGTCTGGGTTCTGGATCGGCCCAACCCCGCTGGCCGCCCCGTCGAGGGGCTGACGCTGCGCAGCGGGTGGGAAAGCTTTGTGGGCGCGGGTGAAATGCCGATGCGCCATGGCCTCACCATGGGTGAGTTGGGTCTTTGGTTCATTGACCGGCTTAAGCTGAATGTCGATTACCGCATCGTCGGGATGGAAGGCTATGATCCCAATGCCGCGCCCGGCTATGGCTGGCCGCTCGCCGAGCGCATCTGGATCAACCCCAGCCCCAATGCGCCCAACCTTAACATGGCGCGCGCCTATGCCGGGACGGTGATGGTAGAGGGCGCGACGCTTTCAGAAGGGCGCGGCACCACGCGCCCGCTGGAACTCTTCGGCGCGCCTGACATTGATGCCGGCAGGGTGATTGCGGAAATGCAGAGCCTCGCGCCCGAATGGCTCAAGGGTTGCACCTTGCGCGATTGCTGGTTTGAGCCAACCTTCCACAAGCACGTCGGCAAGCTGTGCAGTGGCGTGCACATCCATGCAGAAGGGCCGGGCTATGACCATGCCATGTTCAAGCCATGGCGTGTGCAGGCGCTTGGCTTCAAGGCGATCCGCCGCCTTTACCCGGATTATGTTCTGTGGCGCGGCACCGATTTCAAATATGAATATACCAACGATGTGCTTGCCATCGACGTGATAAATGGCGGGCCTTTGTTGCGCGAATGGGTGGATGATCCTGCCGCCACGCCTGCCGATCTCGACGTGCTGACAATTGCTGATGAACAGGCATGGGTAGAGGAACGCCGCGCATTTCTGCGCTATTGAGAAGGGGATAAGCCATGATCGCACGGCGCACTTTGCTGGGGTCTGCGGCAGTGGGGCTGATCGCTTTCCAATCGCGTCTTGCGTCTGCCGCGACGAGGCCCGATGCCACTTTACCCAATCTTGCAGCCAAGGCAGTTCCCATCGGTGTCGAGGAGCGCAAGGCGCGGCTCGCAAAGGTTCAGCGCCTGATGGCGGAAGCGGGCATTGGCGCGCTGCTGGTGGAGCCGGGGTCCAGCCTTGTCTATTTTACGGGTGTTGAATGGTGGCGCAGCGAACGGCTGACAGCGGCGCTCATCCCGGTTGAAGGCGAAGTGACGGCGGTGACGCCCTATTTCGAGGCGCCGTCGATCCGCGAATCGCTCGCCATTCCAGCGGAAGTGCGCACATGGGATGAGCATGAAAATCCGCTCGCGCTCGTCGTGGGCTGGTTGCAGGAGCGCAAGCTGGCCGACAAGCCCGTTGCGATTGAGGAAACGGTGCGGCTGTTCATTGTTGACGGCCTGCAAAAGGCGCTGCCCGGCGTGCGCACGGTGAATGGCGCGGGTGTGGTGCGCGGGTGCCGGATGCACAAGACTCCAGCCGAGATTGCGCTGATGCAGGTTGCCGCCGACATTACGATTGCGGCCTTCCGCGATGCGAGCAAGCGCATCAAGGCGGGGATGACACCGGCCGACATCAACGCGCTTATCGCCGGGGCGACCGCGCAACTGGGCGGGAAGGGCGGCGATGCGCTTATCCTGTTGGGAGAGGCCAGCGCCTATCCGCACGGATCGGGCAAGCCGCAGCAGGTGCGCGAGGGCGAAGTGATCCTGCTCGACGGTGGCTGCTTGGTGCATGGCTATGTGTCTGACATCTCGCGCAGCTTTGTGTTCGGCGAGCCAAGCAAGCGCCAGCGCGAGGTGTGGGCGCAGGTGCGGCAAGGCCAGCAGGTGGCCTTTGAGGCAGCGCAACTCGGCAAGCCGTGCGGCGCGGTGGATGATGCGGTGCGCGGCTGGTATGAGAAGATCGGCTATGGCCCCGGCTATCGCCTGCCGGGATTATCGCATCGCACGGGGCATGGCATCGGCATGGATGGGCATGAGCCGGTCAACCTCGTTCATGATGAAGCAACGCCGCTGGCTGAAGGAATGTGCTTTTCCAACGAGCCGGGCCTCTACATTCCCGGCAGCTTCGGCATCCGTCTGGAAGACTGTTTCTACATGACGGCAAGTGGCCCCAGATGGTTCAGCACGCCGCCGTCCTCGATTGACCGGCCCTTTGGGTAGAGCGCAGATGCGCCTTTGGCGACCCCAAAACCGCTTGCCCTGAACTCGTCGAAGGGCCGCCCTTTTCTGCGTGCCATTGAAGAAGGAAGAACAGGGCTTCGACAGGCTCAGCCCAAACGGAATGAGGGGAGGGGTTAGAGCGATTTCGAGTAAGGTGGAAACACCGAACAGCTCGGAAATCGCGGAAAACAGACAATTTGGAGCGTGGTTTTGAGTCCGTCAAAACCGAACACGCTCTAATTTTTGCGCGTCAGTTCGCGCATGGCGTCATCCAGCCCTTCAAGCGTCAGCGGGAACATACGGTCGTTCATCAAATCCTTGATGATCTTGGTCGACTGCGAATAGGTCCAGTGCTGCTCAGGCGTGGGGTTGAGCCAGATGGCGGCGGGGTAGGTGTTGACCATTCGCTGGAGCCACACGGCACCCGCTTCCTCGTTGAAATGTTCGACCGAGCCGCCCGGATGGCTGATTTCATAGGGGCTCATCGCCGCATCGCCAACAAAGACGAGCTTGTAGTCGTGTGGGAATTTGTGGAGCATTTCCCATGTCGGGGTGCGCTCTGAAAAGCGGCGCTTATTGTCCTTCCAAAGCCCTTCATAGACGCAGTTGTGGAAGTAGAAGAACTCAAGGTTTTTGAACTCGGCGGTTGCCGCGCTGAACAGCTCTTCCACCAGCTTGATGAACGGGTCCATCGAACCGCCGACATCAAGGCACAAGAGCACCTTGATGGCATTGCGCCGTTCGGGGCGCATATGAATGTCGAGCCAGCCCTGTCGTGCCGTGCCGTCAATCGTCGCCTTGATGTCCAGCTCTTCCGCCGCCCCTTCGCGCGCGAATTTACGCAGGCGCCTGAGTGCGATCTTGATGTTGCGCGTGCCCAATTCGCGGGTGTTGTCGAGATTCTGGAACTCGCGCTTTTCCCATACTTTCAGCGCGCGCTTATGCTTTGATTCGCCACCGATGCGAACGCCTTCGGGGTTGTAGCCATTATTGCCGAAGGGGGATGTGCCGCCAGTGCCAACCCATTTATTGCCGCCTTCATGGCGCTCCTGCTGCTCTTCGAGCCGCTTCTTGAGCGTATCCATGATCTCTTCCCAAGAGCCGAGCGATTCGATCTTGGCCATTTCCTCTGGCGTCAGAAACTTTTCGGCCACCGCGCGCAGCCAGTCTTCGGGAATGTCGACTGGCTTGGTGCCATATTCGGTCAACAGGCCCTTGAAGACCTTGTTGAACACCTGATCGAACCGGTCGAGCAGGCCTTCGTCCTTCACGAAGACCGAACGTGACAGATAATAGAATTGCTCTGGCGTCCGCTCGATGACTTCCTTGTCGAGCGCCTCAAGCAGAATGAGATGCTCCTTGAGCGAGGCAGGGATGCCCGCCGTGCGCAGCTCGTCGAGGAAGTTGAAGAACATCGAACCAAAGTCCTTTTCGGGATGTTGCTCCCTTGGTGCTTATCCCTGACGCCGGGCCATGAAAGCGAGGCGTTCGAACAGCATGACGTCCTGCTCATTTTTGAGCAAGGCACCGTGCAGCGGCGGGATCGCCTTGGTCGGGTCCTTGTTCTGAAGCACGTCGAGCGGCATATCCTCGGCGAGCAGCAGCTTGAGCCAGTCGAGCAGTTCCGAGGTGGAGGGCTTCTTCTTGAGGCCGGGGACATCACGGACTTCATAGAAGATGTCCATCGCCTTTGAGACGAGGATCTTCTGGATGCCGGGGAAGTGCACGTCGATGATCGACTGCATCGTCTCACGGTCGGGGAATTTGATATAGTGGAAGAAGCAGCGGCGCAGAAAGGCGTCGGGCAGCTCTTTCTCGTTGTTCGAGGTGATGACGACGATCGGGCGTTCACGCGCGGCAACGGTTTCCTGCGTTTCGTAAACGTCGAAGCTCATGCGGTCGAGTTCTTGCAGAAGGTCGTTCGGGAACTCGATGTCTGCCTTGTCGATTTCGTCGATCAGCAGAACGGGAAGCTGCGGGCTTTCAAAGGCTTCCCAGAGCTTGCCCTTCTTGATGTAGTTGCGAATGTCGTGGACGCGCTCATCGCCCAGCTGGCCGTCGCGCAGGCGGGCGACCGCGTCATATTCATAAAGGCCCTGATGCGCCTTGGTGGTGGATTTGATGTTCCAGGTGATGAGCGGAGCGTTCAGCGCCTTGGCGATTTCCTCTGCCAGCACGGTCTTGCCAGTGCCGGGCTCACCCTTGACGAGGAGCGGGCGGCGCAGCGTTGCGGCCGCGTTGACGGCAACCTTGAGATCGTCGGTTGCGACGTAGGATTGAGTGCCTTCGAAGCGCATGGGCATTTCCTTTGACGTAAACGGCAAGTTGCCAAAGGCGATAGGCAGAGCGGGCGCGGTGCGCAAGCCGCTATTTGACGCAAGGGAGTGAAGTGCCCCTAGTAGTCGCCGCGCGCGATGTGGCGGGCTTCCAGCAGATCCCAAAGGCCGCGATGCTGCATGAAGAGCTGTTGCGCACCAAAGGATGCCGCACGCTCAACCGCTGGCGTCGTGGCCAGTGCACGCAGCGCAGCGAGTGTCGCGTCGCGCATTGGCAGGTCGCATTGCGGCGGGATGATGCCAAAGCGATCCGCTGCCTGATCAAGCGTGGTGCGAATGGCTGTCCAGTCGAGCACCAGAGCCACAGCGGCCCCAAAAGCGCAGCCCATGCGGTCTGACTGTGAGAGCATATCAAGGGCGTGATACTGACCGGAAAGCGCGGCCTCGCTCTCTGCCTGCCCCGGTGTGCTGGGCGAGGGGCCAACGGCGACGACCAGCCGGGCAAGATAGGCGCGCTCTTTGGCAAAGCCCTCAATTGCTTCAGCAAACCAGTCATCGACCACAGGGGCTTGCGCGCGCGCGCGCGCATTGGCGACCATGCCGGGATGGCGGCCGTGCAGATAGCCGAAATGGTGGATGGCATCGGCCAGATTGCGCATGGCATGGTGCCCGCGCAAAAACGCCTCGCCCGAAGCATATGGATGCCCGGCCGAGCCATTGTCGGTCGCCATTGCCAGAATGGCGTTCTCAAACCCGCAAGGCGCGTTTTTGTCCATCGGCCGTGATGCCATGATTACCCTTCACCATGTCCGGCCCCGTCGCAAAGCCGTTCGGGTGACTCACATATTCAAACGACGTAAAGTTATCGTTTATTTGGCGGGGTTTTTCTGAATTTTTGGTGGGAGGCGCGGTTTTTCGTCGCATTTTTGCGCCGCTCTGGCCTTAAAAGCGTTGCGCCCGGACCGTTTCCGGTCCGGGCGCATTGCGTGACGAATAAAAACTCGTCCGCCCCCATTCGTAAATATGTCGTCTTTGCCGCCTGACTTTGTGTCCAGCTTTGCAAAGTCTCCCCGAACCGTTGACCATGGCCCCTGTTCAGGAGGAGAGGGCTATAGGAAGCGATGTGGAATGTCATCGCCTTGCGGCCTTGCAGGCGACGATTTGCCTACGGCTGTTGTGAATCCGCAACAGGTGTTGAGCGGCATTGCCAGTCTTGGCTGCGGACTCTAGACCAACGCCAATGCTGCTGACCCGCTACGAACGTTTCATCGCAAAACGCTATCTGCTGCCGGGCAAGGGAGAAGGTTTCATCTTCCTTGTCGCGAGCATCAGCCTTGTTGCCGTGATGCTGGGGGTAGCCGCGCTCATCATTGTGATGAGTGTGATGAACGGCTTTCGCGCAGAATTGTTTGATAAGATCGTGGGGCTGAATGGCCATGCCGTGGTGCAGGGCTATGGCGGAAAACTGCCCGGATGGCAGGATGTCGTCGCCAAGGCCAAGGCAACGTCGGGTGTGACAGCGGCGACACCGCTGATCGAACAGCCGCTGATGGCGAGCTATACGGGCCGGGTAGAAGGCATACTTGTGCGCGGGATGCGCGTGTCCGACATCCGTAGCAACAAGACGCTGAAGTCCAAGGTCGTCGCGGGCAGCCTCAAGGAACTGACGCCGGGCAGCGGCAATGTTGCTATTGGCGCACGCCTGGCTGAGGCGCTCGGCGCGCAAGTGGGCGGTTCGATCAGCCTCATCTCGCCCGATGGCCAGACGACGCCCTTCGGGACGATGCCGCGAATCGTTTCCTATCGCGTCGCGGCGATCTTCGAGGTCGGCATTTATGATTATGACAAGGCGTTCGTGCTGATGCCTATCGAAGATGCGCAGACGCTGCTGCTGCTGGGCGATGCGGTGGGCATGGTGGAGATCGACACTGTCGATGCAGACAAGGTGGGCGACATTCTCGCGCCGCTTGGCAAGCAGGTTGCGGACAGGGCGGTCGTTTCCGACTGGCGGACGATGAACGCCTCGCTGTTTGAGGCGCTCGCCGTGGATCGGGTTGTGTCGTTCGTCGTCCTCTCGATCATCATTCTCGTGGCGGCCTTCAACATCTTGTCGTCGCTCATCATGCTGGTGCGCGCCAAAACACGTGACATTGCCATTTTGCGGACAATGGGAGCCTCGCGTGCGGGCATCCTGCGCATTTTCATGACCGTCGGCACGACGATAGGGGCGTTGGGCACGGTTGCGGGCGTTATTCTGGGGCTGATCTTCCTCGTGTTCCGTCAGAATGTCGTCAATGCCGTCCAGTTCCTGACCGGGCAGACGCTTTGGGACCCGCAAATCCGCTACCTCACCGAGTTGCCGTCAAAGGTGGACCCGATGGAAATCCTCGGCATCACGCTGATGGCGCTTTTCTTCAGCTTTCTTGCCACCTTATATCCGGCCTTCAAGGCGGCGAGCACGGATCCTGTGCAGGTGCTGCGCTATGAGTGACATCGTTGAAGTTCGCAATTTGCGTCGCGCCTTCACGCAAGGGGGCGAAACGATAGAGGTGCTGCGCGGGGTCGATCTGTCGATCGCGCCGGGTGAGATTGTTGCGCTGCTGGGGCCTTCCGGGTCCGGCAAGTCGACGATGTTGCAGGCGTTGGGGCTGCTGGAAGGTGGTTTTCAGGGGTCGATCCGCATCGCTGGGGAAGAAGTGGCCGCGCTCGACAATGACGGGCGGACCCGCGTGCGGCGTGATGCGCTGGGCTTTGTCTATCAGTTCCACCACCTCCTGCCGGACTTTACCGCCATCGAAAATGTCATGCTGCCCCAGCTGGTGCGCGATTGTGACGAAGAGGCTGCGCGCGGGCGGGCGCAGGATTTATTGACCGCCCTTGGCCTTGGCCACCGTCTGTCACACCGGCCAAGCCAGCTTTCGGGCGGGGAGCAGCAGCGCGTGGCCGTGGCGCGCGCGCTTGCCAATCGTCCGCGCCTTGTGCTCGCCGATGAGCCGACCGGAAATCTTGATGAGGCGACGGCGGACATCGTGCTGGCCGAGTTTCTCGCTTTGGTGCGCGGGCAGGGGGCGGCGGCGCTTGTTGCCACCCATAATGAGCGACTTGCGGGCAAAATGGATCGAATTGTGCGGCTGCATGAGGGGCGCTTGACCGCTTAGGCATTGATTAGGGCAGGGCGGGCTACCATATTCACGCCAAAGGGCAGGCATGAGACGCCCTTACGGAGTGACAATGACAATTAAACTGCCCTTGCTTCCCCTGCGTGACATCGTTGTGTTTCCGCACATGATCGTGCCTCTCTTCGTTGGCCGCGATAAATCGGTGGCGGCGCTTGAAGCGGCGATGTCGGGTGACAAGGAAATTTTCCTCGTGGCGCAGCTTGATCCGGGTCAGGACGATCCGGGGCGTGATGATCTGTATGACATCGGCGTATCGGCGACAGTGCTTCAACTCCTGAAACTTCCCGACGGCACGGTGCGCGTGCTGGTGGAAGGCAAGCAGCGCGCAAAGCTGGTTGATGTTGAAAGCGCAGGCGCAACCGCGATGGCCGAGGTGGAGGCGATTGATCTGCCGCCGGTGCAGGACAGCGACGAGGTTGAGGCGCTGATGCGCTCGGTTGTTGATCGCTTTGAGAATTACGCCAAGCTCAACAAGAAGCTCCCGGCAGAAACCGCGGTGCAGCTGGGCGAAATCGAGGATGCCGATCGGCTTGCGGATTCGGTGTCGGCCAATCTCGCGCTCAAAGTGTCTGACAAGCAGACGCTTCTCGTCGAGTTTGATACCGCCAAGCGGCTGGAAATGGCGCTGGCCTTCATGGAAGGCGAGCTGAGCGTGCTGCAGGTGGAAAAGAAGATCCGCAGCCGCGTGAAGCGCCAGATGGAGAAGACGCAGCGCGAATATTATCTGAACGAGCAACTGAAGGCCATTCAGCGCGAACTCGGCAATGAGGGCGAAGAGGGTGACGGCAACGAAATCCAGGAACTTCAGAACAAGATTGAAAAGCTTAAGCTGACCAAGGAAGCGCGCGCCAAGGCGACGGCGGAATTGAAGAAGCTCAAGACGATGGCGCCCATGTCTGCCGAAGCGACCGTGGTGCGCAACTATCTTGATGTGCTGCTTGGCCTGCCTTGGGGGAAGAAATCCAAGCTCAAAAAGGACATCGCCGCCGCGCAGTCGATTCTCGATGCCGATCATTACGCGCTTGAAAAGGTGAAGGATCGCATCGTCGAGTATCTCGCGGTGCAGGCACGCACCAACAAGCTTAAAGGGCCCATCCTGTGCCTCGTCGGTCCGCCGGGCGTCGGCAAGACCTCACTTGGCCGTTCGATTGCCAAGGCCACGGGGCGCGAGTTCATCCGCCAGTCGCTGGGCGGCGTGCGTGATGAGGCCGAAATCCGCGGGCACCGTCGCACCTATATCGGCTCGCTGCCGGGCAAGATCGTGACCAACCTGAAAAAGGCCGGCACGATGAACCCGCTGTTCCTGCTCGACGAAATCGACAAGCTGGGTCAGGACTTCCGTGGCGATCCGGCCTCGGCGCTGCTCGAAGTGCTCGACCCGGAACAGAACAGCAAGTTCCAGGATCATTATCTCGAAATGGATGTCGATCTGTCGGACGTGATGTTCGTGACGACGGCGAATTCGCTCAACCTCCCCCAGCCTCTGCTTGACCGCATGGAGATCATCCGGCTCGAAGGCTATACCGAGGATGAGAAGGTAGAGATTGCGCAGCGTCACCTGATCGAAAAGCAGATCGATGCGCACGGCCTTAAAAAAGGTGAGTTCACGCTCACCGAAGAGGGGCTGCGCGCGCTCATCCGCCACTATACGCGTGAAGCGGGCGTCCGCACGCTGGAGCGCGAGATTGCAAAACTCGCGCGCAAGGCGCTGCGCCGGATTCTTGAAGGCAAGGCGAAGAGCGTCGAAATTACGCCGGAAAACCTTTCGGAATTCGCAGGCGTGCTGAAGTTCCGCCACGGCATTGGCGAGGAAGAAAATCAGATTGGCGCGGTCACGGGTCTGGCTTGGACCGAAGTGGGCGGCGAACTGCTGACCATAGAAGCGGTGACGGTTCCCGGCAAAGGCGGCGTACGCACAACGGGGAAACTCGGCGATGTGATGACCGAATCGATTCAGGCCGCGATGAGCTTCGTGAAGGCGCGCGCACCGGCCTATGGCATCAAGCCGAGCCTGTTTCAGCGCAAGGACATCCATATCCACTTGCCCGAAGGGGCGGTGCCCAAGGATGGCCCTTCGGCCGGCATCGGCATGGTGACGGCGATGGTCTCTACTTTGACGGGCGTTGCCGTGCGCCGCGAAGTCGCCATGACGGGTGAAGTCACGCTGCGCGGCCGCGTGCTTCCGATTGGCGGGTTGAAGGAAAAGCTGCTCGCCGCGCTGCGCGGTGGCATAAAGACCGTCATCATCCCGCAGGAGAATGAAAAAGACCTCGCGGAAATTCCTGAAAATGTGAAGCAGGGGCTGACGATCATCCCGGTCAAGCACGTCGACGAGGTTCTGGAAATCGCGCTGGCGGAAAAGCTTGAGCCGATTGACTGGTCCGAAGCTGACGAGTTGGCTGCCCAGCCGCCGGTTTCGTCAGCCACGGGTGAAGAGGTTGTTCGCCACTAGGTCTTGCGGCGCGACTCGGCGCGGCATTTAGGTCAGATGGATGACGTAAATGCCGCGTGGTCGGCATGGTTTTGCTCAACTGGGGAGGCTTGCGACCAAATTGGCCGCAAAAATCGGGCTTTACCACTCTTGAAACGCCAGTTTTCGGCTGAATTTCTTTGACAGCGCCGTTGCGCGTGGCATTAATCCCGCCACGGCTTTCCGCCGAAAATACATAGTAATCCACACACTCGACGAGGGGGTTCCTTAGAATGAACAAGCAAGATCTGATCGCAGCCGTTGCAGATGCGTCGGGCCTCACCAAGGCTGATGCCAGCAAGGCCGTGGAAGGCGTTTTTGATGCGATCACCGGCGCTCTGAAGAAGGGCGACGAAGTTCGCCTCGTCGGCTTTGGCACATTCGCCGTTTCGAAGCGCAAGGCATCGACCGGCCGTAACCCGCGCACGGGTGCCCCGATGGAAATCAAGGCATCGTCGCAGCCGAAGTTCAAGGCCGGCAAGGGCCTGAAGGACGCCGTCAACTAAGACGCGTTCGTTCCTTTCGGAACAATTTTTGCGGGCGGTGCTTGAAAAAGCGCCGCCCGTTTTGCTTTGGCATCTTGTCTTGCCGGTCAGCCTCGTCTAGGGGCATCGCCTCACGGCGTGGGCGCGTAGCTCAGTGGTAGAGCACACCCTTCACACGGGTGGGGTCGCAGGTTCAATCCCTGCCGCGCCCACCATCTTTTCAGGTGTTAAACTGGAGAGGTGGTCCATCATTCCGCGCCTGAGATGCTGTCAGAGTTGCAACGGCTGCCCGGCTATCAATCAGTCGTTTGCCTGATTGGGTGTGCCTTACTTAATCGGCAAAAGCAGGCTGTGGACCTCAACGTGCAAGGCCTCGGCGATTTCGAACAGGGTAATGATCGTCGGGTTGCGCTTCCCATTTTCAAGTTCGCTGAGATATTGTTGGCTAAAGCCGGACTTCTCCGCGACCTCGCCTTGGCTCAGGTCTCGGCGGAGGCGGGCATTTCGAACGTTTATGCCGACTGTTTTGCGCATATCCACAGCCGCATATCTACAGATGGGCGCTTAGACTTGTATCTACTTTAGTATGTAGACATGGTGCCTTCTCCTCATAAGGGTGAGGCAAGACAATGGAGGCGCACTTGGTCGGAGCTCGGACCGCAACCAGCAGATATACGCGTTTGCGCGAGGCGCTCGATCAGTCGATGTTCAACGCCAATTGGTATGAAGTCGATACGGCGGCCATTGACGCGACGCATCAATTGACGTTCGCTGACCTTTTTTCAGGGGCAGGTGGGCTCTCTGTGGGCTTTCGCGCGGCGAATTATCGAAAGCTCTTTTCGATTGAAATCAACCCATTTGCATCGGCCACAATCCGCCGAAATTTTCCCGGCAGCGCGCATTTCGAGTGTCCTGTCGAGGATGTGACGGAGGCAGATTTTCATGAAGCGCTTAGTGGGCGACCGCTTGATGTCTTGGTGGGCGGACCGCCCTGCCAGGGGTTTTCCGTCGCAGGAAATCGCCGGATAGACGATCCGAGGAACAAACTTTTCCTAGAATTTTGTCGTGCGGTCGAAATCTGCCAGCCCAAATTTTTCGTTATGGAGAATGTTCCGGGCATCCTGACCCTGCAGAAGGGGGCGGTCAAAGAGGCAATTCTTCAACGATTTGAAGAGTTGGGCTATCAAAATGTGGCTGTGCGCGTGCTGGAGGCGGCTGAGCACGGCGCGCCACAGTTGAGAACGCGCGCCATTTTTATCGGCAATAGGGTCGGAGCAAAAAATCCTTACCCACTGCCCACGCACGATAAATCAAACTATATTTCGATAAATGATGCTATCGATGATCTTAAAAATACTTCCCGATGCCCTGAAATAAATCATGAATGGACTAATCATTCATCTGAATATGAAGAGAGAATTTCAAAAGTCCCTCCAGGTGGTTCTCTTTATGAAACTTTTCGAGATGCGTTCAAGAGGCAATATTCGGGTGTTCCAAGTATGGCTGAGAAGGAAAATCACGGGGGAACGCACATACACTATGAAAAGAACAGAGTTCTTTCTGCGCGTGAGTTGGCCAGGCTTCAAACATTTCCAGATGAATTCTTTTTCGAAGGGGGCATGAAGAAGGCCTATTGGCAAATCGGAAACGCTGTTCCTTGTATACTCGCTGAGAAAATAGCTTTGGCCCTGAGAGGTGAAATTAAACCTGATCGACCCTTTTCTGTAGGCTGATACGCCACTGATTGAGATCATACCAACCGCATCCTACGCATCCGGCTTCCGCTTCTTTTCCAGAAGTCGGAATATCTTCCGGCCATTTTTTGGTGCCTGAATAAAAATAGTCTATACCGAATGGGGATCCCCTTTCTCCCGTATCAAGGCACCGGCGGCAAACCTCGCGTTTCTGCTGATTTCGTTGGTTGGTGATGAGTTGAAAATCCGATTTGATTTCGTGATCTGTCAGATGCTCAAGGCTGTCGCGCCGAGTATCACGATCCCATCGAATTTCCGAAAATTTATGATCGGGCAAGAGGTGCTTCGGGTTTCCCGGCTTTCCTTCAAAAGCGTCAAAGCCTTTCAAAACTCTCACAATTCTGGTTCTGAGCGCACCTGACCAATATTCGTAGCCAGTGCTGCCAATCAGCGGGCGCGGCACCAGCATGAATTCCAAATCACGAGACCCTGCACGTTTTCTGGTGCCGATTGTAAATCCAGCCTCTTTCAGGTCTTGCAGCCTGCGCGCAGGATTTGAGGTCTTTGGCAATTCACCATATGTATGCCACGAGAAATTTTCCGCCAATTTGTCAAAAATTGGTTTTGTGACGGGTGATTTGGAATTTTCCCAAAATTTCTGTGCCCTTAGGCGCCAATTTTCAATTTTGTCATGCGTAAGATGTTCATACATCTCCTCGACATAATCTTTGATTTCAGCATCATCGTCGAGTTCCAGTCCTGCGCGGCGGCATTTGATCGGAAACGCTAAATTCCAAGCCTCTTTCCCCGGATATATGAACCTTACATGGAGATGCTCTTCAGCTGCTTTGCTATGGGTCCAGCATGGCCAATTTCATATTTCATATGCAAGATTGAGCACGGTCGGCCCACAGCCTCCATCTTCCATAATATGTAGGCGCAGGTCTCCTCACCGTTTCAAAGCACCCAGGCGGGGTGCGCGGTCAAGCTCGGCGCGGTGGCGGATGGCGTTGCGTAATTCGTCGCGCTTCTCGTGGATCGACGCGATCACCGGGCCCATGGCGACGCCCAGATCAACCAGCACCGATTCAGACAGCTGAAGCGAGCTTTCCAGCGTTTCCGGCACGGCGTCGGTCGCGCCCGCCAGATAGAGTTCTGCCGCGTGATCGGCATCGCGCGCGCGGGCGATGATCCGCAAATTGGGGAAGCGTTTACGCAGCTGACGGGTGAGGCGAGCCGCCTGCACATGGTCGTCCATCGTCATCACGATGGCAGGGGCTGATTCGATGCCAAGCGCTTCCAGCGTGGCCACGCGCTTGGCATCGCCAAAGCGCACGGGCTTGCCATCGCGCCGGGCCCGCGAGACGGCATCGATATTGCCTTCGATGGCGAGCCAGTTCTGGCCATGCGCTTCAAGCATTTCGGCGACCATCTGGCCGACGCGACCATAGCCGATGATGATGGTGCGCGCGACTTTGGGCGCTTCAACCTCATTGGGCGTCTGGCGCTCCATATTGCGCATCTCGATGCGGTGCGACACATCATGCCCCAGCCGGGCGAGCAGCGGTGTGACCGTCAGCCCCAATGCGGTCACAACCTGCCAGAAGGCGGCCGTCTCGGCATCGATCAACGCTGCCTGTGCAGCGGCGCCCAGAACGATCAGCGTTGTTTCCGAAGGGCTGCCCATCAGCACACCCACTTCCGCCGCCACGCCTGTGCGAACGCCATTGAGGCGGAGCAGCCCCGCCGTGACGGCGGTCTTGATCGCGAGAACGGCGCCCAGAGCCAGCAGCACCTTGGGCCACTCATGCAGCAGCCGCTCCAGATCAAGGCTCATGCCGACGGTGATGAGGAATATCCCCAGCGCCAGCCCCTGAAAGGGAAGAACGACCGTTTCCACTTCGCTGCGATAGGCGGTCTCTGCGATGACCAGCCCTGCCAGAAGCGCGCCAAGGATAGGGGAGAGGCCTGCCGACAAGGTGAGCAGGCTCGCGACGATAACAACGAGCAGCGTGGCCGAGAGGAACAATTCGGGGCTTTTTGTCCGGGCGGCCTGCGCAAAGAGCGGGGGCAGCAGATAACGCCCGACAATCAACATCCCGGCAACTGTCAGGCCGCCAATGAGCAGCGTTTGAGCCAGCGCGCCAAAGCCTGCGGCCGTGCTGCCAAGCGAGCCGAGCACGAAGACGATGGGGACCAGCGCCAGATCTTCAAACAGCAGCATCCCAAAGGCATTGCGGCCCACCGCGCCCGATGTGCCCGAAATCGGCAGCACCAGCGCGGTTGAGGACAGCGCAAGCGCAATCCCCAGCCCGAAAGCGGCCTTGCTGTTTTCGCCCAGCGCCAGCAGCGCGAGCCCGATCAGCAGCCCTGCGCCGAACAATTGGGCGGCGCCCACGCCGAACACGAGCCTGCGCATCGAGCGAAGCCGTGCGAAAGACAGTTCCAGCCCGATGGAAAAGAGCAGCAGCACAATGCCGAGTTCTGCAAATGGTTCAATGCTGTGCGGATTTGAGATGGTGAAGGTTTGGAGCCAGGGCACTTGATCGGCAAATCGCGCAAGTCCATGCGGCCCGGCAAGGATGCCAACCAGAATGAAGCCGATGACCGGTGTGATGCGGAAGCGTGCAAAGGCTGGGATCACGATGCCAGCCGCCCCCAGGATCACCAATGCGTCGTGAAGGGCGGAGGAGCCGGTTGGTATTGCCATGCGCGGACCCTAGCCCGATGCGGCGGTGTTTGTCAGGTAAAAGCTACTGATCCAGAGTGATTTCTGGTGGATGGAGGCGCCGAGTGGCTCGGAAATCGCGTGCAACAAGCAATCTGAAGCGCGATGTTGATCCCGTCAGAACCCAAGCACGCGGCAGGTAAAGAAAAGGGCCGGAGGAGCGATGCTCTTCCGGCCCTTTGCGTTGGTCAGGCAATGTGCCGGGCGATCAGGCCCAGTTCGCCATTTCCTTTTCGAGGTTGACGCGGATCGCCTCAAAGAACTGTTCGGTGGTCATCCACGCCTGATCCGGGCCGATCAGGATTGCGAGATCCTTGGTCATGTTGCCGCTTTCAACGGTCTTGATGCAGACCTTTTCAAGCGTTTCGGCAAAGCGCGTCACATCGGGCGTGTTGTCGAACTTGCCGCGATAGATGAGGCCACGCGTCCAGGCGAAGATCGACGCGATCGGGTTGGTCGAGGTCGCCTTGCCCTGCTGGTGCATACGATAATGGCGGGTCACGGTGCCGTGCGCGGCTTCGGCTTCCACCGTTTTGCCATCGGGCGTCATCAGAACCGAGGTCATCAGGCCGAGCGAGCCAAAGCCTTGCGCAACCTGATCGGACTGAACGTCGCCATCATAGTTTTTGCACGCCCATACGAACTTGCCGCTCCACTTGAGCGCGGAGGCAACCATGTCGTCGATCAGGCGATGTTCGTAAACAATGCCAGCTTCGGCGAACTTGTCCTTGAATTCATTCTCATAAACTTCCTGGAACAAATCCTTGAAGCGGCCGTCATAGGCTTTGAGAATGGTGTTCTTGGTCGAAAGATAGACCGGCCAGCCAAGGCCCAGACCATAGTTCATCGAAGCGCGTGCAAAGTCGCGGATCGAATCGTCAAGGTTGTACATCGCCATGGCGACACCCGATGACGGGAACTGGAACACTTCCTCGTCAATCTTCTCGCCATTTTCGCCGTCCCATACAAGGCGCAGCTTGCCGGGGCCGGGAACGACGAAGTCGGTCGCCTTATACTGGTCGCCAAATGCGTGGCGGCCAACGACGATGGGGTCGGTCCAGCCCGGAATGAGGCGGGGAACGTTCTTGATGACGATCGGTTCGCGGAACACCACGCCGCCCAGAATGTTGCGGATCGTGCCATTGGGCGACTTCCACATCTTCTTGAGGCTGAATTCTTCAACGCGCGCTTCATCGGGCGTGATCGTGGCACATTTTACGCCAACGCCATATTGCTTGATGGCATTTGCAGCGTCGACGGTGATCTGATCGTTGGTTTCGTCGCGCTTTTCGACTGAGAGATCATAATATTTCAGATCAATGTCGAGATAGGGCAGGATCAGCTTTTCGCGAATCCACTGCCAGATGATGCGGGTCATTTCATCGCCGTCGATTTCGACGACAGGCGTGTTCACCTTGATCTTTGCCATGTTGCGGTTTCTTTCCCCGGGGATAAATTCAGGCTGGCCTTAGGGCGGGATTTCGCGGCAATCAACCGCTCTCATTGTATCCTTGGCAGCGCATCCCTATGGTGCGGGCATGACCGAACATGAAAAAGCCGTCGCAGCAGGCGAAGGCGTAAAATGGGCCTGGCCCTCCGTTCACCCGGAAGGCCGCAAATTTGCACTCGTTTCCGCGGCAGTCGTGGGGGCGCTCGCCTTTATCGGCTGGACGTTCCTTGCGTGGCTTTTCGTGGGCCTTACCATCTGGATTCTCGCCTTTTTCCGCGATCCTGTGCGCAGCGTGCCGCAGGGAGATGACCTTGTCGTCTCGCCCGCCGATGGCATGGTGACGCTGATCCAAACGGTGATGCCGCCCAAGGAAATCGCGGGCGAGGGTGGTCTGGCCGAAGAGCCGATGGTGCGCGTTTCGGTGTTCATGAGCGTGTTCGACGTGCACATTAATCGTTCGCCTATCGCGGGCACGGTGCGCAAAATTGAATATATCGCCGGCAAATTCCTCAATGCCGATCTCGACAAAGCGAGCGAGGATAATGAGCGCCAGCACTTTCTGGTGGAACGTAATGACGGCGTGAAGATTGGTTTTACGCAGATCGCAGGGCTTGTCGCGCGGCGAATCGTTCCCTTCTCGAAGGTCGGCGATGTTGTGACGGCAGGTGAACGCGTTGGCCTTATTCGCTTTGGCAGCCGGGTTGACGTGTATCTGCCCAAGGGCACGGCGCCCAAGGTGGCGCTGGGCCAGCGCTGCATTGCGGGTGAAACGATATTGGGCGTGATTGGGGACGGCAGCTCCGCCGTGGCCATCAGCCAGTGAGCGATTTTTCCCGACGCCGGGGGATCAGCCTTCGCGCGGTCGCGCCCAATGCGGTCACCGCGCTTGCATTGTGCTTTGGCCTGACGGGTATTCGATTCGCCATTTCTGCGGCGGGCGTTGATCCGCGCCCCGGTGATTGGGAGCGCGCGATTGGCGCTATTGTGATCGCGGGGATGCTCGATGGCATTGATGGCCGAATCGCGCGGCTGCTGAAAGGCGAAAGCCGCTTTGGTGCGGAGCTTGATTCGCTGTCGGACGTGATCGCCTTTGGCGTGTCACCCGCGATCATCACCTATCTCTGGTCGCTCCAGCATTTTCCGCAATTCGGCTGGATTTGCGCGCTGGCGCTTGCCGTATGCTGCGCCTTGCGGCTCGCGCGCTTCAATGCGGCGATTGATGCCGAAGAACAGCCGCACAAATCGGCGGGCTTCCTCACCGGAGTTCCCGCGCCGGCAGGGGCGGGGCTGGTGTTTATGCCGCTCTATCTCTGGATCGTGACCGAGAATGAGCTGTTCCGAAATCCGTTTCTCGTCGCGCCCTGGATCGCTTTTGTGGCCGCGCTGATGATTTCGAATGTGGCGACCTATAGCTGGGGGTCGCTGCGCCTGCGCCGTCACATTCGGCTTGAGGCTATTCTGCTGGTCGCTTTGTTGGGCGCTGCGCTCTTTTCAGAGCCCTGGCTCACACTCATCATCATTTCAGCAGGCTATCTGGCGATGATTCCATTCAGTATCCGCAGCTATGCCCGTGTGCGGAAGGCGCGCGCCGCCGCCTGAGGCCGTTGGAACGACTTTGGGCGTGTCCGCGCTGGCCAGCGGCTCGAACATCCAAAATAACCATCCAGCGCCTGCTCAGGCCGCCAGGCGATAGCCCGATTCATTTGCCGACATCTGGCCTTGCGCTTTCGCCGTGCGAACGGCGGAGCGCCTGCGCACGTGATAAACGGGGGCCGCATCGGCAGGGGGGAGACGATAATCACCGGCAAGTGCTGCACCAATACGCTCATGCGATGCGTTGAGCATTTCCCGAATCAGATTGAGGGTGAGCCCGAAAATGGTCGCAAAGAAGAGAAACGCGAGGATCTGCATGGATAATCTCCTTTTGTTCCATCTTTAATGATCCCTGTTTGTTCCAACGTCAAGCAAAAAATGGAACATCACGCGAACGGTGTGCGCGGAATTTGGATTTCTGCGATGTTTGGAAGTCTCAAGAGTGGCTCCCCGGGCCTGATTCGAACAGGCGGCCGTCCGATTAACAGTCGGATGCTCTACCGCTGAGCTACCGGGGAACGCTCTTGAGGAGGGGGCCTATACGGAGCCATTTTGCGCTTGGCAAGCGCCTCAAACAGCAAATTGTTCCATCACGATGCGATCATCAAGCGCGTGCTCAGGATCGAACAGCATTGTCAGGCGCGAACTGCGGTCGCTGGTAACGCGCACAACGGCGACATCACGCACTTCCTGCTGGTCCGCCACGGCGCTTACAGGGCGCTTTTTGGCATCGAGAACGCGGAACTGAACCGAGGCGGTGTCCGGCAAAATCGCACCGCGCCAGCGACGTGGGCGGAAGGGGCTGATCGCGGTGAGCGCCAGCAGGGGCGAATCAAGCGGTAGAATCGGTCCGTGTGCGGAAAGATTATACGCAGTCGATCCGGCTGGGGTTGCCACCAGCACGCCATCGCACACCAGTTCGTCGAGAACGACGCGGCCATTGACCTCAACTTCCAGCTTCGCCGTCTGTCGCGTTTCGCGCAGTAGCGAGACTTCGTTGATGGCGGGGCTGGTCACCTGCTCGCCATCAATCGTTTCGGCCTCCATGCGCAGCGGCGCGACCTGAAAGGGTTTAGCGTTGGCAATCCGCTCATCAAGCGCATGATCGCGCCAGTCGTTCATCAAAAAGCCGACCGTGCCGAGATTCATGCCGAATACGGGCACGATGCGGCGGCGGCCGAGCATCCCGTGCAGCGTCTGGAGCATGAAGCCGTCGCCGCCCAGCGCAACGACCATATCGGCTTCGCGCAGATCAACCCATTCATAGCGGTTGCGAAGGCCTTCTGCGGCTTCCTGCGCCGGTGCCGTGGGGGAGACGAGAAGTGCGCGTTTCATCCGCCAGTCACATTCATATGCCGATGCGTTGCGGTTTGGCCGAGTTCAAAGCCGTGCCGTTCGGGCTTGCGACCCATCGCCGTGTTGAGAAGCTGTTCCAGCGCATCTGGATCATTGCCGCGCAGCGCGCCTCGCAGGTCGAGATGATCGTCATCGCCAAGGCACATATAAAGCTTGCCAGAGGCCGACACCCGAACCCGGTTGCACGAGGCGCAGAAATTGTTGCTGAGCGGCGAAATAAGCCCCAGCCGCGTGTTACTGCCCTTCACCTCCCAATAGCGTGCGGGGCCGCCGGTGCGGTGCGTGGAGGGCAGCAGTGTGAAATCTTCTTCAATCCTGTCGCGGGCGGCGGTGAGCGGATAGAAGCGGTCGGTGCGATCCTCGTCGATTTCGCCCAGCGGCATTGTTTCGATCAGCGAAAGGTCAAAGCCTTGAGCCACGCACCAGCCGAGCATATCGACAATCTCATGATCGTTGATAGATTTGAGTGTGACCATATTGATTTTTATGGAAAAGCCGCGGTCTTGTGCGGCATGGATGCCTTCCAGAACATTCTGAACATTGCCCAGCCGCGTGATGTGGGAAAATTTGTCGGGATCGCGTGTATCAAGGCTCACATTGATGCGCCGGACACCTGCATCCCAAAGTCCGTCGGTATGTTTGGCAAGGTGTGTGCCGTTGGTCGTCAGCGTCAGCTCCTCCAGCCCATGGCCGAGAAGTGCGCCAATTTCGTGCGCAAGGTCCACAGCGCCCCTGCGCACGAGCGGTTCGCCCCCCGTCAGGCGGATGCGCGTAACGCCGCGCGCGACGAACTGGCGAGCCAATTCTGCAATTTCTTCAAGACGGAGCACTTCGTTGCGTGGCAGAAACTCCATCTTTTCCGCCATGCAGTAGCGGCAGCGCATATCGCACCGATCCGTCAGTGAAAGACGGACATAGCTGATCCGCCGTCCAAAACGGTCAGTCAGCACGCCTGAAGATCCGCAGCCCATAAAAGGCTAGCTAGGACGCCAGCCTTGCCCCGACAAGTGCCGAATGGATTAGGAAAATCCAAAGAGGTTCTGCACTAAGCTGGGATGGTGCAAAACTGCCCTCCTCTCGATTCCGCAGCAGACGTGAATATGGCTGTGATGGTGTTCTCGCCTGAGCGGCGCGATGAGCTGTGCGCCCGGCTGGCGCCGCTGGCCGCACGCATTTCTGGCGCGCGGCGGGCCAAGGGGCTGGCGCGCCGCATTTCGACATTGGGGGCAGGGGTCGTGCTGGTAGACGCAGCACATATGTCGGGTGAAGCGTTGCAGGTCGTTTCCGGGCTGGCAAAGGCATTTGCAGCAGGTGGCCCGGCGATCATCGTCACTTACGCTGCCGGGCGGGATGATGCGTTGCGCCTTGCCGAGGCAGGGGCAACGCACTTGCTGCCTGATCCTTTTACCGATGCGGAGCTTCTGGCGGCGATCATCACGGGGCGGCGCTTTGCCAGGCACTTGGCGCATATGGCGCTCCCAACGGGCCATGAGCGCCGCGACAGACTGACCGGGCTTGCCGACAGCGCGGAACTGCGCCGCTGGATTGAGCGGGAAAATCGCACACAGCCAGTGTGGCTCACGCTCGTCAATATTTCCCGCTTTGATGCTGTGAACGAGGCCTTTGGCCATGAAGCGGCAGATGCGCTGCTGCGCGCGGCGGGCAGTCGCATCGAGCCGCTGGTGGCCGAAGCCGGCTTCATTGCGCTTGTCGCCCGCTTGCCGGGTGCTGAGTTTGGTATCGCGCTGGCGGGCGAGATCACGCCGGAGCGCGTGTTGATCCTGGCGGAAGCCGTGGTGGAGCGGCTGGGCCTGCCCATTTCGATTGGCGCAGAAGCGGTTCGCCTTGGCTGTCATGTCGGCATCGCGCAGGCAAATGCAGGGGCAGGCGGATCAGAGGCCTTGCTGCGGCGCACCGCAAAGGCGGTGGCTGATGCGCGCAGCGGTATCGCAACGATCAAACTCATGACGCCGGGCGAGGCGGAGGTGACCGATTTGAACGCCGCGCTTCAGGCCGATTTGCGCGCGGCCCTTGGCCGAAACGAAATCGAAATTCTGTTCCAGCCGCAGATTTCAGTATCAAGCGGAAGGATCGAAGGCGTTGAGGCGCTGGCGCGCTGGCGGCACCCTCGCCATGGCCAGATTGGTGCCAAGACGCTGTTTCTGGTTGCCCAGCAATCAGATTATCTGCTGGAACTTTCAGCGCATATTCAGCGCCAGGCGCTCGACATAGCCTCTGCTTGGCCTGCCACATTGCGCAGATTGCGTCTTTCACTCAACGTCACCGGGCAGGATGTGCGCCAGCCGCGCTTTGCAAAGCGCTTCCTGCGTCGGGTGGAGGCGAGTGGCTTTCCCAAGAGCCGCCTGACAATCGAGATAACCGAATCCGGGCTGATGGATGATCTGCCCGCCTCGGCCCGCACTTTGGCGCAGTTGCGTGCAGCAGGGTGCCGCGTAGCTATTGATGATTTCGGAACAGGCTATTCAAGCCTGGCCTATCTCAAGGACTTGCCCGCCGATTATCTGAAACTCGATCAAGGGCTATCCGCTGAAATCGCGGGGTCAGAGCGCGATCGCGTTGTGGTGCGCGGCGCGATTGAAATGGCGCGCTCGCTAGGGCTGTCGGTTATCGCGGAAGGCGTGGAGAGCGAAGCGCAGCTTCGGCTTTTGGCCCGCGAAGGGTGCAGCCATTATCAAGGGTTCCTGAGGGCCGGAGCGCTGAACGTCGCGGCCCTCGAGGCAATGGTCGTGTCCGACGCTTAATCGGCCTTCGCGGCTTCGATCAGGTCGGGCTGAAGCAGTCGGTGCATATGAACGACCACATATTTCATTTCCGCATCGTCAACCGTGCGCTGGGCGGCGGCCCGCCACGCCTTTTCGGCGGTCTTGAAGTCGGGGAAGAAGCCCACAACGTCCATTGACTTGAGGTCGGCGAAATCAAGCGTCCGCGGATCTTTCACCCGGCCGCCAAAAACCAGATGCAATTTGCTGTTATCACTCATTCTTTGTCCTTGCGTACTGTCTTGACCGCAGCCGCGCTGGCCGTCGAGGCGGCCTTCCCAAGTTTTCCGGCAAGTGTGCGGACCTGTTTGCGTGCGGTTTCTGAGCTGACGCCTAGCCCAACAAGCTCTGCTTTGGCAACGTTTCCAGCGACTTTCGTCGCCGTTTTGGCGGTAGCGCGGACGCTACGGCTTACTGGCCCAAGCAGCTTGTTTTCACGCGCGGTGCGGGGAAGCATCGCAGCGATGACCGCGCCGATGGCAAGCCCGCCCGCGACGGCCGCGAGCGGATTGCTCTCAAGGCTTTCGCCCGTCTTTTGCGCCGCCGCACGGGCGCGCTCGCGCGTGGCGGCGGCAGTTTCACGCACCTTTTCGCGGCCTACCGTCAACGCTTCATTGGCCTTTTCGCGGGCTTCGCTGGCTTTTGCCCGGCCTGTTGCAAGCGCGTCTTCAGCCTTGCCGCGCGCCTGATTATACCGCTCGCTGGCCTTTGCACGAAGATTGTCAGTCATGTCGTTTCTCCCTCAAGAGACGCCGGACAAGCCCGGCAATGGGTTTGCGAAAAATGAGCGCGATTGCACCTGCTGCAATGCCTGCCACGGCGCCAGGATGCTCGCGCACCGCAGCACTGGCCCTGCGCGTGGTGTTGGTGAGTGCGCGTCGGGAGAGCTTGGCGGGCGTCAGTTCGCGCCGGGCTTCCCCCAGAGACTCCGTAAAGCGAAGTCTGGCTTTCTGTGCATTTTGAAAGGCCTCATCACGATTGTTCATGGTTTTTCCCAAGGGCGAAAGGCGCGCTTGATGTGCGCCGATCCAATGATAGCCAGCAGCCATACGCCGATGGCACCCAAAAATGTGACGATAAGGATTGACCAGCCTAGCCCAATCGCTTCGCCCAGCCAGATGGTCAGCCCGACGATGAGCGCGACGAGCAGCGCCAGCGCCAGTGCGATCGCCGCGCCGAACAAGCCCAGAGCCGGGCCGATATGCGATGAGCGATCACCAAGCTCTGCCTTGAGATAATCCATCTCGGCGCGGGCATAACCCGCCGTATCGTCCACGAGACGCGAAATCATCTCGCGCACGCCGGGGGCGTCCGCTGCATCGGGGGGTGGGGGCCGGGTGTCCATCGGCCCGCCGTCAGGCTGCGTCGTCATCTGCCTTGAACAGGCGAGTCAAAGCGAAGCCCAAGGCCGCCGCAGCGCCAATGGCGATGGTCGGCTTGCGACGCACAAAATTGCGCGCATCGTCGAGCAACTCGTTGACTTCCTTTGATTTCAGCGAATCGGCGACGCCTGTCAGCGCATCTGCTGCTTTGCGGGCGTAGTCGCCATATTGCGCGCCAACCTTGTCATCGAGCGTCCGTGCCACATCTTCCACCATCGATGACACTTCATCGAGGGCGGTCGAGGCCTTGTCCTTGCCGGAATTGGCGGCGTCAATTGCCGAGGATTTGACTTTGGTGAGCACGCCATCGGCCTCTTGCCGGATGGCCGCAACCTTGGAAGGCGTGGCCGCCTTGGGGGCGGCGGCGCGCTTTGCAGGCGTCTTTGGTGTCGCAGAAGCGGCCTTTTTGGCGGGCGCCTTCGCTTTGGTGGTGGTTTTAACGGCCTTGACAGCCGGGGCGTCGGGGGAGGTCTTGTCTGTCGTTGCCATGTCGTCGCTGTCCCTCGTGGTTGCGCAGAAGCTGCGTGATGGATACAGGCCCGTGCCATACCCGCCAAGCAGCTTCGGAGTCTTATATAGTGACTGCCATTCTCGATATCCATGCCCGCCAGATCGTTGACAGCCGTGGCAATCCCACAGTGGAAGTCGATGTTCTTCTTGAAGACGGCAGCTTTGGCCGTGCAGCCGTGCCTTCGGGTGCGTCGACCGGGGCTTATGAAGCGGTCGAAAAGCGCGATGGCGACAAGTCAAAATGGCTTGGCAAGGGCGTTCAGGCCGCTGTCGACAACGTCAACGACGCGATTGCCGAAGAACTGCTTGGCATGGATGCTGAAGATCAGTCGGAAATCGATGCCGCGATGATCGCGCTCGATGGCACTGACAATAAGGGTAATCTTGGTGCCAACGCCATTCTCGGTGTGAGCCTGGCGACGGCCAAGGCGGCAGCGGATTCGCGCGGTTTGCCGCTTTATCGCTATGTTGGCGGTGTATCGGCGCACGTTCTGCCGGTGCCGATGATGAACATCATCAATGGCGGCGCGCACGCTGACAATCCCATCGATTTTCAGGAATTCATGATTATGCCGGTTGGTGCCGACACGATCTTTGATGCGGTGCGCATGGGTTCTGAAATTTTCCACACGCTCAAAAAGAAGCTCCATGACAAGGGGCTTGCGACGGCGGTGGGGGATGAAGGCGGCTTCGCGCCCAATCTTGCGTCAGCGCCCGATGCGCTCGACTTCATCATGCAGGCGGTTGAAGCAGCTGGTTACAAGCCGGGTGATGATGTCGTTCTTGCGCTCGATTGCGCGTCGACTGAATATTTCAAGGATGGCAAATATCATCTCGATGGCGAAGGTCGCGTCCTCTCGCCTGAAGAGCACGCCGATTACCTGGCTGATCTTGTTGCCAAATATCCCATCCGCTCGATTGAAGACGGCATGGGCGAAGATGATCGCGCCGGCTGGAAATATCTGACCGACAAGATCGGTCATAAGTGTCAGCTGGTGGGTGACGATCTGTTCGTGACAAATCCCACGCGGCTTTTTGACGGCATCAAGGAAGGGCTGGCCAACTCGATCCTCGTGAAGGTCAACCAGATTGGCACGCTCACCGAAACGCTTGCGGCCGTCGATATGGCGCACCGCGCGCGCTACACCTCGGTCATGTCGCACCGTTCGGGGGAAACCGAGGATGCAACGATTGCGGATCTCGCGGTTGCCACCAATTGCGGTCAGATCAAGACGGGCAGCCTTGCGCGCTCGGACCGGTTGGCGAAATATAATCAACTGATCCGCATCGAGGAAGAGCTTGGGCCGATTGCGCGATATGCGGGCCGTTCAATTTTTTCCTGATTGGCGTGAATTTTTAGGCGGATCGGGGTTGACCCCTTGAATCGCTTGTGATTCAAGGGCCTGCATGAAGCGGGCGAGACATCTTTGGAATATGCTTGGGTCCGCCGCCACCCCTGCGCTCGCCTTGATTGTTGTCGCCTTTTTCGGTGGCTATGCGCTGTTTGGTGCCAATGGCGTTCTTGCAGGCTTTGAATATCGTCAGATGCTCGACAAGCGTCAGGCGGAACTCGCTTTGCTCCAGAAGGAGCGTGCGGAAGTCGCCAATCGGGTTGCGCTGCTCGATCCGAAAAAGGCCAATCCAGATTTGGTGGACGAGCTTGTTCGCCGTGAACTGGGCCTTGCCCATCCCGACGAAGTCATCATTCCGCTCAATTGAACGGCCGCTTTCGTTTCCGTAACGTCAGAATAGCCATAACCGGCGTTGCCGCCGGGGGGTAATGCTGTCTATAGGCGACGTTTCATTCTCCCCAGGATCGAGGAAGGTCTTTCACTTGGCCAAGGCAGCAACAAAGAAGGCGCCGACCGAGCAACTCCCACAGCCCGCCGTGCCGATACGGTATAAGGCGAGCAAGGAAGAGTTGCTTGGCCTTTACCGCGAAATGCTCATGATTCGCCGGTTTGAGGAAAAAGCGGGCCAGCTTTATGGCCTCGGCCTCATCGGCGGCTTCTGCCACCTGTATATCGGGCAGGAAGCCGTGGCGGCGGGCATCCAGACTGCGCTTACGCCCAATGACAGCGTCATCACCGGCTATCGTGACCATGGTCATATGCTGTTGTGCGGAATCGACCCCAAGGTCGTGATGGCCGAGCTGACGGGCCGTGAGGCTGGCATTTCGCGCGGCAAGGGCGGCTCGATGCATATGTTCTCGGTTGAGCATAAATTCTATGGCGGCCACGGCATCGTCGGCGCGCAGGTGCCGCTCGGCGCGGGCCTCGCCTTTGCGCATAAGTATAATGAGGATGGCGGCATCTGTGTTGCCTATTTCGGCGATGGCGCGTCCAACCAGGGGCAAGTCTATGAGGCCTTCAACATGGCGGCGCTGTGGAAGTTGCCGATCATCTTCGTGGTTGAAAACAACCGCTACGCCATGGGCACTGCTGTGACGCGTTCCAGCGCTGAGACGCATTTCTGGCGTCGTGGTGAGGCGTTTCGCATCCCCGGCATGGTTTGTAATGGCATGGACGTTCTCGAAGTCCGTGGCACTGCGCAGGCCGCCATCGATTTCGTGCGCGCGGGCCACGGCCCCGTGATCCTCGAAGCGCAGACCTACCGCTATCGCGGCCATTCCATGTCGGACCCCGCAAAATACCGCACGCGTGAAGAAGTGCAGGAAGTGCGCGAAAAGTCTGACCCCATCGAAGGGCTGAAGCACGATCTTGAAGCCGCCGGCATCACGGAAGCGGACTTGAAGGCAATCGACAAGGAAATCCGCAGCATCGTCAACGAAGCAGCTGATTTTGCTGAAACATCGCCGGAACCCGACCCTTCCGAACTATATACCGACGTGCTGGTGGAGAGCTATTGATGGCAATCGAACTGAAAATGCCCGCGCTTTCCCCGACGATGGAGGAAGGCACGCTTGCAAAATGGCTGGTGAAGGCGGGCGATGTTGTTCGCTCAGGCGATATTCTGGCCGAAATTGAAACCGACAAGGCCACGATGGAATTCGAGGCGGTCGATGAAGGCACCGTTGCTGAAATCCTCATTGCCGAAGGCACCGACAATGTGAAGGTCGGCACCGTCATCGCGACGCTGGTGGGTGAGGGGGAAAGTGCAGCTCCCAAGGCGGCCGCCGCAGCGCCAGCCCCCGCCGTGCAAGCGCCGGTCGCTGCTCCCAAGCCCGTCGAGGCCCCGGTTCAGGCAGCGGCGGCCGCCGAGAATTTTAGCGGAGAAACCGTTCGCCTGACCGTGCGTGAAGCACTGCGTGACGGCATGGCCGAGGAAATGCGCGCCGATCCGCGCGTGTTCGTGATGGGCGAGGAAGTCGCTGAATATCAGGGCGCCTATAAGGTGACGCAGGGCCTGCTCGATGAGTTTGGCGCCAAGCGCGTTATCGATACGCCGATCACCGAATATGGCTTTGCGGGCATTGGCACGGGCGCCGCCATGGGCGGCCTGCGTCCCATCGTTGAGTTCATGACGTTCAACTTCGCCATGCAGGCGATTGACCACATCATCAACTCGGCAGCCAAGACCAACTATATGTCGGGCGGCCAGATGCGCTGCCCCATCGTGTTCCGCGGCCCCAATGGCGCGGCCTCGCGCGTGGGCGCGCAGCACAGTCAGAATTATGCGCCCTGGTATGCAAGCGTCCCCGGCCTTGTCGTGATCGCGCCCTATGACGCTGCCGACGCCAAGGGGCTGATGAAGTCAGCAATCCGCAGCGAAGACCCGGTGGTCTTCCTTGAGAACGAACTTGTCTATGGCCGCAGCTTTGATGTGCCGACGGGCGAGCATATCGTGCCCATCGGCAAGGCGCGCACCATGCGCCCCGGCAAGGATGTGACGATTGTCAGCTATTCGATCGGCGTAGGCCTTGCGCTTGAAGCGGCTGAAACGCTTGCAGGCGAAGGGATCGAGGCTGAAGTCATCGATCTGCGCACGCTGCGCCCGCTCGACAAGGGGGCAGTGCTCGAAAGCCTGTCGCGCACCAACCGGCTCGTCATTGTGGAAGAAGGCTGGCCGACCTGCTCGATTGCGAGCGAAATCATGGCCATCGCGATGGAAGACGGGTTTGACTATCTCGACGCGCCGGTCGCGCGTGTGACCAATGTCGATGTGCCGCTGCCTTATGCCAATAACCTTGAAAAGCTCGCACTGGTCACAGTGGCAGGGGTGATCGAGGCTGTTCGCAAGGTTTGCTATCGCTGAGCGGGCAGGGTGGGAAAGCCTACCCTGGGCCGTCAGGTCGCGGAATAGGTCGTGCAGAGCCGCTTTTGCGTATTCGGCAGATTGCCGAGGTTTGAGAGCGTGTTGGATGCGCGCTCGCGAACCGTATAGGCGGCTGTGTAGGTCACGGTTCTTTGCCCGCCCAGCAAGGCTGCGCTCACTACAGGCCGATAGGTATAGACAAGCTCTACGAACATGACGGCAGCGCCGTTCATGGCCTTGATCTTGCGGCCAGCCGGACCAATGCCGTTCACCAGCGATGCATCGCTCGTGCCATTGCCCGCTGCACCATATGACGATGCGACGTTTTTCGCGCCAAAACAACGCTGCCAGCGGATCATCTGCCCTTCATTGGGGGCAGCCTGACCATTTGGCTCAAGGCTTGAAAGGATGATGCGACCATTGGCGCCAAGGCCAATGCCATCGCCCGCCAGCCGTGCGCCGATCATCACTTCATTGATGTCGGATTCGTCGATCGAAGTGCGCACACGCCCGGCATTATCCGCCACCATGAGCGCAATCTGGCTCGCACGCATATTGGCAAGCGTGAAGTTGGCCACCTCCGCGCCGACCAGCGATGCGGAAAGGAACATCGGCAGCGCCAGCGCAAATTCCACAAGCGCAAGGCCGGATGTATCGTGCCGGAGATTATCGAGGCAGCGGCTGGCGCGCGCTTTGAATTGCATGAGCCGGTTCATCAGTTGCACCTCGTGGGCGGCGTGTCCTGCGCACCATATGGCTGGTTGCGAACAAGGGTTTTGACGGTTGCGGTCTGGTTTGCGCTCCATCCGGCAAGGGCCGCCATGGGGAAGACGCGCGGATAAGTCACAACGACCTGATAGTAGAGAACGTCATCTGCGCCCCCAAGGCCATTGGTGCCGCCCGCCGTGTCATAGAGGTTGTTCCGATTGGCGTCCTGATAGCAGTCGCCCACATTGTAAACGCCAAGCGGGGCCGTATCTCCGGTGATCTTTTCCGGCTGGCCGACGTTCGAGAAGTTGTAATAGCTGGTCTTGGTGATCTGGATGGTGTTTGCATTATTGCGCACGCTGGCGGGCACCACACGCTTGATTTGCGTTTTGATGAGCGTGTCAACTTGCGCGGAGGTCATGCCGCCGACAACGGCCTTACGGGCGACCGCCTCTACCGTGCCCGCGACAACGGAGCGCATATACAGGCCATACCCAATGTCGAGCGCGCTCATGGTGAGGAACGCGAAGACCGGAAAGACCAGCGCAAATTCCACCACGGTTGCGCCACGCTCATCAGTCCGCAGGGCGCGAAAGGGAATGTTTCTCATCATTGCGAGAGCCTCAGTCCGCCGATGGTTTCGGCAATTGCCTGGAATTTCTGGCGCAGCGCCGTCGAGTTGCTCGCCACGGCTGCGTGATCGCTGTCGGTCGCGCAGTTGGCGAGTGCTGTTGGTAGCGACGCGATGCCGAAGCCAACGACCCAGATGGTATACCCTTTGCTCTTGGCGGCGTTGCAGATCATTTCCATGCGCCGATAGTGCACGTCATTCATCTGCGATGAGCCATTGTCGGTATCCTGAGCGTTGGTTGGCACCTGTCGCCCATCCATCTGCGAAATGCCCCAGGGGCCATAGCCCTGGTTGCGAGCATCCATGGTGCCGTCTGTCATGAAGACGATGTGACGGCCGATCTGGAATCCACCCGGCGCGCTGGCATCACTGTTGCTGGCTGAAAAAATGCCATCGGGCGACAGGAAACGCGCCCCCCAGATCATGCCGATGTCGTGCTGCGTGCCGCCCAGAATTGGCAGGGCGTCAACATAGGCCGCAAAGCTTGTTGAAAGCCCGCTGACGACGTCGCTGGTATATTGCGCAAGCTTGCTGGCCTGTCCGGGGCACACGGCCCAGCCATTGCTCTGCCAGCCGGAGACCTGGCCCTGCCATTGGTTGCTGTTGAGGCGATCCCACACCACTTCTTGCAGCAACGGACGCCAGCGGCGCGTGTCGTCGCTGGGGATAAGGTCGACCTGCATATCATAGGCAGTCGTCGGAATCGCAATCGCGCTGGTGGGCACGATTGTATTGATCGTTGAGGCCTCTTCCACGCAGCCGGTCCAGGTGACGGTCGTGGGGGTGAGGACGTTGATCGTCGAACTGGTGCTGGAGCCCGAAAGGGTATAGCTCGCGGTCGTCGTGTTGATGTCGGCAACCGAGAAACTGGCGTTCCAGTTGGTCCCGTTTTTCAGCCCGCTCACGTCCAGCGTCCGCTGCTGGTAGGTCCAGCCTGTCACTTTTGTGACTTGCGTCCAGACGATCGCCTTGGTCGATGTTGCCGATTGGATGCGGTTGTAATTTACAGATGAACGTTCCAGCCAGCAGCCATTGGTGCCGCTTACTCTTTGCCAGCGATAGCGGTAGCCACGCACCGTGCGTGGATCAGTCTTGTCATAGGTCAGCGTCTGCGCCGAGGGGTTGCCCGGCCCGACATAGGTCGGCGGGTCGTTGGTCGTGGACGCGAGCGCCGGCCCCGTAATCGTCCCGGCAAGGTCTTCGCGCGCGATAAGCGTGCTGCTGCTGCCCGACAGGTTGTTGAGCGCCGAGCAGGTCGCGGAGCTTGTGGCGCTCGCCTTCTTGTAGGTATAGCTGGTGCTGCCGACAGTGACCGTCGTGTTCGCGTTTGTGCCCAGCGTCGAGAAGGTGCCGAAGCCAGTGGAGTTGTTATAGAGCGTTGGCGTCGTTGACGGGTTCCAGGCGCCATAAGCGCCAATCGCCGATTCTGCGCCAAGCGTATAGGCCCACACGTCGCTCGTCACGGGGCTGCGCGATTGATAGGGTGCCGTATCGCGGAAATAGCTTGTGGGCACCAATCGCCCAACATTGACGTTGCCCGAATAGGGCACAAACCCGTAGCGGATGCGCCCTGGACCCGTGGCTTCGCCGGCCCCTAGCTCGGTATAGAAATCCTTCACCGCCTGCTTGAGCGCGGCGATTTTTGTGGTCGAGTCACCAGAAATCGTCTGCGCCATCGAACCAGAGGTATCCAGCACGAACATGATGTCGGTGTTGGGGATGTTAAGCGTGGATGTGCACGTCACATCCACGGTGTAATCGGTCTTGCCGAACAACTTCATGATGGTCGCAGGCACATGGATGCTCGCCGAGCCGACAATCGTCCCGGCGGTTGCGCCTGCGGCATAGGAGCGGGAAAGCGTGGTGCCGCCAAATGACCCGGACGGGAAGTTGAAGTCGAAGAACTTGTAGCCCTCGGCAATGTCCGCAGTGGTTGGCGTCAGGCCAGACATCGCACGGCGTGTCGCCAGCGCGCCGGTGTCGCACGCCTGCTGAAGCCGCGTTTGCGTCATGTAGATGCGACTCAGATCCACCGAGCCGCCGATCATGGCCGCCAGCGGGAAGATGGCAGCTGCCATCACCGGCATCACGTTGCCCGCGCTGCTCGCCAGAAGCCGCGTCAGAACGCCGGATGTTTCTGTTCCCGGTCGCATATTGCCCCAGTTGCTATTCATGCTTGCCCCACCGCATACAATCAGTCACTCGGCGCTATGGACCCGCTAGGGATAACGTCCGCTGAAAGACTAGGGTTAATGCGCGGTAATGGTTACTGACCCGGATAAGATGCTTGGCCTGGCCTATGCCTCGTCTGCCATGCGGCCGGTGCTTAAGGCTGTTCTCCTGCTGGATGAAGCACTGGGGCAGGTGGTTGCAGGCACCCGCGAGCCCATGATCGGGCGCATCCGCCTTGCCTGGTGGCGGGAGCGGTTGGAGGCGCTTTCCCAAGGGGAAGCCGCACCTGACGAGCCTGTGCTGAAGATGGTTCAGGCGCAGCTTTCATCACAGCAGATCGCCGCACTTGGGGCGCTTGTCGATGGCTGGGAAGTGCTGCTGGATGATCCGCTGGAACGCGCCGCGCTTCAATCATATGCCATGGCGCGCGCGACGGGTATTTCGGGAGTTATGCCCAGCGAGCCATTAACCAGAGCATTACGGTTCTGGGCGCTTGCGGACTTTGGCTTCCGCTGTTCTGAGCCGCGTATCGCCGCAGAGGCATTTGCCCTGGCATCTGAAATTGCGCCTGAAATTTCGCTCCCCGCATTACCACGCCCCTTTCGTGTTTTGGTCGGGCTGGCGCTTCATGACGTGCATCAAAAAGCGCCGCGCCGTCATGCGGAAGGACCGCGCAGGCTGGCGCGCGCGCTGCGTTTTGCGGTGCTGCCGCCGCGCTAGACAGGGACGGTTTCTTCGCTATCATGTCGTATCTATACAATTTGAGGTGTCGATATGTGGCGCTATCTCGTCGGAGCGGCTTCTATGCTTGGGCTGGTTGGGGCCGGTTTCGCGCTTTCGCGCTATATGGCGCAAAGCGAAGTGCCGCTGCCCGTTCAGCCCGCTTATGCCGCCGAGGCAAGTGGGCCGCCGCCAGCCGCGCCGCGCGCTGATGAGGTGAGCAAGGAAGAAAAACGCTTCAACCGGTATGATCGGGATCGCAACGGCGCTGTCGCGCGCGATGAGTTTCTTCTCTCGCGCCAAAAGGCTTTTGCAAAGCTGGATACCAATGGCGATGGCAAACTGTCTTTTGACGAATATGCCGTGAAGTCTGCTGCGCGCTTTGCAAAGGCTGATGGCAACAGGTCAGGCGGGCTTGATCGCACCGAGTTTGCAACCACGCGGCCTGTGCGCAAGGCAAAGCCCAAGCCTAAGGCAGATTGTCCGCCGGTTGCGCCTCAGCCCTCGGTGCCGGCAGCCGAGGACGAAGCCGAAGGCTGATCGCCCTGCCACTGTCCAAATGACGCGCGGGCGCGGTCGGTGTGCATCTGCTTGCGGTCGGCTTTGCGGTTCTTCACTTCAAATGGTGGAAACAGACCGAAATTGACATTCATCGGCTGGAATGTGTCAGCATCCGCACCGCCGGTAATGTGGCCCAGCAGAGCGCCGAGTGCTGTGTCCAGCGGGGGGAGGGAGGGGGCTTTGCCACCGAGTTCGTCAACCCAGAAGCGCGCGGCCAGCAGCCCGACAGCCGCGCTTTCGATATAGCCCTCGCAGCCCGTGATTTGCCCGCCAAAGCGGATATGCGGGCGGGATTTGAGGCGCAACGAGCCATCAAGCAGCTTGGGTGATTTGATGAAAGTGTTGCGGTGCAGCCCGCCCAATCGCGCGAACTGGGCATTTTCCAGCGCGGGGATCATGCGGAAGATGCGCACCTGCTCTGCGTGCTTGAGCTTCGTCTGAAATCCAACCATGTTCCACAGCGTGCCGAGCGCATTGTCCTGCCGGAGCTGGACGACCGCATAGGGCCAGCGGCCGGTTTTGGGATTGTCGAGCCCCACAGGTTTCATCGGGCCGTGGCGCAGCGTATCGACACCGCGTTCAGCCATCACTTCGATGGGCATACATCCGTCAAAATAGGGGGTGTTTGCTTCCCATTCCTTGAACTCGGTCTTGTCGCCAGAGAGCAAGGCTGCGTGAAAGGCCAGATACTGCTCCTTGTCCATCGGGCAGTTGATGTAATCCTTGGTATCGCCCTTGTCCCAGCGCGAGGCCATCCACGCCGTTTCCATATCAATCGTCTCGTGGTGGACGATGGGGGCGAGCGCATCGAAAAAGGCAAGGGCTTCTTCCCCCGTTTCCGCGGCGATGGCGCTGGCAAGTGCGGAGCCAGTCAGCGGGCCGGTTGCGATGATCGCAGGGCCATCGGGCAACGCATCCACGCGTTCGCGCACCAGCGTGATATTGGGGTGGTTCGCAATCGCCTGTGTGACGGCTGCGGTATAACCATCCCGATCAACCGCGAGCGCAGAGCCTGCGGGCACGCGGTGCGCATCTGCCGAGCGCAGGATAAGCGAACCAAGACGCCGCAACTCCTGATGTAGCAGCCCCACCGCATTGCGATCCGCATCGTCCGAGCGGAAGCTGTTCGAGCAGACGAGTTCCGCCAGATCCTCGGTCTGGTGGGCCGCTGTCTTTTCACCTGAGCCACGCATTTCCGACAGGCGGACCTTGATGCCCGCTTCCGCCAATTGCCATGCCGCTTCCGACCCGGCGAGCCCGCCGCCAATTACGTGAACCTGATGTGTCATGCGCGCGCCTTTAGGCGGTGTTGGCGTTGAAGGCGAGAGGATTAGCCCAAGTCATCTCATTCGCTGGACAGCGCCTTCGGGGCGTTTAAACTCGCGCGCCAAATGGGGGAGGCGATATGACATCAAATACATCTGCCGCAAATTTTGCGCGCGCCGCCGCGCTCGTGGCGGGCACCAGCTATCTCTATGTCGTCATCGCAAATATCCACGCGCCGTGGGCCATTGCGTGGAAGGGCGCTGGTGTTGGTCTGCTGGCATCCTATGCGGTGATGAAGGCGCGCAGCAGCGATGGCTGGCTGATCGCCGCCGTCATGGCGCTGGGTGCGCTTGGCGATGTGCTGCTTGACATCAATTTCACGGCAGGCGCGCTTGGCTTTGCTGCCGGGCATCTCGTTGCCATGGGGCTTTATCGCCGCAATGTCCGGGCGAGCCTGACCGGCAGCCAAAAGGCATTGGCCGTGGCGGTGCTGGCTGGCGTGCCGCTCATTTCATGGCTGCTGACTAACAAGGCCGATGTGACTTTTTACGCGCTGTTGCTGGGCGGCATGGCCGCAACCGCGTGGACCAGCCGCTTCCCGCGTTATCGCACCGGGCTGGGCGCAATGATGTTTGCAGCATCTGACCTGTTGATCTTCGCGCGTATGGGGCCGCTGCACGGCTCGCTCCTTGCCAGTATCGGCGTCTGGGTGCTGTATTTTGGCGGGCAATATCTGATTGCGGACGGCGTTGTCCGCACGCTGGAACGGGCGGAGGATCAGGTTGGGCGCACAGACCGCACGGCGGACATCGGCAGCGTTGCATAAAGATGCGGGAAGAGCGCGCCACCGCGTGACACTTCCCATTTGAGCGCATCGCCCAGATCGTGGAGCGAGACTTCCACAATCATCAGGCCTGCTTGTCCCGCAAAATGCTTGTCGAGCGTGCCCAGAAGCTGCTCGGCGGTTGAAAGATGGATATAGCCATCCGCCACATCTACCGGCGCGCCGTGGAAAAGCCCCGCACGCTCGAACGCTGCCCATTGATCGGCGGTCAAAATCTTGAAGGCGGTGGCGCTCATGGCGTGACGACCGCCCGACCGATGACTTCGCGGTTTTCAAGAACGCGCAGCGCGTCTCCCGCTTGTTCGAGCGGGAAGCGGTGTGAAATCATCGGGCGCATCACGCCTTTGTTGGCAAGATCGACCAGCGCGGCGCGATTGCGGCGGCCAAGCTCCGGGTCGCGCCGTGCAGATTCGCCCGCCCGCAGGCCCATGATCGTATAGCTCTTGATGAGTGCGTGGTTGGCCGGAAATTTGGGAATTTCGCCACTTGCAAAGCCCACGATGAGGAAGCGTCCGCCCCAGCCCAGCGTGCGCGTCGCGGTGATCGCCAGCGGCCCGCCCACGGGATCATAAACGATGTCGACGCCCTTGCCGCCGGTCGCGGCCTTGATGGCGTCCACCAGATCGGGCGTATCGTTACGAAACGCATGGTCGGCGCCGGCTTTCAGCAGTGCTGCGACCTTGTCGTCATTTGAGGCAAGGCCAATGACCTTTGCGCCCATATGCTTGCCAAGCTGGACAGCCGCCATGCCGACGCCGCCACTTGCGCCCAGCACAAGCAGGGTTTCGCCGGGTTTGACCTGCCCCTTGTCGTTGAGCGCGTGCCATGCGGTGGTCGCCGCGACAAACCATGCCGCCCCTTCCTCATAAGTGAGAGCGGGGGGCAGGGGCATGATGCCCTCGGTTGTGACGATGGCCTGTTCAGCAAAGCCGCCCAGTCGGCATTGCCCCATCACGCGATCACCGGCTTTGAACGCGGTGATGGCGCTCCCAACCTCCAGAACGTCGCCCGCCACTTCCATGCCGGGCACGAAAGGAGGATCGGGGCGGAATTGGTATCCGCCCCGTGTCATCAAAAGATCAGGGAAATTGGCGCCTGCCGCACGCACGGCAATGCGGATGTCATTTGGCCCAAGTGGAGGCGCTTCGAGCATCCGGCACTCGATGGCGGTTGGGCCGTCGAGTGCCGTGCAGACTGCGGCGCGATAGGTGCCCGTCAAATGCGTTCGATGATGATCGCGGGGGCCATGCCGCCAGCGGCGCACATGGTGACGAGGCCATAACGGCCGCCCGAGCGTTCCAGTTCATCAAGCGCGGTGCCGATGAGCATCGAGCCGGTTGCGCCGATCGGGTGGCCGAGCGCCATGGCGCCGCCATTGATGTTCACCTTGGTGCGATCCAGATCGAGATCGCGGATGAACTTTTCAGCGACGACGGCGAAGGCTTCGTTGATTTCCCACACGTCGATGTCTTCGACCTTGAGGCCAGCCTTGGCGAGCGCCTTCTTGGCAGCCGGAACCGGTGCGTTGAGCATCAACGTGGGGTCATCGCCCTGATTGATGTAGCATACGACGCGCCCGCGCGGCTTGAGGCCGTGCTTTTCCGCATATTCCTTGCTGGTGAGGAGCACAGCGCCAGCGCCATCAACCACGCCGGAGCTGTTGCCCGCATGGTGGACGCCCTTCCAGTTCAGGTCGGGGTAACGACGCTGGATCTGTTTGCGAAAGCTGGTGCCGCCAAGGTCAAAATCGGCGATGCCGTCAAAGCTTGCCTTGAGCGAGGCAAGGCCTTCCGCCGTCGTTTCCGGGCGCGGGAATTCTTCACGGTCAAGTGCCACGGTGCCGTCGGGATTGTAAACGGTGACGAGCGACTTGTCGAAACGGCCTTCGCGGATCGCGCGGTCGGCGCGTTCCTGGCTGACGAGCGCGAGTGCGTCGAGTGCTTCGCGGGGGATACCTTCCATCGCGGCAATCGCGTCGCCGCAAACGCCCTGATGCGATTGCGGGTGCATCGCGTCGAGTTCCGGGTTGCCAGAGCCCATGCCAAGCGGCTTGATGCCCGCATTGGCGAGTTCAGCGCCATAGGCCGAGGTGAAGCTCATCATTTCGGTGCCGCCTGCGATCACGCAGTCTTCCATGCCCGACATGACGGCTGCGGTCGCAAGGTTCACCGAGGTGATGCCGCCGCCGCAGAAGCGGTCAAGCGTCATGCCGCTGGCACCGATGTCATAGCCCGCTGCGAGTGCCGCCATGCGGCCAAGGTCGCCGCCCTGCTTGCCGTTCTGCGACGAAGTGGACCAGATCACGTCATCGACGGTCGAGGTGTCGAGGTTGTTGCGTTCCTTGAGGGCTTTCAGCACGGTGGCTGCGAGGTGCTGCGGATGCAGGTGGGAGAGCGCGCCCTTGCCCGGTTTGCCAATGCCGCGCGGGGTGCGACACGCGTCGATGATATATGCTTCTGCCATCATTCTCTCCCAAGTTTGAAAATCTGAGTCGTGCTTTCCCTTTACGTAAACAGCGGCTCGTTGCAAGTTCAAGTCATCGTAACGGAATAGCTGAAGCGCTTTGTCGCTTGAGGATCACCCCTCGGCGGGAAAGGTGATGCTGATCTGCGTTCCCTGTGCGGTCGAGGTGCGTTTCGTGCCGCCCAGTTGTTCGACGAGCGCGTCAACAATCAGATTGCCCAGCCCTGATGTTGTGTCGGCATCGCCTTGGGCACCGATCCCGTCATCAGTTATGGAAAAGCGGAGATGCCCGTTTGGGACGGCCGACAGAGAGATGTCGATCACGCCCGTTTCGCGCCCGGAAAAGGCGTGCTTCAACGCGTTGGTCATCAATTCGGTGGCAATGAGTGACAGCGTCATCAACCGCTCACCAGAAATGGGCATCTGTTCGACAACCAGCGTGCAGGTGATGCTGCGAGAGTTCGTGGCCTCTACAAGCTCATTGAACAGTGCCTGGAAGTGATCGCTGAGCGAGCGCGTTGCGCTATCAGGATCATGCAGGCGGCGATGGATGGTCGAAAATAGTCTGATCCGCCGGATGGCGTCATCCAGAACCGCTTCGGCATCGCGTGGCGCTGCGCGAACAGATGATTTCTGCATACTGAGAATGGCAACAAGAAAGGCCATGTTATTGGCCACGCGATGCTGCAACTCGCGGAATAGAAAGGCGCGCTGTTCTGCCAGCGATAAGCTCATTTCGCGCTCGGCTTGTAGCCGCAGGGCGGTGGTCCGAAGCAGGTGAAGCATCCCGACGGCCGTCACCACGGTTGTCAGATAGAAGGCCAGCGCCACTGCGATGGTGGGCGATAAAGCGAACTTGTGCGCCGGCTCCAGGAAAAAATACCACGCCGCGAGGGCGCTGACGGCGCTGGCCGCCAAGCCGGGGCCGGGGCCGGCGAAAAACGCGACGATCATCACGGCGGGCACCAGCGTAATGAAGGGCAGGCCGGGTGGAAGCGCGGCGCCGAGCTTCATGCGCAGCACAAAAGCGATCCAGACAACCGCAATTGCCATCGGGTAGCCCAGCCAGGGCCTGTTATGCAGGGTATTCGCCAACGCGGCGGGCCGCCCTCGCGTGAATATTTTGTGCATCCGACGCATGATCGTCTTTTCAGACTGGCAGGTAAATCTCAAAATTCCATGATGATTTCTGCCCTCTTGTTGATGGCTCGGCGATGCGATAGCCCGGCGCATGAAGCGTCTCAACGACGCGATAGGAGAGCTTGAATGTCTGAACTGCCTGAAACCGGAAATGTCCTCCTCACCCTCGTCAAGCCGGAAGGGGAGCTGGAATTGTCACTGGTCGCGCAGCCCTTGAAAACGCCGGGCGAGAATGAGGTTCTGGTGAAGGTTCTTGCCGCGCCCATCAACCCTTCCGATCTTGGCCTGCTGATTGGTGCCGCAGATGCCTCAACAGCCCGTGTTGCTGTGCGTAACGGCAAGCCTGCGATCATCGCTGATGTTCCGCCAGCCGGGATGCGCGCGATGGCGGGGCGTGTGGGTGAGGCTATGCCCATTGGCAATGAAGGTTGCGGCGTCGTGGTCGCGGCGGGAAGCAGCCCGGCGGCACAGGCGTTGATGGGCAAGACGGTCGCGCTGCTGGGTGGCGCCATGTATGCACAATATCGCACCCTGCCGGTTCAGCTGTGCATGGAACTGCCCGATGGCACCGACCCCAAGGATGGCGCGTCCTGCTTCGTCAATCCGCTCACCGCGCTCGGCTTTGTCGAAACGGTGAAGCGTGAAGGGCACACGGGCATTGTTCATACCGCCGCTGCATCAAATTTGGGCCAGATGCTCAACCGCATCTGTCTTGCGGATGGAATACCGCTCATCAACGTCGTGCGCAGTCAGCAACAGGTTGAAATCCTGAAGGCGCAGGGGGCGAAATATGTGTTCGATTCCACCTCCGAAAATTTCATGGCCGATCTGACGGCGGCTTTGGTTGAAACCGGCATCACCTGTGCGTTCGATGCGATTGGCGGTGGCAAGCTGGGCAGCCTCATCATGTCGGCGATGGAAGCGGCGGCTGTAAAGCGCATGAAGGAATATAGCCGCTACGGGTCTGACACCTTCAAGCAGCTCTACATCTATGGCGGGCTGGATATGTCGCCAACGGTGCTGACGCGCAGCTTCGGCTTCCAATGGTCCGTCTCTGGCTGGTTGCTCACGCCCTTCATGCAAAGGGTGGGGCTGGAAACGGTTGGCAAGATGCGCGCGCGCGTGGTGGCAGAACTCAAGACGACCTTTGCGAGCCATTATAGCCATGAAATCTCGCTCGAAGAGGTGCTCGATCTCGCAACATTGCAGGCCTACAACGCCAAGCGCACGGGCGACAAATATCTTATCCTGCCGCACAAGAGCGCATGAACGGGAGAGTGAACATGGGAGAACTGGACGGACGTGTCGCACTTGTCACAGGCGCATCGCGCGGCATTGGTGCGGCGACGGCGCGGGCGCTTGCGGCAGCGGGCGCTAAGCTGGTCGTGACGGACCTTGCCGAGCCTTCGGAACTGGCAGCTGAACTGGGCGGGCTTTCGCGGGCGCAGGATGTGACGAGCGAAAGCGATTGGGCCGACACCATGGCCTTCATCAAGGCAGAGGCGGGCGGGCTCGACATTCTCGTCAACAATGCCGGGCTGTTTCTGATGAAGCCGCTGTTGCAGACGACGCTTGCCGATTGGCGCAAGCTTCATGCCGTCAATGTCGAAGGCGTGTTCCTTGGCACCAAGGCGGCCATCCCGCTGCTCGCCGAACGTGCGGGCAAATGGGCAGGGGGTGCGGCTATCGTCAATCTCTCGTCGGTCGCGGGGCTCGTCGGGGCCGCAGGGGCTGCGTGCTACAATGCCTCAAAGGGGGCCGTGCGCCTCTTCACCAAGGGCGTGGCGATGGAGCTTGCGAGCACGGGCATCCGCGTCAACTCGGTGCATCCGGGGATTATCGATACCAAGATGGGCGCAGAAGTTGTCTCCGGCTTTTCTGTGCTGGGCGGCATGGGCGAAAATGAGGCGCGCGTGCAGGCAGCGCAAGCGCATCCGATGGGCCATATGGGGCAGCCGGAAAATATTGCCGACGCCATCGTGTTTCTCGCATCAGACCGTGCGGCGTTCATGACCGGCTCGGAACTTGTCGTCGATGGCGGGATGACCGCAAACTGAAATTGGGGGGCGGCGTGCTTGACCAAAGTCAAGGACGCGTCGCCTTCCACCCGCAAGGCTGCATCTCACAAGAGGGAGGATGGCTGTGGCGGATCGGGAAAAGCTGGCGCTTGTTGAGGTAAGTCTTGAGCGCGCGGCAGACAGAATCGGCGACATTACCCAGCCGGTGATGGATATGTTCCACGCACGCTGCCCCGAAGGTGCGGCCGCCTTTGCGCATCATGGCTTTGATGATCCCGCGCGACTTGAGGCGCTCATGGTCGAGAATGTGCTCTATTGTCTTATGACATGGTTCGAGCGGCCGGAGGAGATCCGTATTCTCTTCTACTCATCGGTTCCGCACCATATGGATACGCTGCACGTTCCGGCTCACCTGTATCGTGAGCTGATGTTCGCCGGGATTGACACGATCACCCGGAGTATCCCCGCCGATTGCGCGGACGAAATTGCGGCGTGGCAGGGGATGCGGCAGGACCGTGCCGGTCTTGGAACGACCGCGGTGGGGCGATTGCTACAGTCCGGCCTCGGCAGACATAACCCTGCGGCCATCGCCGGCCAGCACGGCCAGTGTGATCTCATTGCCCCCCGCTTTGCCGACAAGGTGCAGCGGTTCGCCCGCAAAGGCCGGGGACTGACCGCGAAACGCAAATCGTGCCAGCTTGTTGTCACCCAGTTCACGCGCCGCGAGATCGAGCAGCAGCGTTGCCATTAGCGGGCCATGGACGACAAGTCCGCGATAGCACTCTTCATCCACCGCATAGGGCAGGTCATAATGGATGCGGTGGCTGTTGAAGGTGAGCGCCGAATAGCGGAACAGTAAGGGTTCAGTGGGCAGTAGCGGACGATGCCATTGCCAGCCCGAAAGATCGGGCGCGGTATCGGCAGGGCGCGGAGCGGGCGGTGTGGTGGTTGCCTCGCGGTAAACAACCGTCTGGCGCTCGCGGATGGCAAGTGTTCCATCAGCGTGCGTCTCATGGTCGATGTCGACGAAGACCAATGTTCCCGTGCTGCCGGTTTTTTCGCTGACAGCGGCGATGCGCGATTGGCGGTGCACCGGGGAAGTGGCCGAGATCGGGGCCAGAAATGCCATCTTGCTGGAGGCCCACATTCGGCGGGGAAGCGGCACGGGCGGTAGGAAACTCTCCGGGCTGTCGTTGCGCAGCGGGTGGCCATCCGCACCTAAATCCGCTGTCGGCGCATCAGGCAGGCACAGGCACCAGTGGATGCCCTGCGCCGCCATTTTGCCTGTCGCGGCACTGTCGAGCATTGCCCGGAAGCGCGTGAGCAGCCCTGGCGTAAGCACATCCTTCTGCGTCTGTGTGCGGCCAATCCAGGCGGACCAGTCTGCCATCAATAGCTCCGCGGCAGGCCAAGCACGTGCTCGGCAACGAAGGAGAGGATCATGTTCGTGCTGATCGGTGCGACCTGATAGAGCCGCGTTTCGCGGAACTTGCGCTCAATGTCATATTCCGCCGCAAAGCCGAAGCCGCCATGCGTCTGGATGCAGGCTTCACCCGCGGCCCAGCTTGCCTCGGCAGCGAGCATCTTCGACATATTGGCTTCCTCGCCGCAATTCTCGCCCGCCTCATATTTGCGAAGGCCTTCCTGCACGAGCAGGTCAGCGGCACGCATCTGGGCGTAAGCGCGCGCGATGGGGAACTGGACGCCCTGATTCTGCCCGATGGGCCGGTTGAAGAGCACACGCTCCTTGGCATAGGCGGTTGCTTTTTCGATGAACCATTTGGCATCGCCGATGCACTCCGCCGCGATCAGCAGCCGCTCGGCATTCATGCCGGAAAGGATGTAGCGAAAGCCCTTGCCTTCCTCGCCAATCAGGTTTTCAGCGGGGACGCGCATATCCTCGAAGAACACCTCGGTGGTCGAGTGGTTCATCATGGTCTCGATGGGGCGGATCGTTAGGCCGTTGCCGAGTGCGGCCTTCATATCGACGAGAAAGACCGAAAGCCCGTCGGTTTTGCTCTTCACCTGATCGCGCGGGGTGGTGCGCGCCAGCAGCAGCATCAGGTCTGAATGTTCTGCCCGGCTCGTCCAAAGCTTCTGGCCGTTGACGACATAATGGTCACCCTCGCGCCGTGCGGTTGTCTTGAGCGAAAGTGTATCGGTGCCGCTCGTCGGTTCCGTCACGCCGAAGGCCTGAAGGCGCAGCTCGCCCGTTGCGATGCGCGGCAGATAGCGCGCTTTTTGTTCGTCCGAGCCATGTCGCAGCAACGTGCCCATGATGTACATCTGCGCATGGCAGGCGCCGCCATTGCAGCCCTGCCGCTGGATTTCCTCAAGGATCGCCGCTGCGGCTGAAATCGGCAGGCCCGCCCCGCCAAATTCTTCGGGGATAAGCGCTGCGAGATAGCCCGCTTCGCCCAGTGCCGTCACAAACTCGGTGGGGTAGGCGCGCTCCTTGTCTTTCGCGCGCCAATAGTCGCCGGGATATTGTTGGCAGAGCTTGGCCACTTCCTCACGGATGGCGGTGTAATCGTGCATATCAGTTCCTGTCCTGAAGCCGTCCGCGCGCGATGACCTGTGCCTGGATTTCGGCCGCGCCTTCAAAGATGTTGAGGATGCGCGCATCGCACAACACGCGGCTGATTTCATATTCGAGCGCATAGCCGTTGCCGCCATGGATCTGGAGCGCGGCATCTGCATTGGCCCAGGCCACGCGTGCGGCGTGGAGCTTCGCCATGCCCGCCTCGATGTCGCAGCGTTTGCCCAAATCCTTTTCGCGCGCGGCGAAGTAAGTGAGCTCGCGGGCCAGCACGCTATCCGCCAGCATCATCGCCAGCTTGTCCGACACGCGGGGGAAGTCGATGATCGGCTTGCCGAACTGCTTGCGGTCCATGGCATATTGATAGCCCAGCTCGAAGGCGCGGCGCGCCACGCCTACCGCGCGTGCAGCGGTCTGGATGCGCGCCCCTTCAAAGGTGCGCATCAACTGCTTGAAGCCTTGGCCTTCCTCGCCGCCGAGAAGTGCGTCGGCAGGCGCCGTCATGCCGTCAAACTGGAGCGCATATTCCCGCATCCCGCGATAGCCGAGCACCTCGATCTCGCTGCCGGTCATGCCATGGGCAGGGAAGGGGTCTTCTTCCGTGCCGCGCGGCTTTGGCACGAGCAGCATGGATAGCCCCGCATAGCCTTTCGCGTCGGGCAGGGTACGCGCCATGAGCGTCATCAGGTCGGTGCGCGCCGCATGGGTGATCCAGTTTTTCGCGCCGTGGATTTCCCAGCCATCGCCGGTGCGCACACCCCGCGTCGCAAGGCTCGCCATGTCGGAGCCGGTATCGGGCTCGGTAAAGACGGCGGTCGGCAAAACCTCTCCGCTTGCGATGCGGGGGAGCCAATAGTCCTTCTGCGCTTGTGTGCCGCCCAGCACGATCAGCTCGCCCGCAATTTCAGAGCGTGTGCCAAGCGACCCCGTGCCGATCCAGCCGCGTGAAAGTTCTTCGGTGACGATGCACATCACGAGTTTGCCAAGCCCAAGCCCGCCATGGCTTTCCGGGATGCAGATGCCGAATGTGCCCAGCGCCGCCATGTCGGCAATCACTTCATCGGGTATGAGCGCGTTGGCGAGGTGCCATTTGTGCGCGTGCGGCACGATGCGGTCATCGGTGAAGCGACGATATTGATCGCGGATCGTGTCGAGCAGCTCGTCGTCCAGCCGGTCATCAATGCTGCCGCCCGCGCGCAGATGGTCGATCAACGCCTTGCGGTTGGCGGCGCTGTTGCCGCCTGCCAGTGGCGCTGCGCGCAATGCCGCGCCATCAAGACCAAAGTCTGCCGGGCGAACAAATTCATTCTGCCCCATCGGCAAGCCGCCCGCGAGCTGCGCCAGCGTCTCGCCCGTCGCGATCTGGATGAGGAGTTGTTCGCCGGTGCCGAGCCGTCCGCCATCGGAAAGTCGCTTTGCCCATCCGGCGAGTGCCTGAAGCGCATGGACGCTGGTTTCCACCCAGGCATAGCCATGGCCCATATGCTGCTCGGCATCGATGCGGGCAGGGTCTGGCTGGCCGTCCTGCATGACGCCCGCGCGGAAGGCGGCCAGCGCCGATGCCGCATAGGCTTGTGCCGCGGCGAGCGATTGGTGGAGCGCGTCGATCATGCCTGCGCCACAATCCGCTTGTCGTGGAGCGCGCCGATTTCGCTGGAGGAGAGGCCCAGCCGCTCGGCCAGCACTTCATCAGTATGAGCGCCCAGCAACGGGGCCGGGGCTGGGGCGGTACGGTCAAGTCCGGGAAGTGTCGCAAAGCTGCCTGCTGCCGGATAGTCGAAGCCGCTGGGATTGGCCGCCCGCCCGAAAATGGGGTTGTTGCCCACCAGCCCCGGATCATGCGCCGCCTCGTGCATCGTCTGATAAGGGCCATAGCAGCCGCCGACCCCATCGAGCGCGGATTTGAGCGCGGCATAGTCCCATGCCGCAACGCGCGCCTCGACAAGCGGGAAAAGCGCATCGCGATGCTCGAAGCGGATGCCTTCATCCTTGTCAAAGCTCACGCCGCGCTGCGCCTCGATGGAGGCGACATCCTGGGCGATCTCCAGAACCTTCACCAGCCCCGTCCATTGGCGCGGCGTGATCGCCATAATCATCAGTCGCGTGCCATCCCGCGTCACGAAATCGCGGCCAAAGGCGCCATAAACGGCATTGCCCAGCCGTTCGCGGTTGGCGCCGGTGTAAAGCACTTCGGCAAGCGAGCCGAGATTGGCGACGGTGCCAATTGCCACGTCAGACAGCGGGATACGAATTTCCTGACCCATGCCGGTCGCCGTGCGATGGTGAAGCGCGGTCATCATCGCAAAGGCGGCATAAGCGCCCGTCAGCAAGTCCCATGCGGGGAGCACATGATTGACCGGCTCTGGGCCGGGGCCGGTAAGGTCGGGGTAACCGACCGCTGAATTGACGGTGTAGTCGAGCGCGGGGCCGCCATCGGCCATACCCATCACGCGCACGGTGATGAGGTCTGCGTGCTCCTGTGCCAGCGTCTCGTGCGAGAGGAAGCCGTTCACCGGGAAGTTGGTGACGAACTGCCCCGTCTTGCGAACCAGCTCTTGCAGCAGCGCGCGCCCTTCCGGCTGGCCGAGATCAAGCGCGACCGACTTTTTGGCGCGGTTGAGATTTTCCCAATAGAGGCTGCGGCCATTTTCCGCCTTGGGCCAGCGGTTGAAATCCGGCCCGCCGCCAATCTGGTCAACGCGGATCACTTCCGCGCCCATCTGTGCAAGATACAACCCTGCCGTGGGTGAGGCGACGAAGGAGGAGGCTTCGATGACGCTCAGGCCATTGAGCAGGGAATACATGGGGTTTTGCTCCTATGACCAGACATCGCCCTTGGCGGCAAATTCGCGCAGCATATGCTTGGCGATCTGCAACTGCATGATCTGCGTGGTGCCTTCATAGATGCGCAGGATGCGCGCATCGCGGAAGAAGCGTTCCGCCTCATATTCGGCGAGATAGCCCGCCCCGCCATAAACCTGCACGCAGCGATCAACGACGCGGCCACAGGCTTCGGAGGAGAACATCTTGGCGGCAGCGGCCTTGCGCACGATATTCTCGCCGCGATCCGCGCGCGCGCAGGCATCGGCAATCATACATTCGGCTGCATAAAGTTCCGCATCGCTGTCGGCGAGCATCGCTTGGATCAGCTGGAAATTGCTGATCGGTTCGCCAAAGGCCTTGCGTTCAGTGGCGTAGCGCACGGCTGTATCGAGCGCGCGCCGCCCCATGCCGACGCTCATTGCGGCGACCGAAAGACGGCCATTATCGAGGCTCTGCATCGCAATCTGAAAGCCGCGACCTTCCTCGCCGCCGACAAGCGCATCACCGGGGATGTGCACATCGTCCATGTTGATGTCGGCAATATGCGCGCCGGATTGGCCCATTTTCTTGTCCGGGCTGCCGATGGAAATGCCGGGCGTCGTCATGTCGACGATAAAGGCCGAAACGTGCGCGTTCTTGGGCAGGGCTTCTTTGCTGGTGCGCGCCATGATGAGGCCGATCTTGGCGTGCGGGCTATTGGTGATGTAGCGTTTGGTGCCGTTGAGCCGATAGCCATTGCCATCGCGCGTCGCGGTTGTCTGCATGGCCGCGGAATCCGATCCGCTGCCCGGTTCGGTCAGGCCAAAACAGGCGATTTCACCTGAAGCGATGCGTGGCAGCCATTCGCTCTTCTGTTCAGGCGTGCCGAAATTCTTGATCGCGCTGCCCGTCATCCCGATGTTGATCGAGATCGTCGAGCGATAGGCGGGCGACGCATAGGCGAGTTGCTTGACCGTCTCGATATATTGGCTGACGTTCATCCCCGCGCCGCCGAATTCTTCAGGGATAGTGATGCCGAACAGGCCCATCTCGCGCATTTCGGCGAGAATATCGTCGGGGATGCGATCTTGCGCGATGACGTCTGCTTCGGCGGGAATGAGCCGCTCGCGCACATAGCGGCGCAATTGCTCGATGAACTGTGCGAAGATTTCAGGGTCCATGCCGGCCATATGCGCCTCCATCAAATCGGATCGTAGCAGAAAACATCGCCCGACCGTTCGGCCGGATCGGCAAAGCTGGGACGGAAGGCGGGGAGAAGTTCGCTGGCGATCGACTCCGCCGTCCAGCCTTCGCTGCGGTGCATCGAGCGGATCGGGCGCGGCTTGGAGAAGAGGAAAATCTCGTTCTTGCGGACGGCGAAAATCTGGTTGCTCACATCCTGCGCCGCATCGGAGGCGAGGAACACGACGAGCGGAGCGATTTTGTCGGCACTCATCGTCTTGAGGCGCTCTACCCGCTCCAGTTCTTCGGGCGTAGAGGCGGGGATAGAGGCCGTCATGCGGCTCCATGCGAACGGTGCGATGCAGTTGGAGCGGACGCCCGCGCGCGCCATATCGAGCGCGATCGACTGAGAGAGGCCGACAATGCCGAGCTTGGCGGCGGAATAGTTTGCCTGCCCGAAATTGCCGATCAGCCCCGATGTCGAGGTGAAGTGGATGAAGCTGCCCGATCCCTGATCCTTGAAATAGGGCGTGGCGGCCTTGGACACATTGAAGCAGCCGTTGAGGTGCACGTCGATAACGGCATTCCAGTCCTCATGGCTCATCTTGTGCCAGATGCGGTCACGCAAAATGCCGGCATTGTTGACGACTGCGTCGATACGGCCAAAGGTCTTGACCGCATCTTCAATGATTGAGGCGGCACCCGCCGGATCCGCCACGCTCGCGCCATTGACGATGGCCTTGCCGCCTGCCGCCTTGATGTCGTTCACGGTTTCCTGCGCGGGGCTAAGATCGGTGCCTTCGCCTTCGCCCGATGTGCCGAGGTCATTGACGACGACGCTGGCGCCTTCCTTCGCGCACAGCAGGGCGATTTCACGCCCCACGCCGCGCCCTGCACCCGTGATGGCAACGACCTTGCCTTCAAGCATTCCCGGATTGCTCACGATCATCTCTCTCCCGCATTTCGAGTCGAAAAACCTCTATTGCAACGCGCTCAAAATTCAATATGCAGAATTAAAATTCAATATACTGAATATTGAGGCAGTTCCGATCAATGCCAGACGCGCCCAGAACCAAACCGCCGTCACCAGCCGTTGCGCAAGCCATGGCCGTGCTGCGCCTGCTGGGCAGTGCAGGCGCGCCATTAGGCGTTACGACGATTGCGCGGCAACTGGGACTCGGCCCATCGACGGCGTTCAACCTGCTCAAGACATTGGCCGCCGATGAAATGGTGGAATTCGATCCTGCCACCAAACGCTATGCGCTTGGCTTTGGCACGCTCGATCTTGTGCGGATGACGCTTGCGAGTGATCTGGCGATTCCCGTGGCGCGGCCGATGATGGAAGAACTGGCGAGCCGCCATGATGCCGCCGTTGGCCTTTGGCGGCGCTCCGGGCGTGACAGGCTGGTGCTTGTGGCGCTTGCCGAGAACGAAGCGACCACGCGTATCCATATGGCGGTCGGCCAGCGCCAACCGCTTGGGGCAGGGGCGGCGGGGCGCGCCGTGCTGAGTGTGCTTGACCCGGATCGTGAGCGACTGGCGGAACTCATCGGGCGGGTGCGCTGGCAGAATGAACCGGGCGTCGATGAATATGCCTCGCAGATGTTCCGTGCACGCAGCAATGGGTATGCGACCGATCTTGGCGCGCTCAACAGCGGCATTTTCACAGTTGCCGCCGCGATCTCAACCGCAACACCCGCGAGCCATTGCCTTTCGATGTCGTTCTTTTCAGGCACGGCCGACGCGAGAGGCATCGAGGCCATGGGCCGCGATGTCGCTGCCAAGGCCGCCGACATCACCGCCCGGCTGAGCGGACCGACGCGGATTTGATTTCATGCTTCCCGAAATTCCCCTTTCACGGCTGGCGCTGCTCGCCTAAAGCGCCACGCATAATGCACGCCTATGCGAACCCTGCCCGATTCCTGAAAATTGCCCGCCCGCTGACGCCGGTTTTCCTGCTCGCTGGGGTCGTGCTTGTGCTGTTCGGGTCGTTTGCGGGGCTTTTCATGACGCCGCCCGACTATCTCCAGGGAGATAGCGTGCGCATCATGTATATCCATGTGCCAGCTGCCTGGCTTGGCATGGGCGGATGGTCGGGCATTGCGATTGCCAGCATCGTGCAACTTGTGTGGCGGCATCCGCTTGCCGGTGTTGCGGGCCGCGCGATTGCCGTGCCCGGTGCGCTGTTTACCGCCATCTGCCTCATCACAGGCTCGATTTGGGGCCGCCCGACCTGGGGCACATGGTGGGAGTGGGATGGGCGCATGACATCCATGCTCGTCCTCTTATTCCTCTATATCGGCTATGTCGCGCTCGCCAATGCGAGTGACGAGCGCACGAGCGTGAGCCGTGCGACCGCGATTTTCGGCATTGTCGGCGCTGTGAACCTGCCGATCATCAACCGCTCGGTTGTGTGGTGGAACTCGCTCCACCAGAAGTCGTCGATCACCATCAAAGGCTCGACCATCGCGCCCGAACTGCTCTGGCCGCTGGCACCGACCGTTGTTGGTTTCACGCTGCTCTTTGCGGCCGTGGTGCTGATGCGGATGCGCGCGAACCTTGCCGAAGCCAAGCTGGAAGCGCGGATGCGCCGGATGGCGGCGGCATGAACCACTGGCCTTTCGTCATCGCGGCTTACGGCCTGACCGGGCTTGGCTCGGTTGGCGTTGTCCTTTGGAGTTATATTGCCATGCGCAAGGCCGAAAAGGCCGCCGGATCGCTGGAGCGTGATCGGTGAAGGCAAAGAACCAGCGTCTCATTCTGGCCCTTTTGGGGCTTGTTGCGGTCATTGGCGCGGGGCTGCTCGCAGTTTCAGGGCTAAAGCAGGAAGCCGCATTTTTCTATGCGCCGGGCGATGTGAAGGATAATGGTCTGCCGCTGGACAAGGCCGTGCGCCTCGGCGGCATGGTGGCGGATAAATCGATAAAACATGATGCCGATGGCGTGACCATTCACTTTGTGGTGGAAGATGGTCGCGCGCAGGTGCCCGTGACTTTCAAGGGCATAGCGCCAGACCTGTTCAAGGAAAAATCGGGCGTCGTCGCCGAAGGCCGCTTCCAGCCGGACGGGAGCTTCGTTGCGACCAACCTTCTCGCCAAGCATGACGAGCGTTATATGCCGCCCGAACTGGAAGGCAAAATGCACAAGACGGGCACGCTCAAACAATGATCGCAGAAATCGGGCTTGGCCTGTTGTGGCTGGCCGCAGGTCTTGCCGTGTTGCAATCGGTGCTTGGCGCGATGTCGCTGCGGGTGCCGAGCCGGACCGATCTTGGCGATGCCGTGCGCCCCATAGCTGTCGCGCAGGCAGCCCTCGTCGTGCTGGCCTTCCTCGCGCTTATCTATCTGTTCCTCATCTCCGATATGTCGGTGAAGCTTGTTGCGACCAACAGTCATTCGGAAAAGCCGTGGCTCTACAAGTTTGCGGGCACATGGGGAAACCATGAAGGCTCGATGCTGCTCTGGGTCACGGTTCTGGCCGTGTCCGGCGCGGGGGTGGCCTTGCTGGAGCGCCGTGTGCGCCGTGATACGCTCATTGCGACGATCATGGCGCAGGGCATTATTGCGCTTGGTTTTTATGCCTTCCTGCTCTTTTCATCCAACCCGTTCGAGCGGCTGAACCCCGCACCGGCAGATGGACAGGGGCTGAACCCGCTGCTGCAAGACCCCGGCCTCGCCTTCCACCCGCCAACGCTCTATTTTGGCTATGTCGGGATGTCGATTGCGTTCAGCTTTGCGGTCGGCGCGCTGGTGACGCGTGATGTGGGCCCGGCCTTTGCCCGTGCGATGCGGCCGTGGGTGCTCGCCGCATGGATTTTCCTCACCATCGGCATCACGGCAGGCAGCTATTGGGCCTATTATGAACTGGGCTGGGGCGGCTGGTGGTTCTGGGATCCGGTCGAAAACGCCTCGCTGATGCCATGGCTCGCCTCCACCGCGCTGCTCCATTCGGTGACGGTGCTCGCCACGCGGGATTCGCTCAGGGCGTGGACGGTCATGCTGGCAGTCGTTGCCTTTTCCATGTCGATGGTCGGCACATTCCTCGTCCGTTCCGGCATCCTGACGAGCGTCCATGCCTTTGCGGTCGACCCGGAGCGTGGCGAGTTTCTGCTGGCGCTGCTTTTCATCTATATCGGGGGGGCGCTTGCGCTTTTTGGCCTGCGGGTCGGCACGGTGCGCGAGGGTGCGCTGTTCGAGATGGTAAGCCGCGAAGCCGCGCTTGTGCTCAACAACCTGTTTCTTACCGTCATTCTGGGTGTGGTGCTTATCGGCACGCTTTACCCCATCGTCGCTCAAGGGCTGGGGCAGCAGGTGTCGATTGGCCCGCCTTATTTCAATCCGGCGGCTGGCTCCGTCGCGCTGATGCTCATTGTGCTGATGGCGGCCGGCCCGCTGATGCGCTGGCGCGGTGACAGGGCGGGCGTTGTTATCCGCCGGGCGGCGCTACCGCTTGCGCTGGGTGGGTTGGTGCTTGTGGCGGTCCGGCTGGCGGCCCCCAATATCGGCACTTTACCATGGCTGGGATTGTCAGTCGCGGCGCTTGCAGGGGCTGCGAGCATCGCACCTTTGTGGAAACGCAATCTGCGCCGCACGCCGCTCTTTACCTGGGGCATGGTGATTTCGCACCTTGGTGTTGCCGTGGCGCTGGCGGGCATGGCGGCGGACAGTGCCTTCATGCAAGAGCGGCTTGTGGCGGTGAACGAGGGCCAGACGACGCAGGTCGGCCCGTTCAGCGTCAAGCTGGTCAGCATCGCGCCCACCATCGGCCCCAACTGGACTGCACTTGAGGCGACCATGGAAGCTCGGCGCGGGGCAGGAAATCCCTTCACCCTGAAGCCACAGGCGCGCAGCTATGCCTCGCCGCCCACCGAAACCAACGAGTCCGCCATTTCGACGCGCATTGATGGGCAGCTTTATGTCGTGCTCGGTAAAATGGGCAGCGACGGCCGCTGGCAGTTGCGGCTGTGGTGGAAGCCATGGGTAACGCTTATCTGGCTCGGCGGTATTCTCATCGCGCTGGGTGGCGCGCTGGCGCTGGTGGGGCGTGTGTGGCGGGAACGCAAGCTCATCCACCCGGAGGCGGCCCGATGAGGAAGGTCCTGATCTGGGCACCTTTCGCGGTGTTTGCGCTGTTTCTGGGCATCATGTTGCGCGGGCTTGTCAGTCCTGAGGAAAAGATGATCACCTCCAAGATGATCGGCCAGCCAGTTCCTGAATTCAGCCTGCCGTCTGCCGCGTCGGGGCATGAAGGCCTTGCCGCGCGCGATTTTCGCAAGGGCAAGCCGGTGCTGCTCAACATCTTTGCAAGCTGGTGCCTGCCGTGCGCGGCGGAAGCTTCTCTGCTGGTGGAATTGAAGAAGCAGGGCGTGACGATCCACGGCATCGCCATTCGTGACAAGCCGGAGGATGTGACGCGCTTTCTTGGTGAACATGGCGATCCCTATGCGCGGATCGGCTCCGACGTTTCGAGCCGCACCCAGATCAGCCTTGGGTCATCGGGCGTGCCGGAAAGCTTCGTTATCGATGGCAGGGGCGTCATCCGCTACCAACATATTGGCGACATCCGGCCAGAGAACGTGCCGGCCATTTTGGCCGCGCTGAAAGCTGCGCAATGAAGCGATTGCTTGTCTTGCTGATGGCACTGACCACTCCGGCGCTCGCTGACTCGCGCATGGATGCAGCGCCGCTCGCCAATGTGCAACTGGCTGATCCCGCGCAGGAGCGCGACGCCAAGGCGCTGATGGAGACGATCCGTTGCCTTGTCTGTCAGGGGCAGTCGATTGCTGATTCAGATGCCGAAATGGCGGGCGATATGCGGTCACTCATCCGCGAGCGCATCCAGAAAGGTGAAAAGCCGGAGGCGATCCGCACATGGCTGATCGAACGCTATGGTGATTGGGTAAGCTATGAGCCGCCCTTCAGTGGCTCGTCGGTCGCGCTCTGGTTGTTGCCGCTGGCGCTGCTCCTGGCAGGCGTCGCCGTGATGAGCGGCCGTATTCGCAGAAAGAAACGCTGATGGCGCTGTTTGCGATCATTATTGCCGGGCTTGCCCTGCTTTTACTGCTCTGGAAAATCGGCAAATTGTCGCGCGGGGCGATGTGGCTGGTGGGCGCGGCGCTTGCGCTGGGCCTGGTCGGCTATTCGGTGCAGGGGCAGCCCAATCTTGCCGCATCTCCGGTTGCTCCCAAGGCGGATTTGCCGCCCGCTCCCGGTGAAGACGCGCAGGCGCGCGGCGAGTTTATTGGGAAGGTGGGTGCCGAGGCCGATACGCTGGCGCAGGCCGATTCCTACTTCCGCATCGGACGCCCGGAATTGGCCGCACGCGTCATTCGGCTGGGGCTTGAGAAGAACCAGAATAGTCCCGGTCTGTGGACCGGGCTTGGCAACGCCATGGTGGCGCACGGGCAGGGGCGTCTCTCACCGCCCGCCGAATATGCCTATCGCAAGGCGCTGAAGATCACGCCCGGCTATCCTGGCGCGCTCTACTTCTATGCCGTGGCGCTGGCGCAGAACGGACGGGTTGATGAAGCGCGCCCGCTTTTCAGTCAGTTGCTGGCAAGCATCCCCGCAGATGCCCCCATTCGGCGCGCGCTTACACAAGAGCTGGAGCGCAACGGCGTTCTCACGCCAGCAGATGCGGGCGCGGCGCCGCCTGCCAAATGATTTGCGGGGCTAGGGGCACCGTGCTAGCGCGCGAAGCAGTTTAGGTCAGAAAAGCGTGTTCTTCATGCCTGTCACATCTGTTGCCGGTCTTAACTGATTATGTCGCAAGCTGACACTCAGGACGCTGTTCTCGATGGCGAGGAGCAGGGTCATCACATTCACGGCTCGCTGCATAAGCTGCTGATTGCGGCCATTGGCATCGTCTATGGCGACATCGGCACCAGCCCGATCTACGCTTTTCGTGAGACCTTTGCCGGGCATCACCCGCTACCGCCCGATCATGTGCATATTTATGGGGTTTTGAGCCTTATCTTCTGGTCGATGATGACCGTGGTAACGCTCAAATATGTCACCATCATCCTGCGTGCCGACAATAAGGGTGAGGGCGGCAGCCTTGCGCTGCTCGCGCTCATCAGCCGCGAGGCGCAGGGCAAGAGCTGGACTATGCCCATTGTTATGCTGGGCGTTTTCGCAACGGCGCTGTTCTACGGCGATTCGATGATTACGCCCGCCATGTCGGTTTTGTCGGCATCCGAGGGGCTTATGGTCGTCAACCCGGCGTTCGAGCCCCTTGTTCTGCCCATCTCGGTCGCCATTCTGGTTGGCCTGTTTGCGCTTCAGGCGCGGGGCACGGCCAAGGTTGGCGCGCTCTTCGGCCCGATCATGATTATCTATTTCGCAACGCTGGCCGTGCTTGGCCTGCTCAAGATCGCCGAGCAGCCGGAAATCCTCTGGGCGCTTTCGCCGCTTAATGCTGTCGGCTTCTTCATGGATGATCCGCTGCGCGGTTTCCTCGCGCTTGGTTCGGTCGTGCTCGCGGTGACGGGGGCTGAGGCGCTCTATGCGGATATGGGCCATTTTGGCCGCCGCCCGATCCGCATCTCATGGGTATGGATCGTCCTGCCGGGGCTGATGCTCAACTATCTGGGGCAGGGGGCGATGATCATGCAGCTTTCCCCTGCCGAGGCGAATGAGGCGATCCGCAATCCCTTCTTTCTGCTTGCACCCGAAGATTTTCGCCTTGGTCTTGTCCTCCTTGCCATCGCCGCCACGATCATCGCGAGCCAGGCGGTTATTTCAGGAGCCTTCTCGCTCACGCAGCAGGCCATCCAGCTTGGCTTCATGCCGCGCCTGCGCATCCAGCACACGAGCGAAAGTGCTGCTGGCCAGATCTACATTCCGGTCATCAACTGGGGCCTGATGGTCATGGTCATCCTGCTCGTGCTCCAGTTCGGCAGTTCGAGCAATCTGGCCTCGGCCTATGGCATTGCGGTTACCGGCGCAATGTTCATCGATACCTGCCTACTGGCGGTGCTGCTGTTCAACATCTGGAAGTGGAACCGGCTGCTCACCATTCCGCTGCTCTCGCTCTTCTTCATCGTGGATACCGCCTATTTCACCGCAAACCTCACCAAGGTGCCCTCTGGCGGCTGGTTCCCGCTGGTCGTTGGCCTCATTGCTTTCACGTTGCTGACCACATGGTCACGTGGCCGCAAGCTGATGATGGAGCGGATGCGCGAAGCGGCCATGCCCGTAAAGGTGTTCATCAGTTCGGCCGCCACATCTGCCTCACGCGTGCCCGGAACGGCCGTGTTCATGACGTCCACGCCCGATGGTGTGCCCCATGCGCTGCTCCATAATCTGAAGCACAACAAAATCCTTCATGATCGCGTAATCCTGCTCACCGTCAAAATTCCGGGCGTGCCCTTTGTCGATCCCGACAAGCGGTGCCATATGGAAGATCTGGGGCAGGGCTTCCACCGCCTCATCCTCAAGTTTGGCTTCATGGAAGAGCCCGACGTGCCGACGGCGCTCGCCGGCATCACCACCTGTGGCCCGCCCATCAAGATGATGGACACGAGCTTCTTCCTTGCCCGCCAGACGCTGCTGCCATCGTCTCGTCCCGGCATGGCCATCTGGCGCGAAAAGCTGTTTGCGTGGATGCTGCGCAATGCAGAAAGCGCGATGGAATTCTTCCGCCTGCCGACCAACCGCGTGGTTGAACTGGGCAGTCAGGTCGAGATTTGAGTGATATGGCTGGGGCCAGCCGAAATGCTGGCCCGCCTCTCATTGTTACAGCGGTTTTGGGCAATGCGGATTTTGCTTATTTCGATGATTTGCGCCGCACGCATTTTCCGTCGGATCGAAATTATCTGCGTGCGCACCTGACGCTGTTTCACCATCTGCCGCCTTCGGTTGAAGGCGAGCTATCGACCTTCCTCAAGCAGGTGACGCGCGATCCAGCTCCCGTCGCGCTTCCCGATGCTGCTGACACCGCAGGACAAGGCCGGGTGGCGGCCGCACATCACCATCCAGAACAAGGTCGCGCCGCAAGAGGCGCGGGCACTGCTCACGCTGCTGGACGGGGACTTCGCGGGCCATCGGCTCGACATCGCCGGACTGGCGATCTGGCGCTATCTTGGCGGTCCGTGGGAGCCGGTTGGCGCATGGCGCTTTGGAAATGGTCATTCGATGCGCGCACCCTGTTGACCCGCCTGCAACTCCTGCCTATAGCGCCGCTTCCCGAAGCCATTCGGTTGCTTGGGGCGGAGTAGCTCAGCTGGTTAGAGCAGCGGAATCATAATCCGCGTGTCGGGGGTTCGAGTCCCTCCTCCGCTACCATTCCTTGATCCGGAAGCTTCCACTAGCTTCCGCATT
>CALMVA010000005.1 GCA_937873035.1 uncultured Sphingomonadaceae bacterium | reverse complement strand
CTCGCATAAAGGACATTCGATGACGATTGCCAAACGCCCGATCAATGGCCGCCTGACCAACCCCGTTGGCCTTGGCTGTATGTCGCTTTCGTGGGCCTATGGCGTTCCGCCGTCGGAAGAGGATGGCGCAAAGCTGCTCCACCGGGCGCTTGATGTCGGTTACGACCATCTCGATACCGCGCGCATCTATGGCCTTGGGCATAACGAAACGCTTATCGGCAAAACGCTTAAGGAAAATCGCAGCAAGTTCTTCCTCGCCTCGAAGACCGGCATCATCGTCGATGGTGACAAGCGTCGTATCGATTGCAAACCCGCCACAATCCGCACGGCGCTGGAAGAAAGCCTCAAGTGCCTTCAGACCGACTATATTGATCTCTACTATCTTCATCGTCGCGACTTCGAGACGCCCATTGAGGACTCGGTCGGCGCGCTTGCCGAGCTTGTGAAGGAGGGCAAGATCGGCAGCATTGGTTTGTCCGAAATGTCGGCGGATACGCTGCGGCGTGCGTCTGCCGTTCATCCGATCGCTGCGATGCAGACAGAATATTCGCTGTGGACGCGAAATCCTGAAATTGCTGTGCTCGATGCCTGTCGGGAGGTTGGCGCCACATTTGTCGCCTTCTCCCCGGTGGGGCGCGGTGCGCTCGCCAATGGTGTGCGTGATACCGATGCGCTGGTCGATAATGATCTGCGCAAAGGTCAACCGCGCTTCAACGCGGAAAATTGGCCGGTGAACCTTGCGCTGATTGATGCCTTCAACGCGATCGCAACAGAACAGGGCGTGACGCCGGCCCAACTCTCGCTCGCCTGGGTCCTGTCACGCGGAGAACATATCGTCACGATTCCCGGCACGGCTTCCATTGCGCATCTTGAAGAAAATGTCGCGCGCTGGGACTGGCAGCCCGATGCCGTAACGCTCGCAAAGCTTGATGCGCTTATCAACCAGCGCACCGTTGCTGGCCCGCGTTACCCCGATGCCATGCAGCGCACCATCGATACCGAGGAGTTTACGGCCTGAAGCCAAAAGGAGGCGTCGCCATGACGGATGCGATCATCAACTACGCCGCAAGGACTGATTTTCGGCAGCGTTATTATGCCAATGACCACAGCCGTGACACAGTGGTGATTGATGCCCAGCGCATGGCAATGACCAATGGGCGTGAGGTGGCAACAGACCTTGATGTTGAAGGCTTCAAGCTGGTGCCGCACGTGAGCGTTGTGGGTGACTTTGCAGACCGTCAGGCCGTCGCGGACATCCATAACCGTGAGATAGCAGAACTTTTGCTTGTCCAGACAGGTGCCGATGCCGTGTTCTGCACCAGCCCCGGCATCCTGCGCTTTGGTGAGCGGTCTGCACTGGCCGGCAAGCTCAACAATTCGATGCCGGCGCGTTTTGCCCATATCGACATCAGTAAGGAAACCGCAGCCGGCTTTGCCGCAGCGGGCACGCCTGAGGGCAAAACGATCGTGCGTTATGCGCACTACAATGTTTGGCGCGCCTTTTCCCCGCCGCCGCAGGATGTGCCGCTGGCGGTGTGCGATGCGCAGAGCGTATCGGCGGGCGATCTGATTGAGGCAGACGCGATTTTCGATGATCCCGAAAAGCCGGAATGGTCGTTCGCCAGCTATATCGTCGCGCATAATCCAGCGCATCGCTGGGTCTGGTATCCAGATATGACGCGCGATGAAGCGTTGATTTTCAAAACGAGCGACTCTCGTTTCGCCAACCCAATTCCTCATGTTGCCTTTGACAATGCCGATGTTCCCTCAGGGATTGTGCCGCGCTCCAGCATTGAAATGCGGGCGATTGCTTATTGGTATGCATAGCAGCTTGCTTTTGTAACAATTGTTAGCAATGTGGCGTGCGGAACGATAATCAGGAGATGCCGCATGAAAGCCTTTCCCCAGACCTCGCACTTCGTTGGGCTAAACCGTCCGCTGGGCGAGGAATATGATATTGATGGCTTGATCGTTGAAGGCGAGATTCCGGCTGACGTTGACGGTGTCTTTTTTCGTGCGGTGCCCGATCCAGCTTTTGCACCGAAGTTCGATGATGATAACCTGCTTTCCGGCGATGGGATGATTTCTGCTGTGCGCCTTCAAGGCGGCAAGGCGAGCACGTTGATGCGCTACGTGCAAACCGCGCGCCACCAGGCGGAAGTTGAGCTTGGTCGTTCGCGCTTCGGGCGTTATCGCAATCCTTATACCGATGATGCCGATGTGCAGGGCGTTGACCGCACGGTCGCCAATACAACGCCTGTGTGGCACGCAGGACGCCTCTTGATGACGAAGGAGGATGGGCGGCCCTACCGCATCAATCCCATGACGCTCGAAACGCTTGGCTCCTATGATTTTGGGGGCAAACTCAAGTCTGAAACGGTGACGGCGCACGTGCGCGTTGACCCGCAGACGGGTGAACTCTTCTTCTTCGGTTATGAAGCGGATGGCCTGGCCTCTACCAAGGTTGCCTATCTGATCGCCGACAAGGATGGCAATCTCACATCGGAGCAATGGTTTGACGTGCCCTATTGCTCGATGATGCATGACTTTGCGATCACCGAAAATTACGCACTTTTCCCCGTATATCCGACGACCAGCGATATTGAGCGACTGAAGGCCGGCGGCGATCACTGGGTGCATGAGATGGAGCTGGAAAGCTGGCTGGGGGTGATGCCGCGCTATGGCGACGTCTCCGAGATGCGCTGGTTCAAGGGGCCAAAGGGCGTTTCCTGCTATCACATGATGGGGGCGTTCGAGGATGCGGATGGTCGCATCCATTTTGACCAGTGTCTTTCCAATGTGAACGCATTTCCCTTCATCCGCGAAGCGTCTGGCATCCAGATGCAGCAATGGGAAGTGCAGGGCGCGCTCACGCGCTGGACGGTCGATCCCAAGGGCGAGGCAAGTGACGTTGCCGAAACCATCGTGGGACCGCCAGGCGATTTCCCCGTCATTCCGGCGGCTGAGCAGGGGCGGCGCTATGATCGTGGCTGGATGCTGACGATGAACCCGGAGATGAAGGGACCTCCAGTTGCGGGTGGTCCGGTGGGCGCGATGTTCAATACGCTGTTGCGCCTCGACTTCACCGGGGGCGCACCGCAGGCGCTCGCGCTCGATCCGGGCATGAGCTTCAACGAGCCGGTTCACGTCCCATCGCAAATTGCGGGGCATGAAGGCTGGCTTGTCACGATGGTCGATACGCAGACTGGACCGGATGACTTCTCGCACGCCTGCTGGATCATCAATGCGGGCGACGTGGCGGCGGGGCCCGTTGCGAAGATCGCTATTCCGCGCCGCTTGCGCCCGCAGGTTCATGGCTGGTGGGTGAGCAGCGCGCAGCTGGACAAGGCCGTGGCGTGAGCAAAATCGTCATTACGGGCGCGTCTGGGCAATATGGCCGGTCGTTGACCGACAAGCTGATCGCCCTTGGCCGCGCCCGTGATCTTGTGCTCATCACGCGGGCGCCATCCAAGCTTGCCGACCGCACCGCGCAGGGTTGCGAGGTGCGTTATGGTGATTTCGACAAGCCGGAAACACTGGCAAAGGCTGTGCGTGGGGCAGAGCGAATGTTGCTCATCTCCGGCACGCGCGTCGGTGCGCGGGTTGAGCAGCATAAGGCGGCGATTGCCGCAGCGGCAGCTGAGGGCGTTCGCCATATCGCCTATACGAGCTTCATCGGCATTGATGACCCCGCAAACCCAGCTGAGGTTCGCCACGATCATATCGAGACGGAGAAGCTGATCCGCGCCTCAGGCATGGCATGGACGATGCTGCGCGACGCGCATTATGCCGATGCGATGATCTTGATGGCGGGCCCCGGCGTCATGCAGAGCGGCCAGTGGGTGAGCAATGCAGGCGCGGGGCGCGAAGCCATGGTGTGGCGCGAGGATTGTGTCGCGTGCGCCCTCGCCGTGCTAACGGGCGAGGGGCATGAGGGGCAGGTGTATAACATCACCGGGCCGGAGCTTCAGACGTTTGCGGATGTCACGGCGATCATGTCAGACGTGACAGGTCTGCCGCTCAGCTATGTTCCGGTGGACGATGGCGGCCAATATGCGATTTTCGACGCGATGGGCATCCCCCGCCGTCCGGTTGATGACCAGTATGTGGGCGGCATCCCGTGGAACAGTGACGATATGGTCACGTTCGGTCAGGCAATCCGTGAGGGATTTCTGGAAGTCTGCTCGAATGACGTTGCGCACTTAACAGGGCGCCCGGCGCGCAGCGTTCGGCAAATGATTGAGGAAAATGCCGAAATGCTACGCGCTGCCGCCGCTCAGGTAAGCGCAAAATAGCGGACGAAATTGCCATCCGGCCGCCGTTCGCCCACGCCCACAAACACATGGCGCGTCATCCAGTCATGCTTGCCCTTGGGCGTCTCGAAGGTTGGCTGCGCGCGCAGATAATAATCTTCATGCGCGACCGGCGGACCACCCTCAAACGCCCAGGCGCGCAGCCGCTGCATCGCATCTGGCTTGCGGCCCCAAAGATACCCCTTGTTCTGCATATAGATGATCGTGCCGTCATCGACTTCGAGCAGATAGCGCGCATCGAACACGGCCGTGTCATCATCGCGGAAATGGGCATAATCACCGCCTGAATTGGGCACGGCGCGCCCGCGCAGGCGCGGGCCTTCAAAGCTTCCCTGGTCCACAAGAACGGCGGAGCGGAAGCCGCCATTGTGAACATCGGGAATGGAATAAACGCGCGTGAACTGAAGCCGACACTCGAACGCGAATTCAAGATGCGGTGTTTCGAGTGTCGAATACATCAGGCGTCCTTCTTGTTGAAATAGGCGACACCACGAAACTCCATCGAGTGGCGTTCGATGGCATCGGGGCGGCTGGTATCGTGAAAGGCGGTGTGAAGCGCCCGCCATGCCCGGCTGTGGTCGGAATCATGGAACTTGATGAGCAGAACCTCCTCATCGGTCATATTCGGGAAATACCACCAGCGATGCTCTGGATTGTGATAGAAGATGCTCGCCGCAACCATGTTTTCTTCACCGGGGATGTCGGCAAATAGGGCATCGCCTTCGGGGATCTCATCGACATCAACCTTGGTGTTGGGTGTGCCTTCATCCTCATTCACGCTGCGGAAGTCGCACAAGGCCAGCGGCCAATCCTGCGGCGGGGCAGAAAGCGGGCGCCACAGGCTGAAGCAGATCGAACGCTGATAGCCAGGGCCATCGGGGATTTTGGCCGCATAGACCCGCTCAGCGACCCGCTCGGCGCTTTGCGGGGTGAAGTCGACATGAGCCTCAGCCGCCGGGGGCTGGAGCCGCTCTCCGGTTGCGCCAGATGTGCGCAACTGGCCTGCCATGGTCAGCACGACATCTGCACCTGTGAGCTTCTTCACGACCTCGATGACTTCGGCCGCATAATCGGAATCGCCCGCGGCTGCGGCCTCCCAGTCGGTCACTTTGGTCTTGTGCTGGGCAAGACAGAAGCCGTGCTTGTCGAGAGAGAATGGCTCCGGTGCCATACGCGCATTGCGGATATGAACGCCGTGCGACGCATAGACGCCCGTATTATACTCCTTTCCGGGTGCCCAGAAGCGCCGGTTGATGCGCGAGGTAGGAACGAGATAATCCATTGTTGCATCAACGCCGGGGATGCGATCCAGTTCTGCGAAATCAGTCACGATAGCCCTCCCGCGCGCGGCTGTTGTCAAGAATGATTGGCTTGCCCGTCACCGGGTGTGGATAGTGGAACTCAACTGTGTCGGTTGCGGGCCACAGGCGGGGTTGCGGGTCGATCAGCGTATCGGGACCAAGCGGGTCGGCGGGGAAGCAGGTCTTGGCCATCGGGATGAAGTCGATGGGGGTCTTGGCCCAGCCATCTTCGAACGAGCCATGCCAGAAGGGGAAGTAGCGGAGCGCCTTGATCTTCCACACACCATCTTCACGCACATATTCGTTCTCGTAAATGCCACCTTCCCACCAGGCCCGCTGCTGGCCTTCGGCGGTTTCATGGAGGCCGGCCTGCATCATCGAGGGGCCACGCACCTTCGCGGTCTTGCGGTCGTCCGCAACGTCGATAACCATCTGGAGCTGCGGATGATCGAGCAGCCAGCCATAGCGCGGGCCATTATGACCCTGCGTGAATTGTGTCTGGAAGCGTTCGATATAGAGGCGACGAACGCCCGCCTTGCCTTTGTAGATGCCGCCGAGAAACCAGACTTCGCCATCATCGGAGAAGAGGTCGACAACCTCGTTATACTGCGATTTGTCGATGAAATATCCATAGCTATACTGGATGCGGCGGATCTGGTGGATATCCTGCTGGATGCCCAGCTCATGTTCCAGCCTGTCGATCCGAGCCGCAAGGGCTGCAATGTCAGTCATCATGTCTCTCCTGTGTTGTTCTGGCTCAATAGTTTGAAAGGATGGCGAGGCTTGGTGCGTCGAGTGGCAGGCCACGCTTCTTTTTCTCAAGTTCATCAGCGCGCGTGCGTGCCTGCTCGTCGATCAGCCAAGCGTGGATCGCGGAGACTTCGCGCGGCTTCAAGAGATCGTCCCAGCGCGGCATCCCGTTTGGCTGGAGCAATCCGCCCAGCACAATCTGCTCAAAGGCGCGGTGCGTTTCTGGCTGCATCCGGCGAAGATCGGGGGTGATTGAGCGATGCTGGTTGGAATGGCACATGACGCAATTAGCAAAGAAAAGCTGCTGGCCTTGCGCGATCATCGCCTTTGTAACGTCCGGGGCCTGTGCGGGGGGTGGGGGTGCTACTTCAAGCGGCGCAAGCTCCGGCGGCAGTGGCGTCGGGCTGCCGCCGAGCTTGAAGACCAGAAGGCGCCCCTGATTGCCGCGCTTATAAGCAGCCGAATAAGGCGGCACATAGGCATAGCCGCCCCCACCCCAGGCCGCCATGACGGCCACATATTGCACACCTTTGACGCGATAGGTCATCGGTGCGGCGAGTATGGACGAGCCGGTATCGATGCTTTTGAGCAGCTTGCCGTTCGCCTTGTCGAACACGCGGAGCTGCCCTGCGATGTTGCCGTTGAACAGGAGGCCGCTTGCAGTGGTCAGCGTGCCCGCACGGTCCTGCCAGCCTTGTGCAGGGACAGCCCATCTGGTGCGACCCGTCAGCGGATCAATGGCACGCAATTCCGCCTTTCCGGGGGATTTCAGCACATCCGGCCATTCAGGCAGCGCCTTGACCGCAGCCTGAACAGGTGGCGGCATTGTCGGCAGGGCTGCCGCCAGAACCGATGTGAAAACAAGTGCCGCATCCACGTTGAGCATCTTGCGGCGCAACGGCTTTTCGCCCGGCGTCTGGTAGATGAGATTACCCATGTCGAGAACTGAGGCATAATAGAGGCCGGTTTGCGGATCATAGCTGCCGGGGTGCCAGTTTCGCGCGCCCGTGGTGCCGGGAAAAACGATTTTGGGCGAGGTGGCGTAGTCGGCGCGGTCGGGCCGCAACCGGGGGCGGCCAGTTGAGAGGTCAACGCCGTCCGCCCAGTTGACGCGCACAATGGGGTTGGCGCGCAGAACTTTGCCATTGCGCCGGTCAATCACATAAAGAAACCCGTTCTTGGGCGCATGGATCAGGACTGCACGGTCCGCACCGTCGATCTTCATGTGTGTAAGGATCATCGGCTGGGTGGAGGTGAAATCCCAATTATCGCCCGGCGTTTGTTGATAGTGCCATTTCTTGCGACCAGTTTTCGCATCGAGCGCGACAAGGCTGGCAAGATAAAGCTGATCGCCGCCTTTGGGGCTGCGCTTGACGGTGTGGTAGGGTCCGCCATTGCCCGTGCCGATGATGACGTTGCCGGTTTCGGCATCATAGTTGATTGCATCCCATGGTGTTCCGCCGCCGCCAATGTCCCATCGGCTTTTGGGGTCCCAGGTCTTGACCGCCTCTTCAAGATCCGGGTGGTCCTGCGGGCCGAGTGTGGGATCGCGTGGAACGGTGTGAAAGCGCCAGACGAGCTTGCCGCTGTTGAGATCATAGGCGCTCACATAGCCGCGCGTGTCATATTCTGCGCCGCCATTTCCGATCAGCACCACATTGCCCGCAATTTCGGGCGCGCCGGTTGAGTTTACGCCGCGTGCCTTGTCATCAACGGTATCTGCTTTCCACACGATCTTGCCAGTTTTGGCATCGAGCGCATAGAGTTGCGCGTCGAGCGCTGCGACGAACACCTTGCCGTTGGCCACGGCAACGCCTCGATTGGCCATGTCGCAGCAAACCGTGCGGTTGACCTGCATGGAAACCTCTGGCTCGAAGCGCCAAAGCTCCTTGCCGGTCGCAGCGTCGAACGCATAAGCGCGGCCTGCCACGCCCGATGTGTACATCACGCCATCAATGACGACTGGCGTCGCTTCCAGCACGCGATTGGTGCCGAGATTTGCTTCCCATGCCAGCCCCAAGGCCGCCACATTGGCGGGCGTGATGTCCGTCAGCGTCGAATAATGCGTTTTTCCCGCGTCCCCGCCGGGGTTGGTCCAGTTATCGGCGGCTTGCGCCTGTTGAGCGGGCGCATCGGGCGCACGGCCCGCAGAACAGGCCGCCAGCAGCAGTGCAAGGCACAAGGGGCGCAGGGCAGGCTTCACAGCGCATCCCATGGGCTGGGCATATTATAGGGCACGGTGATGAAGTTCGCTTCAATCTGGCAGATCATGCCATGGTCGATCTTGAACAACTCCGAGATGTAAAAGCTGTGCGGGCGGCGCACGGGCGATTTGACGGTGCGGCCATCGGTCAGCTGATATTCGGCAAGGCGACCCGAATGGTCGATAAAGCCGAAGGCGAGCACCAGTCCGCGCTCTTCATCCACCAGCGGAAAGCGGCGCGCACGCAGGCGATCATCATAGCGATAATTGCCCATGCGGAACTGCTCTTCACAGCCCAAGGCCGAGACGGGAACAATTTTGGCAAATTCAGGGTTGCGCGTCGTCTGCACGCCATTTTCTACGCGGTTGCAATCCGGGTGGAATTTGGTGTGGATCGTCCCGTCGTTCAGCTGGAGCGTATCGAAATAGCCATTTGACAGGTGGATCATTTCGGCGCGCTCAACCGGAGCTTCCACGTTGGTGTTGAGAATGGGCTTATCCCAGTAGCGACAATTCTCAAACTTGATGCCTGAATCCGATTGGCGGACGACGACCATCTCAGACTCGCAGACCTGCCCTTGCGCGTTGACCTTGAGCCGCAGCGTGAAGGCCGATTCCTCAATCGGCTCATGCACCGTGCCGAAATAGCCGACTTGGCTCGTTTGCGGATCGGCAAAGCGCAGCTTGTAGTCGCCAACCCGATCGATCGTGCCCCAAAGCCCGTCACCGACCTCAAGCATCACATTGTTCTCTGAATTATGAACGTCGGCGGCCCAGGAGACGCGGTCCGGCTGTTTCGCGTCGAGAGCTTCAAGATAGCTATCGAGCACTCCGTATAGAGCCGACCGGTCCATGCATCCTCCGCCTTGATTGTTCTAAGCAGACTGTTACACATGATAACAATTGTTACAATAGGAGAAGGCGGGGAAATGGCCCACACACAGGAAGAATCCGCCAACCTGAAATTGTGCCTCGGCGTCGACCTGTTCGTCGATGGCGGCTGCGTCGAACTATAGCGCGGCGGGCTGACCATCGAGCAGGATCGTCTTCTGTTCAAGATAGGCCATTAGCCCTTCCAGCCCACCTTCGCGGCCGATGCCGGACTGTTTGAACCCGCCAAAGGGAAGGCCGAAGTCCATGCGCAGGCCATTCTGGCCGAAGCCACCCGTGCGGACGCGCCGCGAGATGCGGTAGGCCTTTTCATGGTCTTGCGTCAGCACCGATCCATTGAGTCCATAGCTGGACGCGTTGGCGATGCGGATCGCGTCTTCCTCGTCCTCGCACGGGATGAGGCTCAGCACTGGGCCGAAGATTTCTTCCTGCGCAATGCGGCTATCGTTCTTCACATTGGCAAAGAGCGTCGGCTCGATGAAATAGCCGTGATTGAGATGGGCAGGGCGGTTGCCGCCCGTGACCAGATCAGCCGTCTTCTTGCCTTCTTCGATATACATTTCGACCCGCTCAAGCTGGCGCTTCATGGCAAGCGGGCCGAGCTGCGTCGTCGTATCGTCCGAATAGCCGATAACGACCTTCTTCATCTCGCCCGCAATCGCGTCTGCCAGTTCGTCATGGCGCTTGCGTGGGACGATGACGCGCGAAAGCATGGCGCAGACCTGCCCGCTCATCATGGTGATCGTGCCCGTGAGCAGCCCGGCTGCCGCCGCAATGGGGAAGTCATCCGCGATGATCGCGGCGGACTTGCCGCCCAGTTCCAGTGTGCAGCGGGCGATACGCTCGCCACAGACACTTGCGATACGCTTGCCTGCAACCGTTGAGCCGGTGAAGCTCACCTTATCGACACCATGGTTGCAGACGAGGTGATCGCTCGCCTCGCGATGTCCGCAGACGAGGTTCACGACACCTGCCGGAACGCCAGCGGCTTCTGCGGCTTCCGCTATGATATAGGCTTCAAGCGGCGTTTCCGGCGACGGCTTCATGATGACCGTGCAGCCCGCAGCCAGTGAATAGGCGACCTTGTTGAGCATGATGCCATAAGGCCCGTTCCACGGCGCAATCGCCGCGACGACACCCACGGGCTCATAGGCGACGAGCCCGACAGCCGCGCCAACAGTCGGGCGTTGCTCAACGAAGGAGAAGGCCTCGGCCATCTTGATGATGCCATCGAAGGTCATCGTTGACCCCGCTGTCATGGGGCCGGCAAAGCTGGCGAGGCCGCCCATCTGCGCGGTCCATGCCTTGGCGATGGCGATCTCGCCTTCGCGCGACCGCAGATGATCGGCCATGCGTTTGAGATAGGGCAGGCGCTCCGCAGGCGACATTTCAACCCATGGACCGGCATCAAACGCCGCACGAGCCGCCGCGACTGCCGCATCCATGTCTGCTTCGTCGGCTTCTGCAACGGCGCCCACGACCTGCTCGGTGTTGGGCGAAACGAGTTCGATCATCCGGCCCGAATGTGCAGCGCGCCACTCTCCGCCGATAAAGACCTTGTCCGGGTGGCGGACGTTCACGCCTTGCGGTGTCATGTTCTTCTCCTCGGTTCAGTCTAGGTCAGGTCGTCAAGGCCAATGACCTTGCCCGATGCGGCCGCGCGATTGGCCTCGCGGCGCAGCTTTTCGATATGAATACGGCCTTCGGGGATCGGCTCCTTTGGGAGCGCATCGAGCGAGGTCTTGTAGATCTCTTCAAAGTCCTCGGCAAATTCGGGATGGGTGAGAATGAGGCCCCGGTTTTCAGTCATTCCGGCAAGCGTCTTACGGCCCACTTCCAGCGGGTCCATGCCGAGGTCAAAGGCTGTGCCAAACTGCTCAAGCTCGCCCTTGTCGGCAGGCTTGAAGCCGGAAGCCGCAAACCCATCGGGGCGGCGCAACGCGGAGTCCCACGCGTTTGTCCTGGTAAGACCGGGGCACATGAGCGAGACGCCAATGCCAAAGGGGGCCATATTGTAGCGCAACGATTCCGTAAGTCCGCGCACGGCGAACTTGCTCGCGGTGTAGATGCCCGCCTGAGGACCGGAGAGATAGGCCGCCATCGAGGCGACGTTGACGATGTGTCCGCCTTCGCCATGCGCCTTCATGCCGGGAATGAACGAGACGAGGCCATTGACCACGCCGCCAAAATTGACGCCCATGATCCAGTCATAGTCTGCATAGCTGGCCTCAGCTGTCGGCCCGAAAACGCTGACGCCCGCATTGTTGACGAGAATATGAACCTTGCCGACTTCTGCTGCGACCTCGGCAAAACGTGCGCGGTCCGTCACGTCGAGCTTCACGAATCGTGGCAGTTCAAGCTCATTCTTCACGAACCAGCTTTCGGCCTCTTCACGATAGGCTTCGTTGCGATAGCTCAGGATCAGCCGGATGCCAGCTTCAGCAAAAGCCCGCGCAATTCCAAAGCCAATGCCCGATACGCCACCCGTGATGAAGGCGGTTTTGCCTTGCCAGTCCATGTGCATTTCCTCTCGCCTTGGCAGGTAACATTTGTTAGCAAGGCATACAAATTAATTCAGGACAATCAAATCAGGAGAGTTGGGATATGTCAGACGTTGAAACGCGCCTTGCCGCGCTTGAAAACCGCGTGGGCGAGCTTGAGGACATCAACGCCATTCGCCGACTCCACTGGGCCTATGGCTATTATATCGACTTCAACCGCGCCGATGATGTGGCCGAATTGTTCGCGCAAGATGGCGAAGTGATCTTCCTCTCAGGAGTCTATAAAGGGCGCGAAGGCGCGCGCCGCCTTTACGGCACCTGGTTTAAGAGCCTGTTCCTTGCTCCCGGTGAAGAAGGTCCGGCCTATGGCTTTCTGCTCGACCATTTCCAAATGCAGGACATCATCACTGTTGCGCCGGATCGGCAGACAGCCAAGGGCCGTTTCCGTGGGATGCTGTTCGGCGGAAGTCATGAGAGTCGCGAGTTCAAACCCGAAGGTTTGCCGCTCCAGTTTATGGAAGCGGGTATCTACGAGAATGACTATGTGAAGGAAGATGGCGTCTGGAAAATCAAGCGCCTTGATTACATGATGCAATGGCAGGGCGATTATGAGGCGGGCTGGTCAAAGACGACTGCCCACCTCCAGCCGCTCGTGGAATGTTTTCCCGCGAACCCGATTGGCCCGGATTACATTCGCAGCGAGGAAATCCGCCAGACTTGGCCGCATCGTCATGATGTGCCGATGCACTTCGCCCATCCGCGATTTGGCGCAGTCATTGCCGGGCAGGAAGGCAAGTAATGCCGCTTCTGCCAGACGGCAGCGAGCAGGGCTTGCGCGGCCATATGGAAGAGCGGGGCGTGCGGAGCCGGATTGGCCTTGCCCCCGCCGCCGGCATTGTCGACCGCGCCGCACCCTATAAGCGCATCGCCACCGAAGAGGCGTGGACCTTCCCGGAGCTGGTGAAGGCGCAGCTTGACTATCTGGCAAGCGGCGATGCGCCCAATGATGCGTCGCTCGCTATGGCGGGAATGTTCGCCTCCATGCCCAAGCTGCAAGGAATGTTGCAAGACGTTGGCGAAGGTCGGCTGGCCCATATGGATGAATATGGCATCGACCGTCAGTTGCTGTTGCTGACTGCGCCGGGCGTGCAGGTCGTCCGCCCGTCTGACGGCACGGCCTTGTCGCGTGAGGCGAATGATCGGGCGGCGCAAAGCTGTCGCCGCTGGCCGGATCGATTTTCGGCGCTCGCCGCCTTTGATCCGCGTGACGTGATGGGCTCGGTCAAGGAGATTGAGCGTTCGATCACGCATCTGGGGCTCAACGGTGCGGTGCTCAATTCGCACTTTCAGGGGCGCTATCTGGATGAAGCGCCCTATGAACCCATATTGGAGGCGCTCGAAGCCCTGGACGCGGCGCTCTACATCCACCCGACAGCGCCCTATAATGGCCAGCATTATTCGACGCGCGGGCTCACGGGTGCGTTGGGCGGATTCCCGCATGATGTGTGGCTGCATACCATGGGGCTCATCTTTTCAGGTGCGTTTGACAAATACCCCAAGCTTCGCCTCGTCATCGGTCATCTGGGTGAGTGTCTGCCGTTGCACCTTTATCGGTTTGATTGGATGCAATCGAACGCCGATGGACTTCCCGGCTTGCGGGGTGGCCAGCCTGCGGTAACGCTCAAGCACCCGGTGAGCCATTATTTCAGAAACAACATCTGGGTCACGACAAGCGGTGTCGGCTGGGAGCCGGCGATCAAATTCTGTCAGCAGGTGATGGGTGAAGATCGTGTGCTTTACGCAATGGACTATCCGTATCAGCAGTCATCGGATGAACTCGCCGCCTATGACCGAATGGATATGTCTGTCACCGCGAAAATGAAGCTGATGCAGACCAATGCCGAAGCGGTGTTCAGGCTGTAAGCGAGAAGGGGCAGGGGGCGTCACCGCGCGCCTTCTGCATCCCATTCGAGCAACTGATGATAAAGCTTGTCGAGCACGGTTGCCATGCCTGCCCGCTCATTGGGGGCAAGCGTGCTGAACAGAAAGTGCGCGACCGCCTTGATCTGCGGCCCAAGCGCACGATAGCCTGCCCAGCCCTTTTCAGTAAGACGGTGGGGTTTTCGGCGGCGATTTGCGGGATCGTTCACCTGTTCCACCCAGCCGCGTTCAGTAAGAGCTGCCAGTGCGCGACTGACGTTCATCGGCTGTATTCCAAAGATGTCGGCAAGCTCGTGGCCCGCGCGCTCTCCTTCTCCGCCAAGCGCAATCACGATCTTGAGTTCATTGGGCGAAATGCCACCCGGAATCGCGACGCCATCGCGCATCGGCCGGTTGATGAGCGTTGCGAAGCGCAGCATTGATATGAGCAGGCTGACATCGCCATTTCCGGGATCATTCGCGGCCATTTTTACCCCCATGAAGCCGCTCGCCTAACGCCAATGATGCTTATTTGCCACGGTTGAGGTGCAATAAATTTGTGGGGGAATTTGCCGCGCTTTCTATCTTGCATTGATGAATTTAGTATGTATCACTAACAAATGTAATGTGTAACCCGGCGGCAGGCCGGTAAAGAAACTTAGGCAGGAGAGGACTGAGAATGGCCACGTTTTCACGTAATTCGTCCGTGTTCCGTTCAGCACTTGCGCTGACGGCCTCGGCGGCGGCTTTGGCTGCGACCCCCGCATTTGCACAGGATAAGGCGCCGGCTGACGAGGCCGCCACGACTGGCGACATTGTCGTTACCGCGCAGTTCCGTGCGCAGAAGCTTCAGGATACCCCGCTGTCGATCACTGCGGTTGATTCCAAGCTGCTTGAATCGCGCAACCAGACCGACCTTTCGCAGATCGCGGCACAGGCGCCGAACGTCACGCTCAATTCAATGGGCGGTGCCTATGGCTCGTCGCTGGGTGCTTCCATCCGCGGCGTCGGTCAGTTTGACTTCAACCCGGCCTATGAGCCCGGCGTCGGTATGTATGTTGACGATGTTTATTACGCCACGCTGACCGGCGGCATCTTTGACCTTCTTGATCTTGAGCGCGTTGAAGTTCTTCGCGGTCCGCAAGGCACGCTGACGGGCCGCAACTCGATCGGTGGCGCGATCAAGCTCTTCTCGAAGAAGCCGACTGACGAAAATTCGGGTTCCGTGGAAGTCGTTTATGGTAGCCGCAACCGCGTTGACCTGCGCGCCAGCGCCAACTTCGTTCTGAGCGAAGGTCTGTATGCGCGCATTTCCGGCGTCTACAAGCAGCAGGAAGGCTATGTCGATCAGGTCGATTATGGCTGTGCCAATCCGGGCAATGCGCAAGGCATCACCGGGTTTCCCGGTTCGGGTTCCAACTGCGTCATGTCGAAGTTCGGTGAAAAGGGTTATGCGGGTGTTCGCGGCTCGCTGCGCTACAATCCGGGCGATAATTTCGACCTCGTAATTACGACCGACTACACCAAGGAAGATCGCACGAACGCCGCAGAAGTTGTGACGCAGACGCGCGCGGGGCTGGAAGATGCCATTTGTGGCAAGTTCTGCAACTATGCGAGCTTCTATCTGCCCGCGGGTGGTCAGGTCGGTCAGGGCTATTTCATGCCCAACAAGACCAACTTCGAAGGCTGGGGTGTTTCGGCCAACATGACAGTCGGGCTGTCTGACTCGCTCAACGTCCAGTCGATCACGGCTTATCGTGACTACCGCCAAATCTGGGGCACGGACGATGACTATTCGCCATTCGCGGCCACCGGTGCTGGCGGCTATAACGATCTCAGCTTCTGGTTCTTCAGCCAGGAACTGCGCCTCAACGGCAAGATTGGTGATAATGTCGATTTCACCGTTGGCGGCTTCTATTCCGACCAGCGCTCGGTCTATTTCACGCGTCAAGACATCCGTTACATCGCACCGGGCCTGAACTTCCAGTTCCTCGGTAACGATCCGGTCAATGCGGACAGCAAGGCCGTGTTCGGCACGGTCATCGCGCGCCCGGTTGAAAACCTGACGCTCACCGGCGGCCTGCGCTACACCGACGAGCATAAGGACTATACCTTCGTCCGCAAGCAGTTTGACGGCGTGACGACAAGCGTCTTCCTTGGCGCGCTTGATGGCGTGAAGGCTGTTTATAACGGCAACAAGCTCGACTGGCGTCTGTCGGCTGACTATCGCTTCTCGCCGCAGGTTCTGGCCTATGTTACGGTTGGCACCGGCTTCAAGGGTGGCGGCGTTACGGCGCGTCCGTTTGACGCGGCACAGGCGCTGAATGGCAGCTTCGATCCTGAAACGGTCACGGCGTATGAAGTCGGCGTGAAGACCGATCTTCTTGATCGTCGCGTCCGCCTCAATCTGTCGGGCTTCATCAACGACTATAAGGACATCCAGCTGCCGCTCATCAGCTGCGCCTCGCTGGGGTCGAACGCGCCTTGCGGTGCCCGTCAAAATGCCGGCAACGGCAAGATCAAGGGGCTTGAGGCCGAACTTCAGGCAACCCCCGTGGATGGCCTGAACATCGACGCTTCGCTCAGCCACCTCTTCGGTCACTGGTCGAACATCGATGCCCGCGTCGGCAACGCTATTCTGCTCACCGACCCGATCGTCTCGCCGGGTTGGAAGTATAGTGCTGGCATCCAGTATAAGGCCGATCTCGGCACTTCCGGTTCGATCACGCCGCGTTTCGATATGGCGTATACCGGCAAGACAAGTGCTGGCCGTGTCGCTGCGGGTGGTCCGATCACCTACTTCCCCAGCTACACGCTGGCCAATGCCCGCCTGACTTGGCGCAATGCGGATGAAGACCTTTCGGTCTCGTTCGAAGTGCAGAACCTGTTCGACAAATACTACACGCCTTACCGCTTCGCGTCGGTCTATGCCTTCTCCGGCACGATCTACTCGCAGGTCGGTCGTCCGCGTGAATGGGCTGTTTCTGTCAAGAAAACCTTCTGATCGAGGTTTGATCTGACAAGAGATGCAAAGGGGGAAGCAGTCGGCGGATTGCTTCCCTTTTTTGTTTTGGAAAACCGTTTGGGCACTTGACCGAACGCCGGTTGGGCGGCAAGTCAAACGCTAACAATTGTTATAAATATCGAGAGGAGCACCGGCGTTGAAACTCACGCTTCCCCCACGCGTTTCGCCCATGCAGTTCGATGCCGCCTTGAAGGCCTTTGAAGGTGTCGTTGGCAAGGGATGGGTTCTTGCAACCGATGATGATCGCGATGCCTATTCCGACCTTTACGCGCCGGGGCCTGAAAGCCAGTGGCCATCATCGGCGGCGGTTGCTCCATCTTCTGCGGAAGAAGTGCAGGCCATTGTGCGCCTTGCCAACCAGTATAAGACGCCGCTGTGGCCGGTGAGCCGGGGTAAGAACCTGGGCTATGGTCAGGCTGCGCCGCGTCTCGCCGGATCTGTCGTGCTCGACCTTGGTCGCATGAACAAGATTCTCGAACTTGATCCAGAGCTTGGGTATTGCGTGATCGAGCCGGGCGTCAGCTTCTTTGATCTTTATGAGCATATCGCGCGCGAAAAGGCGCCCTTGTGGATGTCGGTTCCCGGCAATGGCTGGGGGTCGGTGCTCGGCAACGCGCTTGACCATGGCATCGGCTACACACCCAACGGGCTGCACGCGCGCAACCTGTGCGGGCTTGAGGTTGTGCTGCCAGATGGAGACATTATGCGCACCGGCCTTGGCGCGATGGGTAACAACAAGGCATCGCACCTCTTTCCACTCAGCTTCGGGCCGGACTGGACGCATATGTTCACCCAGTCGAACATGGGCGTTGTCACCAAGGCGGGGGTCTGGTTGCTGCCGGAGCCGGAAACCTCGCTCCAGATTTCGGTCGATATTCCAAAGGAAGAAGATATTGGCTGGGTTGTCGATACGGTTGCCCCGCTCAAAATTGCAGGGCTGATCGAGCAGAATGTGTTTGTTCCCTCATGGCTTGGCAAGATTGTGCTCAAGGGACAGCGCAAGGACTTTTGGGACAAGCCTTCGGCCATTCCCGAATGGCGTGTTCAGGAACTGCTGAAGGAGCACAAGCTCGGCTACTGGAAGGTTCAGATCCGCTTTTATGGCGATGAGGCAGTCAACAAGGCCAAGGCTGACGTTGTAAAGGCTGCCTTCAAGAAGCATCTCGATGCGCCCTTTGAAGAAGAGTGGTGGCGCAAGGGCGAAGAGCGGAACATTTATGATGTGACCGTGGGCGTGCCTTCTGCCGTGCCGCTCCAGATGGGGGATTGGGTTGGCGGACGCAGTGCCCATATGGGCTTCTCACCCGTTGTTCCTGCCAATTCCCGGCACGTGATGGATCAGTTGAAGCGCAGCCGGAAAATCATTGCCGATCATGACGTCGATTTTTACGCCAGCTTCACCATTGGTGGACGTTTTGCGAATAATATCAATATGCTGATGTATGATCGTGATAATCAGGCGCAGGTTGAAAGCACTAAGAATCTTTTCAACGCGCTCGTTTCTGAAAGTGCCAAGGCGGGATATGCGGAATATCGCACGCACCTTGGCTGGATGGATGCGGTTGCCGATACGTTTGACTTCAATAACCACGCTCAGCGTCGCCTCAATGAAAAGGTAAAGGACGCGATTGACCCCAATGGCATCATTGCGCCGGGCAAGCAGGGCGTATGGCCATCGGTCTATCGTGATTTGGCGAAGGAGGGCCGGGCATGAAGCGCGCCCTTATTCTCGCGGCACTCGCGCTGGCAGGCTGCAACAAGACCGATGATGGTGCCCATAAGGGTCCGCAAGGTGGTCCGCCGCCACTGCCGCCCTATCAAATACGCGCCGAGGCACAGCCGGGCGATCGGCTGGCGGCTGGCCGCGATGGCGAGCGGGCCTTTTCCAACCACTGCGGCTATTGCCATCTTGCTGGAGGCATGGGCACCAATTTGCTCGTCAAGCAGCGCGTGGCGCTGGGGGAGCCGCCTGAAAATGCGTTGCTGACCAACCGAAATGATCTGACCGCAGATTACGTGAAATCAGTGGTGCGATTGGGCAAGGTGGCGATGCCGCGCCAGACGCGGGTGGACATTACCGATGCAGAGCTGGATGCGGTTGCCACCTATCTCGCAAAGGCAGGCAAATGAGGGTCTCGCGTCGTTCACTCATAAAGGCGGGGGCCGCCGCAGCGGCGGTTGCCGCTCCTGCCGTGCGCTCGGTTGCGGCCCGGCGCCCGTCGCTGGTGGTGTTTGACAGCCGCATTGCGGAAAGTCTTGCTTTTGCCCGGCAGCATAATGGCCCAGCCATTGATGTTGCACATGAGGACGCCCAGTTCTGGCGCAATCTCCGCACGGCAGCGCCCAAGGGCCGGGTTGTCGGCATGACGCGTTGGACCGATCTTGTCATCGTGCGCGGTGAACTGGAAGCGCAGGGAAAGCGCCTGAAACGGGAAAGCCAAGCCTCTCCGCATAAACCATTTATGTGGGAAATGGCCTGACGTTCAGCGGGCGGCGGCGTAGAAAAGCCAGCGCGGGCAGGCAAGCGGTCCGCAGTGCGGGGATATGCAAGTGCGGCTGCGATGGGGGCTTGTCGGGTGCTGTCCCGGCACGGCCTTCGTGCACATTCTCTGCTTGACCGAATCAGGACCGT
>CALMVA010000004.1 GCA_937873035.1 uncultured Sphingomonadaceae bacterium | reverse complement strand
ACCCCCACACCCCCAGTGTGATGCGCTACCAGGCTGCGCTACGTCCCGACCGGAGGCGCGCCATTACGCTGCAACGTCGGGCATTGCAAGGGCGGGAAGGGCTATTCGCCAAACTTCCCGCCGATCATGCAGATTATTTGCCAATAAGGACGCGCGCGCCTGTCACGTCATAGGCGGATACGCTGATGCTTTCGACCTTGGCGCTCGCCATCTGGCGATTGAATACGGCCATGTGCGCCGACTTGCCATGGGCGGCGAGGGCGTCTGCATCGCGCCAGCGTTCGGAGATCAAAAGCAGATCAGGGTCTGAAACGTCGCGCGAGAAGGCATAAAGTTCACAGCCGTCTTCGGCGTGGGTTGCCTTCATCTGTTCAACCAGAACGTCTTGCAGTCGCTCGATTTCTGCCGCTTCCGCCCTTATGCTGCCCAATACGATTATCATGCCTTCCACTCTCCCTATGATCCGCATTATGAAGCATCGGTTGCGCGCGCGCTGCGGATTTGGTAGGCGCGCCGCCACACTGCGGCCTGCACCGCAAGAGACATTCTGACAAGAGTATCCGTATGTTCGCAAGCCCTGCTTTTGCCCAAGCCGCTGCCGGTGCGCCCGCTCCGGGTGGCGCTGGTTCAACCGTTTTCTTCCTTGGTCAGTTCGTTCTTATCGGGCTGATCTTCTGGTTTCTCATCATCCGTCCGCAGCAAAAGCGGGCCAAGGAGCATCGTGACCTGATCGACGCGGTAAAGCGTGGCGATCAGGTGGTCACGTCGGGCGGCATCGTCGGCAAGGTGACCAAGGTTGAAGACAAGATGGTCGAAGTCGAAATCGCGAGCGGCGTGAAGGTGCGTGTTATCAAGTCGACGCTTGCCGATATTGATAGCGGCACCGCCAAGCCCGCGAACGACTGACCGCGATATGCTTGATTTTCCTCGCTGGAAGGTTTGGCTCGTCATCCTGACGACGGTCATCGGTATCGTCGCGGCGGTGCCGAGCCTTGTGCCTGAAGCAACCCGGAACCAGTTTCCGGGGTGGTTGAAGGGATCGCACATCAACCTTGGCCTTGATCTTTCGGGCGGCAGCCACTTGCTGCTGGAGGCCGATACGGCGGATGTGCGCAAGCAGCAGATCGACCGGATGGAAGAGACCATCCGCACCGAAATGCGCCGCGCCAGCCCGCAGGTGGATATTAGCGACATTTCAACGACGAATGGCGAATTGTCGTTTATGCCGCGCACGCCGGCCCAACTCGATCAGGCGGTGGAAATCGCGCGTCAGCAAACCAATGGCGTCGGCATTGGCGGCCAGCGTGACTGGAACGTGTCTGTTCGTGATTCGACGCGCATCGTGATGCGTCCGACCGAAGCCGGGGTTAATTTTGAAGTCGATAGCGCGCTTGAAACCGCGCGTAACGTGGTTGCCAAGCGCATCGACCCCGATGGCACGAAGGAAATTACGGTTGTCCGTCAGGGCTCCGACCGTATTCTGGTGCAGGTGCCGGGCGTTCAGGATCCTGAAGGGCTCAAGCGCTTGCTGGGCAAAACCGCCAAGCTTGAGTTCAAGCTGGTGGATCTTTCGGCAAACCCGACAGAAGTTGCGCAGGGCCGTGCACCGGCTGGCAGCCAGGTTCTGCCGATGCTCGAAGGCGGCAAGATTGCGGTGAAGCGCCGCGTGATGGTTTCAGGCGACGAACTGAACGACGCGCGTCAGGCCTTTGATCCGCAATCGGGCAACCCGGTCGTTTCGATCAAGTTCAACAGTCAGGGCGGTCGCAAATTCGGTCGTGTCACCACCGAGAATACGGGCAAGCCCTTTGCCATCATTCTCGATGGGGTGGTCATTTCCGCGCCGAACATCAACGAACCCATTTTGGGCGGTAGCGCCCAGATTTCCGGCAATTTCACGGTTGAATCGGCCAATGAGCTGGCGATTTCACTGCGGTCTGGCAAGTTGCCCGTCGCGCTCAAGGTGATTGAGGAATCGAGCGTCAGTGCAGAACTCGGCAAGGACTCGATCGAGAAGGGTATTCTCGCGGGCGTTCTCGCAACGGTCGCGCTGATGGCCTATATGGTCCTCACCTATTTCCGGTTCGGGGTCTACACGACCATCGCACTTGTGGTGAACGCACTCCTCGTGCTGGGTCTGATGGGCATCTTCAACGCAACACTGACGCTTCCGGGTATTGCGGGCTTTGTGCTGACGATCGGTGCGGCGGTTGACGCCAACGTGCTGATTAACGAGCGCATCCGTGAGGAAGTGCGGCGTGGTCGTCAGACGATGCAAGCGGTCGAGTTCGGCTTCAAGGAAGCTTCGACCGCGATTTTCGATGCCAATATCACCAACGTGATTTCGGCGGTCATCCTCTTCTGGTTCGGCACCGGGCCGATCAAGGGCTTTGCTGTCGTGCTCGCGCTCGGCATTGCAACCTCGGTCTTCACCGGCGTCACCTTCACGCGTCTTCTGGTTTCGCAATATCTGCAGCGCAACCGTCCCAAGACGCTCAATCTCTGACGGGATACGGCAGCAATGCGTCCAATGAAATTCGTTCCCGACAACACCAACATCGCGTTCCTCAGCTATCGCCGGATCGCGCTGATCGTGTCGATCATTCTTCTGCTTTCCTCGGTTGCACTGGTTGCGATGAAGGGGCTGAACTGGGGCATCGACTTTGTCGGTGGCCAGTCGATCCGCGTCACCTTCCAGAAGCCTGTCGAGATGAGTGAACTGCGTGGCCGACTTGACCAGATGGACGTTGGGGACGTCATCATCCAGCAAATGACCGATCCCAAGGTCGTGAGCATCCGTATCCCGCTGGAGGGTGAGGCCACAAATCCCATCGGCAAATGCGTCGGGGCAGGCGTGAGCAAGGATGGCGCGGCAGACCAGTCGAACAAGATTGCGTCCAAGGTGCGCAACGAACTGACCAAGGCCTATCCCGGCGTGAATATCGGCTCGGTCAATTCGGTTTCGGGCAAGGTTGGTTGCGAGTTGTTCAGCACCGGCTCGCTCGCCCTCGCGCTTGCCATGCTCGGCATTTCGCTGTTCATCTGGTTTCGTTTTGAATGGCAGTTTGGCGTGGGTGCGTTGGTGACGCTGTTCCACGACGTTGTTCTGACTTTTGGCTTCTTCGCGCTGACGCGACTTCCGTTTGATCTGAATGTCGTCGCCGCGATCCTCACCATTGTCGGCTATTCACTCAACGATACGATCGTCATTTTTGACCGCATCCGAGAAAATCTGCGCAAATATCGCAAGATGGAGATTGAGGAGGTCTTGAACCTCTCGGTCAACGAAACGCTGTCGCGCACGGTGACGACATCCATGTCGCTCATCATCACGCTCACGATCCTGCTGCTCGTTGGTCCTGAATCGATCTTTGGCTTTACGGCATCGATGCTGCTCGGCATCGTGATCGGCACATTCTCATCCTTCTACATCTCGGCGCCGGTGCTGATCTGGCTGAAGGTCAATCCAGACAGCTTCCTGAACCGCGAACCCGCCGCGACCACGGGCGCCGAGCGGATCGGCGAGTCATTTTCCGGTCAAAAGTAAGAAGTGCTCGTAAAGCGCCTCGGTATTCCGGGGCCAGGTGAAGCGTTCCGCGACCGCGCGGCACGCTGAGGGCGCGGGCGGGTTATTCAATATGGCCGCAATGGCGGCAGCGGATGCCGCTGCCGTTCTCGTGACGATCCGGCCTGCGCTTTCATCTTGCAGCACCTCGCGCGCGCCACCTGCCTCGGTAATCACGATGGGCGTCCCGCAGGCGAGCGCTTCAACCCACGCATTGGCTAGCCCTTCAGAGGCAGAGAGCAGCGCCATGACATCGGCGGCTGCCAGCCAATGCGCAATCGCGTCATGGTCGAGCGGGCCGGTGAAAATGACTCGATCCGCGACACCTTGAAGCCGCGCCTGTTCCTCAAGCTGGTCCCGGCTTTCGCCTTGGCCGATCAGGGCGAGCGTTGCATCTGGCAGGTGTTGCAGCGCATCAATCAGAATCGATTGGCCTTTGCGTGGGATAAGCGCGCCGACGCTGGTAATGAGCGGGCAGTTGATGCCGAGGCTCGTCTTCGCTTGGGCCCGATCAAGCGGGTTAAAGCGGGCTAGATCAACGCCGGTATAATGAACGCGAATTCGCGCCTCATCGATGCCGAGCGCGACCATGTCGTCCTTGAGCGCCTGCGACACCGAGAGAAGCCCATCGGCCTTGCAACCCGCCTCACGCACTTGCTGGGCAGTTGCGGGGTTACTTCCCCAGAAATGGATGTCGGCTCCGCGTGCCTTGATCGAGACGGGCACGCCAAAATGCTGGCCCAAACGAACAGCGGCAGGCCCATCGGGAAAGAAGAACTCCGCATCGATCAGGTCGAAGGGGAAGTCCTTGCGGATTTCGGCCAATAGCGGCGTAATCCGTCGCGCGAGTGCATCGGCATCGAAGCGGCCGGCTGTCGCTGGAATATGGGTGAAGCGCGGGCGGAATATGTCGAGGCCCTGCCATGTTTCGCGTGCCGGCAGCGCATTGAACGCGCGGTAATGCGCATGGCAGCTTATGGGCCAAGGCGGAACGCCGATGGGCGCGATGACTTTCAGTTCAACATCGGGATGCGCGGCGATCCCCAGTGTCTGGCGCTCGACAAAGGGGCCAAACCGCGGGCGGGCCGCATCGGGAAAGAGGGTTGAAAGCGTAAGGACACGTAGCATCAGTCCGTCAGCGCCTCTGCACCGGGATAGGCCAGGAGAATGTCCGCATCTCCACTCAATCTGATATTTGGGGCACCGTGCAGCATCAGGCACTCGCCCGCTGTCCAGTCAATGCCATCCACGACGCCGCAGCCTGACACGGGAATAAGCCAGCCGGTGCGTCCGGCAAGGTTGATGGATCCGCCCGATGTCCAGCGTTCCACCACAAATTTGCCACCTTCGGTCAGAATCGCGCGGTCTGCGTCACAAGTGCGCCCGCCGTGAACGGGTGTGAAAGGAACCGGATCAGAAACGGCAAGCCCCTCATCAAGATGCAATTCGCGCGGGCGGCCGTAATCATAGAGTCGATAGGTGAGGTCGAGCGCCTGTTGCACTTCGATTGTCGTTACCCCTGCGCCGATGGCATGGATGGTGCGGGCGGGGGAGTAGATGAAGTCGCCTGCCGCCACAGGCTGCCAGTGGAGCTTGTCAACGATGCTGCCATCCAGGCAGGCAGCGCGCAGATCATCAGTGGACATGGGCGTTTTGGTGCCAAGCGCGATGACCGCGCCGGGCTCTGCCGTCAAAATGAGCCATGCTTCATCTTTGCCGCAGGGCTGGCCCGCCGCCCGTGCGACCTCGTCATCCGGGTGAACCTGAATCGAAAGCCGTTCGCTGGTGAAGAGATATTTGACGAGCAGTTCTGCCTCGACGCCCTTGGGTGCTTCAAACCAGATTTCACCCACCGCATCGCCGTCGGGCGCCGGATCTGCAAATCCCGGCCACAAACTGTGCCGGCCCCAGGGCTTTTCAACGCGGATCGTGGTGAGTTTGGCTGCAACCATATTGGAAGCGATAGCGGCAAAGAGTTACTGAACTCAATCTACGCGCTTGGCGGAACAGCCAGCACGGGCTAAGACGCCCGCCATGTCGAGTTCCCGTATCAAGACCGCCGCCATCCTTGCTGCTGTGATTGTTGCGCTTCCGCTTGCCGGATGCGCAGGAAATCGTGGTCGAACCAAGGCCGACACCTCCTATGTCGCGCGCGACGTGAACACGCTCTACAATGCGGCAAAAGACCGGCTAGATCGCGGGCAATATAAGCTCGCCGCGGCGCTTTTTGATGAAGTTGAGCGTCAGCACCCTTATTCGCTCTGGGCGCGCCGTGCGCAGCTCATGAGCGCATTCAGCTATTATCTGGCGCGCGACTATACCGAATCGACGAGTTCGGCGCAGCGATTCCTGTCGATCCATCCGGGCAACCGTGATGCGCCCTATGCTTATTATCTGATTGCGCTCAATTATTATGAGCAGATCTCGGACGTAACGCGCGACCAAAAAATCACCCAGCAGGCGCTTGATGCCTTTGGTGAGCTGACGCGCCGCTACCCCAATTCGCGCTATGCCGCCGACGGCAAGCTCAAGATCGACCTGATTCGCGATCACCTTGCTGGCAAGGAAATGGAAATCGGCCGTTTCTACCAGCGTCGTGGCCAGTGGCTTTCGAGCGTGGTCCGCTTCCGCAAGGTGGTGGACGAATATCAGACCACGACCCACGCGCCGGAAGCGTTGATGCGTCTTACCGAGAGCTATCTCGCGCTTGGCGTGCCGGAAGAGGCCAGGAAGTCGGCTGCTGTGCTGGGCAAGAACTATCCGTCTTCGGACTGGTATAAGCGCGCCTTTGAGCTGATGCAGAAATACGCGCCGCAGGCGTGACCGCGCGGCCATGCTGACATCCATCTCGATCCGCGACGTCGTGCTGATCGAGGCACTCGACCTTGATTTCGATGCCGGGCTTGGTGTGCTGACCGGGGAGACTGGCGCGGGCAAGTCCATCCTGCTCGATGCGCTGGGTCTGGCGCTTGGTGATCGTGCCGATAGCGGCCTGGTGCGGCAGGGCTGCGCGCTTGCCAGCGTCACGGCCAGCTTTTCGTCTTGCGAACCTACGCGGCAATTGTTGCAGGCCAATGATCTTCAGATCGGGGCAGGCGAGGAATTGATCGTGCGGCGCACCGTCAAGGCCGATGGCGGCAGCCGCGCCTTTGTAAACGATCAGCCGGTTTCTGCGGCATTGCTGCGGGAAATTGGCGGCACGCTTGTTGAAATTCACGGCCAGCATGATGATCGCGGCCTTATCAACCCCAAGGGGCACCGCGGTTTGCTAGACAGTTTTGCGCGCAGCGATACGGCGGCGGTGAAAATGGCGCACGCCGCGTGGCGCAATGCGGAGGTGGCGCTCGCAACGGCGCGACAGGCGCTTGAAGATGCAGAGCGTGATCGTGAATGGCTTGAGCACGCCGTAAGCGAACTTTCCGCTTTTGGCCCGCAGCCTGGCGAGGAAGAGGAACTGGCCGAGCGGCGCGCGCTCATGCAGCGTGGCGAGAAGAGCGCAGCGGAGCTTGAGGCCGTCACCGCGCTGGTCGAGGGGGCGGATGGCGGGATGGCGCAGTTGCGGCAGGCTGCGCGTATCCTTGATCGTGTTGCCAGCGGGCATCCCGCGCTTGGCGAGGCGCTGGCGGCAATTGACCGGGCGATCATCGAAGGAGGCCTTGCCGAAGACAGGCTGACGGAAGCCGCACGGGCGCTGGCCTTTGATCCCGCTGCGCTGGAGGCCGACGAGGCTCGCCTGTTTGATCTTCGGGCGCTTGCCCGCAAACATCGCGTTCAGCCGGATGAATTGGCCGCGCTGACTGAGGAATTGAAGGCGCGCTTCGATGCTATCGAGGCCGGGGGAGATGGGCTTGCCAAGCTGGAGCGGGCGCGGGCCGATGCGCGTGCCGCTTATCTTGCCGCCGCGCAGGCGCTAAGCGACCGGCGGCACGAGGCGGCTGGGCGTCTTGATGCGGCGGTGGCGGCGGAACTGGCCCCCTTGAAGCTCGATGCCGCACGTTTTCAGACGCTCGTGGAAACACTGCCGGAAACCCAGTGGAGCGCATCGGGCATGGATCGTGTCGAGTTTCTTGTGTCGACCAATCCCGGCGCGCCGTTCGCGCCGCTGGTCAAGATTGCATCGGGTGGTGAATTGTCGCGCTTCATTCTCGCATTGAAGGTCGCGCTCGCTGAAGAAGCGGCGGCGAGCACGATGATCTTTGACGAGATTGATCGCGGCGTCGGCGGGGCAGTCGCGTCTGCCATTGGCGAGCGGCTGGCACGGCTTGCGGCGCGCACGCAGCTTCTCGTCGTGACACACAGCCCGCAAGTGGCTGCACGGGGGGCTGCGCATCTGATGATCGCCAAGGCATCAGAAGGCACCGTCACGCGCACCAGCGTGCGTCAGTTGAGCGATGCCGAGCGCCGTGAAGAAATCGCGCGGATGCTTTCTGGCGCACAGGTGACCGATGAAGCGCGCGCGCAGGCAGAACGACTGCTGGAGGCAGCGTGAACAGTCTGTTCGATATGTCTGAAGCCGAAGCCGCAAATCGCCTGATGTGGCTGGCAAGGGAGATCGCCAGGCACAACCGGCTTTACCACACGCAGGACGCGCCAGAAATTTCCGATGCCGAGTTTGATGCGCTGGTGCGTGAAAATAACGCGCTTGAGGCGCGGTTTCCGCATCTCATCCGGCCAGATAGTCCCAATCGACAAGTTGGGGCGGCACCTGCTGCGCATCTTTCCAAGGTCACGCACGCGCGGCCGATGCTGAGCCTTGAGAACGCTTTTGCCGATGAGGATGTTGAGGAGTTTATCGGGCGGGTGCGCCGCTTCCTTAATTTGTCTGAGGATGAAGCTGTCATCCTGACGGCGGAGCCGAAGATTGACGGCCTGTCCTGCTCGCTGCGCTATGAGCGGGGGGCGCTTGTGCAGGCCGCGACGCGCGGCGACGGGCAGGTCGGCGAGGATGTGACGGCCAATGTCCGCACGATTGCCGATATTCCGCAGCACATTGAAGGCAATATCCCCGATGTGTTCGAGATACGCGGTGAAGTCTACATGGCGAAGGCCGATTTCGAGGCGATTAATGCGCGCGCCGAAAGCGAAGGTTCCAAGCTGTTCGCCAATCCGCGCAATGCCGCCGCGGGGTCGCTCCGTCAGAAAGATCCAGGCGTCACGGCGTCGCGCCCGCTGCGCTTTTTGGCGCATGGCTGGGGCGAGGCAACAATGCTGCCCGGCGAGACGCAATTTGATGTCATCAAGACCATCGAGAGCTGGGGTATTCCGGTTGACCCGCGTTTCGTGCGGCTCGCAACGGCGGCGGAGGTGCTGGCGCATTACCGCCATATCGAGGCGCTGCGGGCGGATTTGCCCTTTGATATTGATGGCGTTGTTTACAAGGTGGACCGGCTCGACTGGCAGGCGCGGCTGGGCTTTGTCGCCAAGGCACCCCGCTGGGCGATTGCGCATAAATTTCCAGCGGAACGTGCTGAGACGACGCTGGAGGCCATCGACATTCAGGTGGGCCGCACCGGCAAGCTGACGCCGGTAGGGCGTCTCCAGCCGGTCACGGTGGGTGGCGTGGTCGTGTCGAACGTGACGCTCCACAATCGCGATGAGATCGCCCGACTGGGCGTGCGCCCCGGTGATCGCGTCGTCGTGCAGCGGGCAGGGGATGTCATTCCCCAGATCGTTGAGAACCTCACGCGCGAGGTCTCGCGCGAGGCTTATGCCTTCCCAGATCAATGTCCTGAGTGTCAGTCTGAAGCGACTGCCGAGGAGGGTGAGGTAGACGTGCGCTGCACTGGCGGGCTGATTTGCCCTGCACAGCGTGTGGAGCGCCTCAAGCATTTTGTGAGCCGGGTCGCGCTCGATATTGAAGGGCTGGGTGAAAAGACCATCACCGAGTTTTTCGGGCTGGGCTGGCTCCATAGCCCTGCTGACATTTTCCGCCTGCGCAAACGACGCGATGAGATTGTGGCCCGTGAAGGCTGGCAGGATAAGTCTGTGGATAACCTGTTGGCAGCGATCGAGACAAAGCGTGCACCCGATGCTGCGCGCTTCCTCTTTGCCCTTGGTATCCGCCATGTCGGGGCCGTCACCGCCAAGGACTTGATGAAAGCCTTTGGCACGGTTTCTCGCGTTCGCGAGGTGGCGGTGGGTGAAGGCGCAATGGATGAGCTGACGCAGGTTGAAGGCATCGGCCCGGTAGTGGCCGAAGCGCTTGTCGAGTTTTTCCACGAGCCGCATAATCAGTCTGTTTGGGATGATCTGCTGAGCGAAATTTCACCGCCTGAATATGTCTCAAATGTCCGGGCGTCTGCGGTGTCGGGCAAGGTGGTTGTCTTTACAGGCAGCCTCGAAACGATGAGCCGTGATGAAGCCAAGGCGCAGGCCGAATCGCTGGGTGCGAAAACAGCGGGTTCGGTGTCTGCAAAGACAGATCTTGTCGTGGCGGGGCCGGGGGCTGGATCGAAGCTCAAAAAGGCACAGGAACTGGGCATTGAGGTGATCGATGAAGCCGCCTGGGCGGCGATTGTGGCGGGCGCTGCCTGACACGAAATGCGTGCGCTCAGCATCGCGCTTGACCCGCGCAACGGCGCCCGTCAAAGCAGGGCCATGACCGATCAGACAGACCTTTCCACGCTCAGTTTTGAGCAGGCGCTGCGCAAGCTTGAAGAGATTGTGGCGCGCCTTGAATCGGGCGACGCTGCACTTGATGAATCGATTTCGCTCTACACGCAGGGTGAGGCATTACGTGCACAGTGCGAAGCGCGGTTGAGGGACGCACAGGCGCGGATTGAGAAGATTACGCTTGGTGCCAACGGCCAGCCTGCGGGCACCACCGCTTTTGATGCGGGCTGACGTTCAAAATGGCTGATGCCAATCTGCTGAACGACGCACTTGCGGAGGTTGCGTCTGCAATTGATGCGGCGTTTGACCATCATCTGCCGCACCCCGAAGACGGTCGCGCCCGGCTTTATGAGGCGATGCGCCACGCAAGCATCGGCGGCGGCAAAAGATTGCGTCCGCTGCTTGTTCTGGCCTCTTCCGCGCTATTCAATGTGAGCCGGGATGCCGCACTGCGCGTGGCGCTCGCGGTCGAAGCTATCCATGTCTATTCGCTCATCCACGATGATCTGCCGTGCATGGATGATGATGATATGCGTCGTGGCAAGCCCACGGTGCACAAGGCGTTTGATGAAGCGACCGCCGTGCTTGCGGGCGATGCGTTGCAGGCAATGGCGTTTGAGCTGGTGGCGCATGAGGCAACGCATCCCGATCCGTTCGTGCGGGCAGAACTTGCGCTGGAACTGGCGCGCGCTATCGGCCCGGCGGGCATGGTTGGCGGTCAGATGATGGACATCGTTGCCGAGAGCGCAGATTTCGATCTTCCCTCGGTTGCGCGGCTTCAGCAGTTGAAAACGGGCGCGCTCATCGCCTTTTCGCTGGAAGCGGGTGCCATATTGGGGCGCGTTCCGCCTGAAGGCCGTCATGGCTTGCGCGGCTATGCGCATGATATTGGCCTTGCCTTTCAGATTGCAGATGATGTGCTGGATGCTGAAGGTGATGCCGCCCTTGCAGGCAAGGCACTGCAAAAAGATGCCAAGGCCGGCAAGGCGACCTTCCTGTCGCTCATGGGTATTGATCGCGCCAAGGCGCAGATGGCGATGCTCGTTGAGCAGGCAATCGCCCATCTGCACGGCTTTGGCGCAGAGGCAGATCTGCTGCGCGCCGTCGCGCGCTATACGGTGGAAAGGGACCGGTAATGGGGCACCGCATTGGCGTTTATCCGGGGACGTTTGACCCGATCACGCTTGGCCATATGGACATCATCCGCAGGGGCGCAAAGCTGGTCGACAAGCTCATCGTGGGCGTCACCACCAATGCCAGTAAATCGCCGATGTTCAGCGATGAAGAACGCATCGAGATGGTGAAGCGCGAAGTGGCGACGATTGGCGGCGACATTGAGGTTGTGGGCTTTGACTCGCTGCTGATGGATTTCGCCGAGCGTGAGGGCGCGGCAATCATCGTGCGCGGCCTGCGTGCGGTTGCCGATTTTGAATATGAATATCAGATGGCGGGGATGAACCAGCAACTGAATGATCGTGTGGAAACGGTCTTCCTGATGGCCGATGTTTCCTTGCAGCCCATCGCATCGCGCCTTGTGAAGGAAATCGCGATCTATGGGGGTGCCATCAACAAGTTCGTCACTCCGGCAATCGAGGCAGAAGTCGTTGCGCGGGTAGAAAAAATCGGAAAGCGCGGAAGCTGATCCGTTCATCGGCAGCTAAGCCAGTTGCGGCCAAAGGGGCTGCGACAAGGAAGAGGTGGTTTGTGAAGAAACTGTTGGTTGCAGCAATGATGCTTTTGGGCGCTACCGGTCTGGCCCAGGCGAAAGACAAGGCCGCCGCGCCCGCGCCAGTGCCTGTCTCAACCACCCCCGCGCCAGAACCGGAAAACATCCTTGTGCTTGAACTGTCGACCGGCGGAGAAGTGCGCATCCAGATGCGGCCCGACAAGGCACCCGCCCATGTCGAGCGCGTCAAGATGCTCACACGTGCGGGCTTTTACGATGGGGTGTTGTTCCACCGCGTGATCGAAGGCTTTATGGCGCAGACGGGCGATCCCAAGGGAGATGGCACGGGCGGCTCGCCGCTGCCGGATGTGAAAGCCGAGTTTAACGATTTGCCGCATTTGCGCGGCACCGTGTCAATGGCGCGGGCCGACGCCAAGGATAGCGCCAACAGCCAGTTTTTCATCGTCTTTACGCCGGTGTTGCGCCTTGATGGCAAATACACCGTTTTCGGTCGCGTGATGAGCGGGATGCAATATGTCGATGCGATTGAACGGGGGGAGCCGCCGGTCAATCCGTCCAAGGTCGTCCATGCGTGGATCGGTGCTGATGGCCCCAACGCGGCTCGCGTGCCGCTGCCTGTGATTGCGCCTGCCGCCGCTCCTGCAACGCCTGAGCCTGCGCCGACCGCGCAAAAATAATGCGTGTCGATCTTTTCGATTTTGATCTCCCGCCCGAACTGATCGCGCTGCGGCCCGCAAGCCCGCGCGATACAGCGCGGCTGTTGCTGCTCGCTGGCGACCGAACCGTGGATCGTTCGGTGCTCGATCTGCCTGATTTGCTTCAGCCGGGCGACTGCCTCGTGTTTAACGACACGCGCGTCATTCCCGCGCAATTGGAAGGCAGACGTGGCGAAGCCCGCATCGGCGCCACGCTCCACAAGCGGGAGGGCTTGCGCGACTGGCGGGCCTTTGTGCGCAACGCCAAGCGCGTGCGCGATGGCGATCGCATTGAATTTGGAGCTGGTGTCTCCGCGATTGCCCAATCGCGTGGGGATGATGGCAGCATTTTGCTGCATTTTGAGGGCGACGAGCCGGTTGAAGTGTTGCTGGAACGGGCAGGGACCATGCCGCTGCCGCCCTATATCGCCGCCAAGCGCCCGGTCGATGATCGCGATGCGGCCGACTATCAGACGATGTTCGCGGCGGAAAAGGGGGCGGTTGCGGCCCCCACGGCGGCACTCCATTTCACGCCCGGCCTGATGGACGCGTTGGCCACGCGGGGTATCGGGCATGAAACGCTGACGCTCCATGTAGGGGCAGGCACTTTCCTGCCGGTGAAGGCGGACAAGACCGAAGACCACCAGATGCACGCCGAATGGGGGCGCATCGATGCGGCCACAGCAGACCGGCTGAATGAGGTGCGCGCGCGCGGCGGGCGCGTGATCGCCGTTGGCACAACATCGCTGCGCCTTCTCGAAAGTGCCGCCGGAGATGACGACATCATCCAGCCTTTTGAAGGCGATACCGCGATTTTCATCACGCCCGGCTATCGCTTCAAGGCCGTGGACGGCCTGATGACCAATTTCCACCTGCCCAAATCAACGCTGTTCATGCTGGTTTCTGCGCTGATGGGGCTGGAGCGGATGCAGGCCGCCTATGCTCATGCCATCGGCGGCGGCTATCGGTTTTACAGCTATGGCGATTCAAGCCTGTTGCTGCCGAGGGGATAAGGCTAAGGTATTTTGAGAGGGTTCGTTGTATGAATGATCATGACAGGAACGCTCAGCATCACTCAGCCAAGGTATTTTTTACCTATGTATGGGGACCGCCTGGTAATCCGGCTTGGCCTTTGACTTTCGCGAACAAGGCTGCGCGCACCAACGCGCGCAGCGTGCTAGCGGAAGGTGATCTGGTTTTTACGGTTTGCACAAAAGGGGAACCCTCCCCGCCTGAGCATCAGGGACGAGTGGTCGGAGTGTATCGGGTATCTGATTTAGAGGTGAATACCCAAGATTATGACTTGCCGAGGAATGAACGGCAACCTGAATTTGATAGTTTTTCTCGCTTTCCCTACGCGCTTCATCCCATTGCTGTTTGGGAAATAATTTCGTCAGATAACAAATTTTCTGACGTCGTTGGGCCGTTAACACCAACCCATCACCTGCAAGCTCAATCGAGAATTGTCGAGCTTGATCCGATTACGTCCCAGCCATTGCTGGAGTTGGCGCGAAGGGAAGTTTCGCTTGCTCTTCCAATGACTGAGTTTGGTCGTGGACGGGTGGTACGGAAAAATAGTAAATTGGCTCCTAAACACCAAGGTAGATTTTCGGGAGAATTTGGCGATCACGCTGTCTGGTTCGTCTATACACTTATTCTTCGTGATAAGAACAGGAGGGCCTTGGCCGTCAAGGTGGGCTATTCTAACGATCCACAAGTGAGGGCTGATACTTACAATGCTCCAATTGCATCAGAAGTTACCGGGCTTCGCTGGGAGGTGGATTTGAAGCAGCCTACCTCGTCAGAAGATGCGGCACGCGAGGTCGAGCAGATCATTCTGAATCGCTTTTTAGACAACCGCTTGGCCAGCAACGGTGAAATATTGACACGGGTCGATCCAATGTCGGTTGCGGTAGCCGTTGCAACTGAGATGCGGTCCCGTAAAATTTGATGGCCGCTATTTATCGCTGGCCTTCTATCAGCGCCACCGCTTCCCGACAGATCGAGTAGCATAGCCGCCCGGAATGGGGGGGCGGTGGTTGAGGGGATTGGCAGGAGGAAGCAACAGTCACTTCGCCTTGAAATTGACTGTTCCGGCAAGCCTCTGCCGCCGCGGTAGTCCCTCTGCCATTCCCGGCTTGCACTCTCAGGGCATTTCCTATCTGATCCCCAAATCCCGCGCCGGATGGTCGAGAATGGCGGGAGGAGGGGAGTTCTGAATGAATGATGCGTCTTCGGCGGCACCCGCTGCTGCACCGTCGCCCGTGGTTGGGCTGGGTATTGTCGCCATTGTTGTGGTCGCAGTTATTGGTTGGGCGATCATCGGGTCCAAGCTGTTTTCCGATGTTACGCTGTTCGGCGGATTTCTGCTGCTGTGGCATTATGCCAATATCGAACAACTGGACATCAAACGCCTGCCTGCGGCCTTGCTTGGCGCGCTCGTCGGCATCGCGCTGGCCTGGCAGGTGGTTTACCTGACACAAGCAATTGGTGGCACAGGCACGCTGATTGGCCTGCTCATCATGGTGGCGGCAATTTATTTGCAGGTCATCAACGTGCTGCCGCTATTCTTCAATGCGGCGGCGATGCTGTATCTGACGGTGGCTGCCGCACCGCTCATTCAGCTCAAGGTTGATTTCGTCCAGCTTGGTCTGGCGACCGTTGTCGGTGGCATTTTCTTTGCCGCCTTCATTGAAGCTGTGAAGTGGATTGCCGGGCGCTTGATGCCGCAAGCCGGTTGATGCGGGCGAGAGCCGGGGCGGCAGAGCGCAGCCCCGGCGACCATTCTGCCTCAATAAATTGTATAGCCACCATCGATGACGAGTGAGTCACCCGTGTGGAAACGGGCAGCCTTGCTGGCGAGATAGACGGCGATTCCGGCGAAATCCTCGCCTTCGCCCCAGCCGCCCATGGGCACGCGTCCGATGACGCGCTCGTTGAACTTGGCGTTTTCCTGCAAGGCGCCCGTCATGTCAGAGCGAATCCAGCCCGGCAGGATCGAATTGACGGTGATCTGGTGGCGGGCCAGCTCAACGGCCATTGCCCGGCACAATGAAATGACGGCGCCCTTGGTCGCGCCATAATGCTCGTTGCGCGCCGCACCATGGATGGCGGCGGTTGAGGCGACGGCGACAAGCGATCCGCCGCCATGGCCCACGCCGTGCCGCTCGATCATGTGGCGGGCGGCCTCCCGCAGCGTGGTGAAAACGCCGTGGACGTTGATCGATTCCAGTTTGCGGAAATCGTCGAGACTGATGTCGAACATATCCTTGCGTGACTGGCCGATGCCAGCATTGGCGATCGCCTGATCTATCCGTCCGAACTCTCCAAGGATTTCGCCAATCCCCGCTTTCACGGCGTCTTCGTCGGAAACGTCGACAAGGGCTGAACGCACTGTGCCGCCATGGCTGGCGAGCCGCTCCACGGCGGCTGCGTTCTTGTCGGCATTGGTGCCCCAGATAATGACTGTCGCGCCATGCTGCGCCAGACCTTCAGCCATGCCGATGCCAATGCCGCCATTGCCGCCCGTCACGAGCGCGACCTTGCCTGTCAGGTCGAACAGATTTTTCATGCGTCTCTCTCCAGCTTTGTTGTCCGGTGCCAGACACACGAGGCGGGAGCGTGTGTCAAATGTTCAGGCCGCCAGTTCGATCTGTTCCGACAGTTCAAGCCATTGCGCTTCGGCGTCTTCAACTTGGGAATTTACCTGTCCACGCAGGCGGGAAAGTTCGCCCATCGTCATCTTGGCATATTTTGGTCCGGCCTTTGCGGGATCAAACATGGCCTCGTCGATGGCGTTACGCTCCTTTGTCAGCCGGGCAAGCTCTGTCTCGGCGGTGTTCAGCGCCTTGCGCAACTGCTTGGCCTGTTCGCGTGCCTGGGCGTTGGCCGCGCGATCATTTTTCTTGCCGCCCTTGGAAGAGGCGGAGTCAGCCTTGGGCTGGTTCTTGCCGAGGATGAAGTCGGTATAATCCTCGATGCTGCCGGAAAATTCTTTCGCGGTGCCGGAATCGACCAGAACCAGCCGATCCGCCGTCAGCTCAAGCATATGACGATCATGGCTGACGAGCACCACGGCACCGTCAAAGCCGTTGAGCGCCTGCACCAGTGCTTCGCGGGCATCAACGTCCAGGTGGTTGGTCGGCTCGTCGAGGATGAGCAGATGCGGGGCATCTCGCGTGATGAGCGCCAGCGCGAGCCGGGCGCGTTCGCCGCCGGAGAGCTTCTTGACTTCGGTTGTCGCCTTGGCGCCCGAAAAGCCGAAGCGACCCAGTTGCCCGCGCACGGCGGCAGGCGTTGCGCCCTGCATCTGGCGCGTCATATGTTCGAGCGGCGTATCATCGCCATCAAGCTCTTCCACCTGATATTGGGTGAAATAGCCGACCTTCATCTTGCCCGAAGCGTTCATCGCGCCATCCATCGGCGTCAATTGCGCTGCAAGCAGGCGGGCGAGCGTCGTCTTGCCGTTGCCGTTGCGGCCCAGCAGGGCGATGCGATCATCAGGGTCGATCCGCAGATTCAGTCGCTGCAAGATGGGCGTGTCGGCGGCATAGCCGACGCTTGCGAGATCAAGCGTGATGAGCGGCGGGCGCAGCGGATCAGGGTTCGGGAAGTCGAACGACAATGTGGGGGCTTCCGCCAGTGCGGCGATGGGCTGCATCTTGGCCAAAGCCTTGACGCGCGATTGCGCCTGCTTGGCGGTGCTGGCACGGGCGCTGTTGCGGGCGATATAATCCTGAAGCTTGGCGCGCTGCGCGTCCTGTGCGGCTTTCGCGGCGGCCAGTTGTGCTGCGCGCTCGGCCCGTTGGCGCTCAAAGCTGTCATAGCCGCCCGCGTAAAGCGTTACCTTGCCGCCTTCGAGGTGGAGGATATTGTCGACCACATTGTTGAGCAGATCGCGCTCATGGCTGATGACAACCATCATGCCCGGATAGGCTTTCAGGAAGCTTTCCAGCCATAACGTCGCTTCAAGATCGAGGTGGTTCGAGGGTTCGTCGAGCAGAAGTAAATCAGGCTCGGAAAAGAGCAGGGCCGCCAGCGCCACGCGCATCTTCCAGCCGCCCGAATAGCTGTCGAGCGGACGCTGCTGCATCTCTTCATCAAAGCCGAGGCCCACAAGAATACGCGCGGCGCGGGCATTGGCGGTATAGGCATCAATCGCGGTCAGGCGTTCATAGATTTCGCCCAGACGGTCCATATCGTCGCAATTCTCGCTCTCATGCATGAGAGCCGCCCGCTCGGTATCCGCAGCGAGAACGGTGTCGATGGGGGTGGCGGTGCCGCTGGGGGCTTCCTGTGCGATATAGCCGATGCGCGTGTTGCGCGGCATATCCAGACTGCCCTCGTCAGGATCGAGCGCGCCGATCATCACTTTCATCAGGGTGGATTTGCCTGCGCCATTACGCCCGATCAGCCCAATGCGGCTGCGAGGCGGAAGCGCGGCGCTGGCGCGGTCAATGATGGTGCGTCCGCCAAGACGCACGGTGATACCGTTGATATTGAGCATGGTCGGCGGCTGCTACAGGATTTGCAGCCGCCGATCAAATGCGGCTTCTAAGCCGCGACGAGCGCGTGTTCCGTCGTCATCAGCACTGTCGCTGCCGCCGTGTTCGAGATGGGGATGTGGTAGTTGCGGCTGGCTTCCGTCACACCATCGCCCATCGCCCCGCGTGCCGCGATCCAGTTGAGGATTTCGATGCCCTGGCTGCCCGACAGCTCCACCACGTCGAGCGCGCTGTGCTTGGTCAGCGCGTCGGGGTTGGCGGGCAGATTGTCCATGCAGAACTTGTCATAGTCCGGGTTCATGAAGCCCGCACGTTCGCCATCAAGCTGGTGAGACAGCCCACCGGTGCCGAAGATGAGCACCTTGGCATCCTTGTCGAAGCTCTGGATCGCTTTGTGGACGGCACGGCCCAGCGCCAGCGCGCGCTTGGGGCTGGGCAGGGGATGCTGCACGGTGTTGATGCCCACCGGAACGAGTTTGAAATCATAGGAGTCGCGGTTGGGCCACGCCAGTTCGAGCGGGATCGACAAGGCATGGTCGATCAGCATTTCCTGACAGGTGGTGATGTCGAATTCTTCGGCCACCAGCGTTTCAATGATGTGCCATGAAAGATCAGCCGAGCCCGGAACCGGCTTGAAGAGCGGCAGGCCCCAGCCTTCATCGGCATTGTTGTAAATGTCCGCTGCACCCACCGCGAAGGTCGGCATCTTATCGAGAAAGAAGTTGAGGCCGTGGTCGTTCGAGAAGGTGACGACATAATCCGGCTTGTTGTGCTTGAGCCATTCGTGAATGGGTTTGAACCCGTCAAAGAACGGCTTCCAATAGGGGTCTTCCTGAAGGCCCTTTGCAATGGCGCCGCCAATGGCTGGCACGTGGCTGGTGAAAATTCCGCCGATAACCTTGGCCATGTCAGATCCCCTTTGCCTGATCGAGCAGCTTTTGTTTGAATTCGGCGACGCTCATGCCCGTTTGCTGCGCCCCAAGGTCTTGCACATTGAGGCCGAAAATTCCGGCGAGCTTGGCAAGATAATAGACGTTGCCGCCAGCCGCGATCATCGCAAGAACATTGCGGGCCTTCACGGCTTCGCGCTGTTCGGGCGTCAGCCTGAATTTTGCGCAATAGGCTTCCTCGTCCGCAAGGAAGGCCTCGCGGTTCTCCTTCTCGTTGAAGGAAAAGCACATCGCGTTGATGGCATAACCCTTTTTCGCGGCATCGCCGTCGAACACGGGCGTCCCCGCTATCGTCCGCTTTGCGGTCGCACTTTGCATCGCATCTCTCCTCGCCCGGAATTGAACTGGCAAGGAGGGAAATATAGTATGCAAAACATACAATCTTTGATCTATGACAAATTCAGGCGGACAGGGCCAAGCTTGGCAAACGGGCTGGCGGCACTATAGGGCGCGGGCATGACTGCACCGCGCTTTGACTTCTCGATTTCCGCGACCGACGGCAAGGCGCGGACCGGCGTTATCCGCATGATGAGCGGCGACATTCGCACACCGGCCTTCATGCCGGTGGGCACGGCGGCGACCGTAAAGGCGATGAAGCCCAAGGATGTGCGCGCGCTGGGGGCGGACATCATCCTCGGTAATACCTATCATCTGATGCTTCGGCCGGGGGCGGAGCGGATGGACCGGCTGGGCGGGCTTCACAAATTCATGGGCTGGGATCGGCCCATTCTCACCGACAGCGGCGGTTATCAGGTGATGAGCCTCGCCTCGCTGCGCAAGATTACGGAGGAAGGCGTCCGCTTTGCGAGCCACCTTGACGGCTCGCGGCATATGCTGACCCCTGAGCGTTCGATGGAAATCCAGCGGCTGCTGGGGTCGGACATCGTGATGGCGTTTGACGAGTGCCCCGCGCACGGCGTGTCGCGCGATGTTGCCGCGCGTTCGATGGAAATGTCGATGCGCTGGGCCAAACGCTCGCGCGATGCGTTTGATGCAGGCGGGGATCATGCGGCGCGTTCTGCACTATTCGGCATCCAGCAAGGCTCGCTTGATGAAGAACTGCGGAGACGGTCCGCCGATGCCCTTATCGACATCGGCTTTGATGGCTATGCCATTGGCGGGCTTGCGGTGGGCGAGGGGCAGGAGGCGATGTTCGCCACGCTCGATTTCGCGCCCGACCAATTGCCGTTCGACAAGCCGCGCTACCTGATGGGCGTTGGCAAGCCTGATGATCTGGTGGGGGCTGTAGAGCGCGGCGTTGATATGTTCGATTGTGTGCTGCCGACACGTTCCGGCCGCAACGGGCAGGCCTTTACCTGGGATGGTCCGGTCAACATCCGCAACGCCAAATATGCCGAAGACATGGAGCCGCTCGATCCCGCCTCGCCGGTTGGCGAGTGGAGCAAGGCCTATCTCCACCACCTCGTCAGATCGGGGGAAATGCTCGGCGCGATGCTGATGACCGAGCATAATCTGTGGTTTTATCAGCAATTGATGGCGGCGATGCGCGCAGCCATTGCCGAAGGGCGGTTTGCCGCCTTCGCGGCAGACTTCCGCGCACGTTACAAAAAGGCGCGTTAGCGCGCCTTTTGCCCCGCGGCGCGCCAGGCCTTGAGCGCGGTCATCATCTTTGGCACGTGCTCGCGGTAATCAAGAGCGGACCATGCGGCGATTACCTTTCCGCCCGGCGACACCAGATAGGATGTCCGATCGCTCTTGCCCGTGAAGGCCAGCTTGACGTCGTAGGCGTTGATGACGGTCGGGCTGGCTGAGGCGACCGCAAATTTGCTGCGACATTCAGAAGTTGAGAATTTAGCCAGCGTTTCGACAGGATCAGCGGACATACCGACGACCGTCGCGCCGAGTTTCCTGAACTCAGGCGTCGCTTCTGCGAACTGGTTGGCCTCCACAGTGCAGCCCGGCGTAAAGGCGGCGGGGAAGAAATAGAGGACGACCGGCCCCTTCTTGAGCTGCTTGGCAAGGCTGAAGTCAAACGTCTTGCCAGCCATGGCGGCCTTGGTGGTGAAGTTGGGGGCAGCACTTCCTGCCTCAAGTGCCGCGTTGGCGGGGCTGACGGCAAAGGGCAGGGCTGCAAGCGTGAACAAGGTCAGCGTGGTCGGCGCGCGCATGGTAATCTCCTCTGGTCGATTTTATGCCGGGCTGTGTTTTATACGGGGCAAGGCTAGTCCCGAAGAGGGGGGAGGCGCAAGCGGCGTGCTTGACTCAGCCTGTGTGGCGCTATAGAGCAACTCCATCCCATATCACCGTCTTCACGGCGACGCCTTTTTGCGTTCGCCGCGTTTGTGCATTGAGTGGGGTGCAAAGCGTCGAGATAGGCTGGCCTTGCCCGTCGGCCTGTGGAGCAGGAGAAAGTTACCAATGGCACGTATTGCGGGTGTTAACATCCCGACCAACAAGCGCGTTCTGATCGCGCTCCAGTATATCCACGGCATCGGCCCGGCCAAAGCCAAGGAAATCGTCACCAAGCTGAACATCGCTGAAGAGCGCCGCGTTCAGGATTTGTCGGACCAGGAAGTCCTGCACATCCGCGAAACGATCGACGCCGACTATACGGTGGAAGGTGATCTTCGTCGTGAAACGTCGATGAACATCAAGCGCCTGATGGACCTCGCGTCCTATCGTGGCCTTCGCCATCGTAAGGGCCTTCCGGTCCGTGGCCAGCGCACGCACACCAATGCGCGCACCCGCAAGGGCAAGGCCAAGCCGATCGCCGGTAAGAAGAAGTAAGTTTTCGGACAGTCCGGGGGACTGTCCAAGAAAACTTGCTCATTCACACCGCTGTTTCAAGCATTCAGTAAAGTCAGGATTTCCTTATGGCACGCGAACCTCAGCGCCTTCGTCGGCGGGAACGCAAAAACATCACGGCCGGCGTCGCGCACGTTAACGCCAGCTTCAACAACACGATGATTACGATCACCGACGCGCAGGGCAATGCCATCGCATGGTCGTCGGCTGGCATGATGGGCTTCAAGGGCAGCCGCAAGTCGACGCCTTATGCCGCTCAGGTGGCCGCTGAAGATGCTGGCAAGAAGGCCGCCGAACATGGCGTCCGCACACTCGAAGTCGAAGTGAAGGGCCCTGGTTCGGGCCGTGAATCGGCGCTTCGCGCGTTGCAGGCGGTCGGCTTCACCATCACGGCGATTCGTGACGTGACGTCGATCCCGCACAACGGCGTCCGCCCGTCCAAGCGTCGTCGCGTCTGATTTCGATTTCTGCCGGGCGCGTGTGATACGCGCACCCGGCCCGTGACGTTTCAATCGGTGGCAGGCGGACGCGCTTTCCACCCAACCCCAAGGGGAACACCGTGGCAGTTAATCTCAAGAACTGGCAGGAACTGAAAAAGCCCGACACCCTGGAAAAGAAGACCGGCGGCGATCCGCTGCGCAAGGCGACTTTCGTTGCCGAACCGCTTGAGCGCGGCTTTGGCCTGACGCTGGGCAATGCGCTGCGTCGCGTTCTTCTTTCGTCGCTTCAGGGTGCGGCCGTAACCTCGATCAAGATCGAGAACGTGCTTCATGAATTCTCCAGCCTTGCGGGCGTTCGCGAAGACGTGACCGACATCGTGCTGAACGTGAAGCAGATTGCGCTGCGTATGCAGGGCGATGGTGCCAAGCGGCTTCAGCTTTCGGCAACTGGCCCGGCGGAAGTCAAGGCTGGCGACATTGCCGTTTCGGGCGACATCGAAGTGATGAACCCCGATCTGGTGATCTGTCACCTCGATCAGGGCGCGACGCTCAACATGGAACTGACGGCGGATACCGGCAAGGGCTATGTCGCGGCGGCCTCCAACCGCCCGGCGGATGCGCCCATCGGCCTCATCCCGGTCGATGCGCTCTACTCGCCGGTCCGTCAGGTCTCGTATAAGGTAGAAAACACCCGCGTCGGCCAGGAACTGGACTATGACAAGCTCACGCTGACCATTGAAACCGATGGCACCGTGTCGCCGGACGATGCCGTGGCTTATGCCGCGCGCATCCTTCAGGATCAGCTCCAGCTCTTCGTTCACTTCGACGAAGCTCTGGCGCAGTCGTCGCAGCTTATCGGCATGGCAGCGCCTGCAAGCGCACCGGAAGCCGCGAGCGATTCGAACCAGATCAACCGCTTCCTTCTCAAGAAGGTGGACGAGCTGGAACTGTCGGTCCGTTCGGCAAATTGCCTCAAGAACGACAACATCATCTACATTGGCGATCTGGTTCAGAAGACAGAAGCTGAAATGCTTCGCACGCCGAACTTTGGCCGCAAGTCCTTGAACGAAATCAAGGAAGTGCTGTCGTCTATGGGCCTGCGTCTCGGCATGGACATCCCCGGATGGCCGCCTGAGAACATCGAAGACATGGCCAAGAAGCTTGAGCAGGAACTGCTTGGCTAAGCCGGAGCGAGCCGCACAGCGCAACAGCGTGGCGGTTCGCAAGGCGAACGCGACCGGTCGGCCAGCGGCCAATCTGGCCGACTGACGTTACGGGATTTACGCCCGTGACGGGCCGGGCGCATCAGGGCGAAGGGCGGTGGCCCATAACACCGCCTGGCTGGGGGAACCTTAATCCGGCCCCCTGACGAACGAAAGGAAGTAACATGAGACATCGCAGCGCAGGTCGTAAGCTTCAGCGCACCTCGGCCCACCGCATCGCGCTTTTCCGCAACCAGTCGGCAGCGCTTATCAAGCACGAGCAGATCACCACGACGCTCGCCAAGGCGAAGGAACTTCGCCCCTATGTCGAAAAGCTTATCACGCTTGCCAAGAAGGGTGGTCTTTCGAACCGTCGTCTGGCCCATGCCCGTCTGCTTGACGACGCGCAGCTTGTGAAGCTGTTCGACGTTCTGGCAGAACGCTACAAGGACCGTGCCGGTGGTTACACCCGCATCGTCAAGGCTGGCATCCGCGCGTCGGACGCCGCCCCGATGGCGATCATCGAATTCATTGATCGCGACGTGAGCGCCAAGGGTCAGGATTCGGGCCCGGTGTTCACCGCAGAAGATCTCGAAGACGCCGCCTGATTTCAGGCCCGTTTTCGGCAATGAAGAAGCCCCGCAGGAATGCGGGGCTTTTTTGTTTGCTTGGGCACAGGATGACCCGCCCGTTATACCAGCGCAGGCTGGCATCCTTGCATTGGCGGAGTGGATGATGAGATGCCAGCCTGCGCTGGCATGACGGATATGGGCAGGCTCCACAGGCGCGGACTTTATCCACGCCCAACAAAAAACGGGGCCCGAAGGCCCCGTTTCTATTACTGGTCGAGGAACGACCGCATCTTGCGGCTGCGGCTTGGATGCTTGAGCTTCCTGAGCGCCTTGGCCTCGATCTGGCGGATGCGCTCGCGCGTGACGCTGAACTGCTGGCCAACTTCTTCCAGCGTATGGTCGGTATTCATGCCGATGCCAAAGCGCATACGCAGCACGCGCTCTTCGCGCGGGGTGAGGCTGGCGAGCACGCGGGTGACGGTTTCCTTGAGGTTCTGCTGGATCGCGGCATCCACCGGGATGATCGCGTTCTTGTCCTCGATAAAGTCACCAAGGTGCGAATCTTCCTCATCGCCAATCGGCGTTTCAAGAGAGATCGGCTCTTTGGCGATCTTCATGACCTTGCGGACCTTTTCGAGCGGCATCGAAAGGCGCTCGGCCATCTCTTCCGGTGTCGGCTCGCGGCCCGTTTCGTGGAGGAACTGACGCGAGCAGCGGACGAGCTTGTTGATCGTTTCGATCATGTGGACCGGAATACGGATGGTGCGCGCCTGGTCTGCGATCGAGCGCGTGATCGCCTGACGGATCCACCATGTCGCATAGGTCGAGAACTTGTAGCCGCGGCGATACTCGAATTTATCAACCGCCTTCATCAGGCCGATATTGCCTTCCTGAATAAGGTCGAGGAATTGCAGGCCGCGATTGGTGTATTTCTTCGCAATCGAGATCACGAGGCGAAGATTGGCTTCCACCATTTCCTTCTTGGCAATGCGCGCCTCGCGTTCCGCCTTTTGCACCATGTTGACGATGCGGCGGAATTCGGGAAGCGACATACCCGTCGCCTGTGCGATTTCTGAGATTTCGTTGCGGATGCGCTCAACGGCATCGGCTTCGTTTTCGGCGAAGGCGGCCCATTTCTTGTCGATAACGCGCACCGTTTCGAGCCAGTTTTCATCCAGCTCCCGCCCGACATAGCAATCGAGGAACGACTTGCGCTGCACACGGTGGCGCTCGGCCAAACGCAACATTTGGCCGCCAAGCGCGGTCAGGCGGCGGTTATAGCTATAAAGCTGGTCGACCAGATATTCGATCTTGGAATTGTGGAACTGAACGCTTTCAACCTCTGCGGTCAGCTCTTCGCGCAGCTTGTGATATTTCTTCTCTTCTGTCGAAGGGAAGTCCTGCCCGGCGGACATGGCTTCCATGCGCGCGCTCTGGATCTTCGAGAACTTTTTATAGAGCGATGTGATGCGCGCAAAGCGTTCCAGCGCTTCAGGCTTCAGCGTCTCTTCCATCTGGGCGAGGCTGAGCGTGTTGTCTTCATCATCGTCTTCGGCCTGCGCCTTCATGCGGCGCTCGATCATCGAATCCTCATCCTCATCGTCCGATGAGGCTTCTTCCTGAACGTCTTCTTCTTCCTTGTAGGAAGGGCCGGCGGTCTTTTCAGAAATTTCGCCGTCGCCGTCTTCTTCCTCGTCGGTCAAGGCTTCGGGGGCGGGCCCCTTGGAAAGCATCGCTTCGAGATCAAGGATTTCGCGCAGCTGCATCGTGCCTTCATTCAGCGCACTCGACCAGTCGATAATCGCGTTGAAGGTGATGGGGCTTTCGCACAGCCCAAGGATCATGGTGTCGCGGCCCGCTTCGATGCGCTTTGCGATGGCGATTTCGCCCTCGCGGCTCAAAAGCTCCACCGCGCCCATTTCGCGCAGATACATACGGACCGGATCGTCGGTGCGATCAACGGTTTCCTTCTTCTTTTCAACAACGGGCGCGCCGAGCGGGTCGGCGGTGTCAACCGCTTCAATATCGTCTTCGGATTCGCTTTCCTCGCCGTCTTCGGCGGCTTCCTCGTTCTCGACGATGTTTACGCCCATATCATTGATGGCGGCCATCACGTCTTCGATCTGCTCGGACGACATCTGGTCTTGCGGCAGCGCTTCGTTCAATTCGTCATAAGTGATGTAGCCGCGCTTTTTGGCGCGGGCGATCAGCTTCTTGATCGAGGCTTCGTTGAGGTCGATAAGCGGCGCATCGGTGCCGTCCTTGTCCATCGTGTCCGCAGTGTCAGTTTTGGCCATGTGACCCGATATACCCTTCTTCAATCACTTTCGCCGGAGCGTTCCGCCAGCGAGGCCAGCCTCGCATCGGCTTCGCGGCGCGCCTCCAGAAGGCGCATCTGCTCGGCAAACCCCGTTTCGTCCCAATGTTCAGCGAGGCGCGCGGTCGCGGCGGCCAACGCTGCATCCAGTTCAGGACGCGCAGCCAGAGCCTCGATCGCCATCCCCAAATCCCTTCGGGCCAGTTCCGCATCCGCCTGCCGCCGGGTGAAGGAAAAGGCAAGCCCATTCACATCGACCAACTGTGCCGCAAGCGCACCAAAACCATGTTGCTCGCATATGGTGATTAGCGCCGCAGAATCAAGCGCGGGATTGTCATAAGCTGCATCGAGCAGATGGTTTCTGAGCGCATCCAGATCACGGTCGGCAATCGGCAGCGTGGCGAGGGCTTCTGCGCACGCCAGAATAACCGCCGGATGGTTGAGCAAACCGGCGAGAATGGCGCGTGCGTAGATCGGATCGACACCGTCGCCGCTGATCGAGCGTGTCTTGGAAGTGGGCGGCGGTTCAAAGGCTTGAAAACGGCCTTTCTGGAACTGTCGCGGGGTGCCGCGCGGCGCCATTTGCCGGGGCTGGGGCGCGCGACGGAAGGCTTCGTCGAAGCGCCGCCGGAATTCGAGCTGATATTGATCGCGCACGCCGGGATCTTCGATCGACTTGGCCTGCTCATAGAGCCGTTGGCGCAGCCCTGCGCGCGCTTCGGGCGTGGTCAGCGGTTCTGCATCGAGTTCATGCCGCCAGAGGCGGTCGACAAGCGCCTCAGGGCGGTCGAGCAGGGCCTCCATCGCGCTGCGACCGCCCGCTTTGATAAGGTCATCGGGGTCTTGCCCCTGTGGCAACGTCACGAACTGGAGCGAGCGGGCAGGGGCAAGCCCCGGCAAGGCGCGACCAATTGCGCGGATGGCGGCCTTCTGCCCGGCCGCGTCGCCATCGAAGCACAATGTGGGAGAGCCTGTCAGTCGCCAGAGCCGTTCGATCTGGTGTTCGGTCAGTGCCGTGCCAAGGGGTGCCACGGCATCCTCGATGCCCGCCTGCGCAAGCGCGATGACGTCCATATAGCCCTCCACCACGAGGACGCGTCCGGTCTTGCGGTTGGCGGGGCCTGCGCGATCAAGATTGTAGAGCGTGCGCCCCTTGTCGAAGAGTGGGGTATCGGGTGAGTTCAGATATTTGGGTTCGCCCGCGCCAAGGATGCGCCCGCCAAAGGCAATCACGCGTCCGCGCACATCGCGGATGGGGATCATCAGGCGACCGCGGAAGCGATCATAGCTGTCCTTGTCATCCATCTTGATGAGGAGCCCGGCCTCGATCAGCTTGTCTTCGCCAAAGCGGGCAAGCGCGGCCTTGAGCTTGCCCTTGCTGTCGGGCGCATAGCCAAGCCCGAAGGTCTTGACGGTGATGGGCTTCAATCCGCGCTTTTCGATGTAAGCGCGCGCCTCGCCACCTTCTACGCCGTTTAACTGCTCGGCAAACCAGTCTGCCGCAGCCGTCATGACGTCATAGAGCGAGTTTGCCCGTTCTGCCTTTTGGGCGGCGCGGGGGTCGGGGGCGGGCACGTCGAGGCCCGCCGCATCGGCCAGTTCCTTTACGGCGTCCATGAAGGGAAGCCCGCGCTGGTCGGTCATCCAGCGGATGGCATCGCCATGCGCGCCGCAACCAAAGCAATGGTAGAAGCCCTTCTCGTCATTGACGTAGAAGCTGGGCGTCTTTTCATTGTGGAATGGGCAACAGCCCTTGAACTCGCGCCCCGCCTTGGTGATCTTGACCGTGCGCCCGACGAGCGCGGACAAAAGCGTCCGCGCGCGCAGTTCATCAAGCCAGGCGGGGGAGAGCGTCAGTTGAGCGCCGCCTTCACGAGGGCGCTTGCCTTTGACATATCAAGCGAACTGGCGTGGCGCTCCTTGAGCGTTGTCATCACGCGACCCATGTCTTTCACGCTGGTGGCACCCAGTTCTGCCTTGATGGCTTCGATTGCGGCGCGGGTTTCCTCTTCGCTCATCTGTGCGGGGAGGAACTCCTCGATCACCACGACCTCGGCGGCTTCGATGTCGGCCAGTTCCTGACGGTTGCCCTTCACATAAAGCTCAATCGATTCGCGGCGTTGCTTCACCATTTTCTGCAACACTTCGATGACGAGCGTATCGTCATCGGCGGGCGCCTTGCCGGTGCGCGCTTCGATGTCGCGGTTTTTGATTGCCGCCTGAATGAGGCGGATGGTGGCGGTTTTCGGCTTGTCACCGGCCTTCATGGCCACAACGAGCGCGGACTTGATGTCGTCGCGAATCATTCTTTTCTCTCGGTCAATGGAAAGTTGTCCCCTTAGCTGGGGAAAAGCTGTTTTAATAGATTGACGCTGCGGCGCACCATCTCTAGCGGGGGTGCCTTAGCGACATCGCCGAAACACCTAATAAGGAGCGCCCCGATCATGGCCGACCCCACCAGCACGCGCGCGCCCAGCGGAGCGACAGGCGTTCTGGTTCTGGAGTCCGGCGAGATCCTTTGGGGCCGTGGCTTTGGTGCCGAGGGCGCCGCCGCTGGCGAAATATGCTTCAACACCGCGATGACGGGCTATCAGGAAGTGATGACCGACCCCAGCTATGCCGGGCAGATCATCAACTTCACCTTCCCGCATATCGGCAATGTCGGGACCAACCCCGAAGATATTGAAGCGACCAATCCGCACGCTTTGGGCTGCATCGTCCGGCAGGATGTGACGGACCCTTCCAACTTTCGTAGCGCCCAGCATTTTGATGCGTGGATGAAGGCCAATGGCCGTATCGGCCTGTCAGGCATCGACACGCGCGCATTGACCCGGATGATCCGCCTTGGCGGCGCACCCAATGGCGTTATCGCCCATTCGGCATCGGGCAGCTTTGATGTTCCGGCACTTCTGGCGCAGGCCAAGGCATGGCCGGGGCTGGAAGGCATGGACCTCGCCAAGGATGTAACGACGCTCCAGACTTATGACTGGGCCGATGGCTTGTGGACGCTGAAGGATGGCTATGCCGTGGGCAGCGCCAATCCCAAGGGCCCCAAGGTCGTGGCGATTGACTATGGCATCAAGCGCAACATCCTGCGCAATCTGGTCGATGCCGGTGCGCAGGTGACGGTTGTGCCGGCTTCTGCCAGCTTTGAAGACATCATGGCGCACAAGCCCGACGGCCTGTTCCTCTCGAATGGCCCCGGCGATCCTGCGGCGACGGGTGCATATGCGGTGCCTGTCATCAAGCAGTGGCTGGACACGAAGAAGCCGCTCTTCGGCATTTGTCTCGGTCACCAGATGCTCGGCCTTGCGGTCGGCGCGACCACCGAGAAGATGCATCAGGGCCATCGCGGCGCGAACCATCCGGTCAAGCGGCTGGAGGACGGCGCGGTCGAGATCACCAGCATGAACCACGGCTTTGCGGTCGATGCGGAAACGCTCCCCGCCAATGCCCGCGCAACGCACGTCTCGCTGTTTGACGGCTCCAACTGCGGCTTTGAGCTGACAGATCAGCCCGCCTTCAGCGTCCAATACCACCCCGAAGCCTCGCCCGGCCCGCAGGATAGCCACTATCTGTTTGAAAAATTTGTCGGGATGATGGGGAAGAAGAACTAATGCCGAAAAGAACCGACATCTCCTCCATCCTCATCGTTGGCGCCGGGCCGATCATCATCGGTCAGGCGTGCGAGTTCGATTATTCGGGCACGCAGGCCGTGAAGGCGCTGAAGGAAGAGGGCTATCGCATCATCCTCGTCAATTCGAACCCGGCGACGATCATGACGGATCCCGAACTGGCCGATGCGACCTATATCGAGCCGATCACGCCCGAAATCGTGGCGAAGATCATCGAAAAGGAACGCCCCGACGCGATCCTGCCGACGATGGGCGGGCAGACCGCGCTCAATACCGCACTTGCGCTGTTCAACGATGGCACGCTGGAAAAATTCGGCTGCCAGATGATCGGCGCTGATGCCGAAGCCATCGACAAGGCGGAAGACCGCATCAAGTTCCGCGATGCGATGGACAAGATCGGGCTGGAATCGGCGCGGTCGGGCATTGCGCACACGCTTGAAGAGGCGCTTGAGGTGCTGGAACGCACCGGGCTTCCATCGATCATCCGCCCCAGCTTCACCATGGGCGGCACGGGCGGTGGGGTTGCCTATAACCGCGAGGAATTCATCAACATCGTGACGGGCGGGCTTGATGCCTCGCCGACGACCGAAGTCCTGATCGAGGAATCGCTCCTCGGCTGGAAGGAATATGAGATGGAAGTCGTCCGTGACCGGAACGACAATGCCATCATCATCTGCTCGATCGAGAATATTGATCCGATGGGCGTCCATACGGGCGACTCGATCACGGTGGCGCCTGCGCTGACGCTGACCGACAAGGAATATCAGATCATGCGCAACGCATCGATTGCGGTGCTGCGTGAAATCGGCGTGGAAACAGGTGGTTCGAACGTGCAGTTCGCAGTCAATCCTAAGGATGGCCGCCTGATCGTCATCGAAATGAACCCGCGCGTGTCGCGCTCGTCGGCGCTGGCCTCCAAGGCCACCGGCTTCCCGATTGCCAAGGTCGCCGCCAAGCTGGCGGTGGGCTACACGCTGGACGAACTGCGCAACGACATCACCGGCG
>CALMVA010000003.1 GCA_937873035.1 uncultured Sphingomonadaceae bacterium | reverse complement strand
CCAGCCTTCGCTGGCATGACGCTGGGTGCTTTCACCGTCACGGGGTTCCCAGTCACCGTCACCCCAGCGCAGGCTGGGGTCTTGTCGGGCTGGCGCACGAGATGCCAGCCTGCGCTGGCATGACGGAAGAATTTTTGACTACTTCCCCCGTAGCGCCGAAATTGTCGTCCCCGCGCTGATGCGCTCAGGGTCGGTCTTGAGGTGCAGGAGCCTTAGCCCCTTGCGGTTCGCCGCCTCTTGAAGTGCGGGCGCGAAGGCGTCGGTTGTTTCCACCGTTGCCGCCCAGCCGCCATAGGCGCGGGCGAGGGCTGCAAAATCCGGGTTGCTCAGCGCCGTGCCGGAGACGCGGGTAGGATATTCGCGCTCCTGATGCATACGGATGGTGCCGTAAACGCCATTGTCGACCAGAATGACGATCAGGTCGCAGCCATATTGCATGGCGGTCGCCAGTTCCTGCCCGTTCATCATGAAGTCGCCATCGCCCGCGAGTGCGACGACGCTCTGGCCGGGGCGGCGCAAGGCGGCGGCAACGGCGGCGGGGGGACCATAGCCCATGGCGCCTGCGGTGGGCGCAAGCTGCGTGCCGGGGCCGCCATAGGGCCAGTAGCGATGCCACCAGCCGGAAAAATTGCCAGCGCCGTTGCAGATGATTGTATCGGCGGGAAGGATGCCGCGCATCGCCGCCACGCACATCCCCAGATCGACGCGCGTGTCGAAGGGCGCGGGCGTGTTCCATGCCTGCCATTCGCCATGCGCTTGGGCACCGCTTGCGAAGGGGGATGCAGGGGCGGGCAGGGCTGCGGCAGCAGCGGCAAAGCGCGTCATATCCGCACAGATGGCAAGGTCGGTGCGATAGACGCGGTCAAGCTCGGCTGGGTCGGGATGGACGTGGATGAGCTGCTGGTCGGGATGGTCAGGCGTGATGAGCGTATAGCTGTCGGTCGTCGCCTCGCCCAGCCGCGCTCCGATGGCCAGCACAAGGTCTGCCGCCTTGATCCGCGCCACGAGCTTGGGGTTGGGGCCATAGCCGAGATTGCCCGCCCAGACGGCGGAGTCATTGGCCATCGCATCCTGACGGCGAAAGCCTGCCGCAACAGGGATGCCCCAGCGTTCGGCAAAAATCTGGATGTCGCGCGCGGCTTCGGGCGTCCAGCCAGCGCCGCCGATGATGGCGACGGGGGACTTGGCCGCTGCAAGCCGCGCGGCGAGGTCTGTCATGTGCGGTGCGGGGGTCGCCTGCACTACGGGGTCGATGCGGGGCCGGTCCATGGCTTCGGCTTCCTCGCACAGCATATCTTCTGGCAGCGCGATCACGACTGGGCCGGGGCGTCCCGACATGGCGACATTATAGGCGCGCGCGACATATTCAGGGATGCGCGCGGGATCATCGATGCGCACCGCCCATTTGGCGAGCGGCGAGAACATCGCGGCGAAATCAACTTCCTGAAAGCCCTCGCGGTCCTTCATCCCCCGGTCCACATCACCGATAAACAGGATCATCGGCTGCGAATCCTGCATCGCGACGTGCACGCCAATGGAGGCATTGGTCGCCCCCGGCCCGCGCGTGACGAACGCTACGCCGGGGCGGCCCGTCAACGTGCCATCTGCGCACGCCATGAACGTGACGCCACCTTCCTGACGACAGACGACATTCTGGATCTGCGGCGTATCGTGGAGCGCATCGAGCACGGCGAGGAAGCTCTCGCCGGGGACTGAAAAGATGCGGTCGCAGCCCTGCAGGACAAGTTGGTCAACGAGAATACGGCCGCCGGTGCGTTTTTGAGTCTGTGTCATGGATCGCTTCTAATGGAGGTGTTTTCGGGTGGGAAGATCAGGCTTCGGGCCGCGTCCACAGCCAGCTGAGGCACAGCGTGGCGATGATGGGCGGCACAAGCACAAGCGGCATCTTCATGAACGCAAGCCCCAGCGCGATGCTGGCGGCAAAAGCGCCGGTTGCGGCAAGCTTGCCCTTGCGGCTCACAATGCCGCGCTCGCGCCAGGCCCTGAGGCTGGGGCCGTAAACCGGGTGGTTCATCAGCCGCGCTTCCCACACCGGGTTGCTGCGCGAAAAGGCGAAGGCCGCCAGAATGAGGAAGGGCACGGTCGGCAATATCGGCAGGAACGCCCCGATGACGCCCAGCGCCACCGAGACTATTCCTGCCGCCATCCAGAAGATGCGACCGACGCGCCCTGTGCTCACGCCTGATGGATCGCCTTGGTGACGAGGTAGCTTTCCAGCCCCTCCGGCCCGCCTTCGCTGCCAAAGCCCGATTCTTTGACGCCACCAAAGGGCGCGTCGGGAACGGAAATGGCAAAGGTGTTGATGCCCACCATGCCGCTTTCAATGGCATCGCCCAGCATATTCGCCTGGCGGCCATTTTCGGTGAAGGCAAAGGCGGCAAGGCCATAAGGCAGGCGGTTGGCCTGTTCGATGGCTTCATCAAATGTGTCGAACGGGCGGATGAGCGCCACCGGGCCGAACGGCTCGTTCGACATCACATCGGCCTCAAGCGGCACATCTGCCAGCACGGTCGGCTGGAAGAAGAAGCCCTGATTGCCGCGTTCGCCGCCTGCGAGAACCTTTGCGCCCTTTTTGCGGGCATCCTCCACCAGCGCGCCAATGGCATCGGGACGGCGCGGATTGGCGAGCGGGCCCATTTTGGTGTCAGGATCAAAGCCGTCGCCCAGCGTGACCTTCTTCGTGCGCTCGGCAAAGCCCGCGACGAAGCGGTCATAAATGCCGCGCTGCACATAGAAGCGCGTCGGTGAAACGCAGACCTGCCCGGCGTTGCGAAACTTTTGCGGCACGACCATGTCGAGCGTCTTTTCAAGGTCGCAATCATCAAAGATGAGCACGGGGGCGTGGCCGCCCAATTCCATCGTGATGCGCTTGGCGCCGTCCGCCGCCAGCCGCATCAGATGCTTGCCGACGGGAATCGAGCCGGTGAAGCTGATCTTGCGGAGGATGGGTGAGCCGATGATGTGGCGGCTCACCATATCGGGCACGCCATAAACAAGCTGGGCGACATTGGCGGGCACGCCCGCATCGAGCACACACTTCATTAGCGCCGAGGTGCAGCCCGGCGTTTCTTCGGGCGGCTTGGCGATGACGGAACAGCCTGCCGCCAAGGCTGCGGACAGCTTTTTGGCCATCAGGTAAACGGGGAAGTTCCACGGCGTGAAGGTTGCCGTCGGGCCAACGGGCTGCTTGATGACAAGCGAGCGTTGCCCGGTGGGGCGGATGAGCACGCGGCCATGCGCGCGCTTGGCTTCTTCGGCATAATAATCGAACAGCGCGGCGGACGAGGCGACTTCTCCGCGCGCTTCGACAATGGGCTTGCCCTGTTCCAGCGTGAGCAGCGTGGCGATGGCCTCGGTCCGCTCGCGGATGAGTGCTGCGACCTTGTGGAGAATGGCGCCGCGCGCCTCCACATCGGTTTTGCTCCACTGTGCAAAGCCTGAGGCCGATGCAGCGAGCGCCTCATCGAGGTCGGCAGGGGTCGCCAGCGGCAGCCCGGCGATGGCGTCTCCGGTGGCGGGGTTGACGACGGCGTGCTCGTCACGGCCTTCGCCCGTGCGCCAGCTGCCGTTGATGAAGAGTTTGAGTTCTGTGTCGTAAGTCTGAGTCATGCGCCCTTGTAGCGCGCGATCAGCGATAGTTGAAGCTGATCGATATGCGGTCCGACTTGGCCTTGCTGGGGATCACTTCATGCGTCAGCCAGCTTTCCCAGAGGAAGATCGTGCCGGGCTTGGGGTCTGCATAGACAAAGGGCTGGAATTCGGGCGGCGCATCCTGCGTGCGCGGCGGGGCGGCCATCATGCGCGGCAGGCGCGGATCTTCCAGCTTCAACGCACCCGCTCCTTTGGGGACCAGCACATAACAGGTGCCAGAGATAATGCTGTGCGGGTGGATATGGCCCGAATGTGTGCCGCCCGGCTTCAATATGTTGACCCACAGGCTATCGAGCTTGGGGTTGCGGCCCAGATCAAAATGACACGCCTTGGCAAAGCTGCGCACGTGCTTGTCGATGATGCGCTTCAAATCATCAAAGGCCGGATCGCGGATCGGCAGGTCATTGAGCGAGGCATAAGAGGTATAGCCCTTATAGCCATGTTCTTTTGACCAGTTCTGCCCGGCGACATCATCGGCCTCCAGCGCGCGGCATGAGCCTTCCAGCTCTTCAAGCAGATCATCATTGTCGAGCGCGCCTTCATAAAAGGGCGTGGCGAAGAGGGTGCGGATCGTCATGCCGCATCCTTGCCGTTTGGAAGGGGTAAAGCGCAAGAGATCATGAACACGCCATTATGGAGATATTTATAGTTTGGGTTTAGCAACACGTGTGAGTGCAGGCCCGTGATGGGGGCGTATGAGCCGGGGAATGACGTTGGGGGACGACACAAAGCAGGCAGTTGCGCGCTGGATAGCGTGCCTGTTCGCCTTGATGGTTCTTGCCATATCCGGGCCTGCATTTGCCGCCATATGCGCGCCTGCGACCTCGCAGGGCACCGCGCCCGCCAGCTGGCAAACCTACTGCTGGCTGGATTTTGCGGGCTATAACGACACCACTGCCAAATCGGGTGCCGGTCAGAATTTCAGCTATACCCTGTCAGACGGGGCGACGCTGACCTTCAATCTCAAGGTATCGGGCACGCCCGGCGTGGTTTCAACGGCAGCCCCTTCATGGTCAGGCGCGGCGGTCGGCAATACGGCCTTTCTCGGTATTCCAAACAAGCCGATACTCTATCAAAATGCGGGCGGCACCACCACCATCACCATATCGTCCATCACCATCACCCCGCCGCCTGGGTCCCCCGCGATTACGGCTTATATGTTTGTCGGTGCCGATGCTGAATCAACCAACAATGGCGAATCGCTGGCTTTCAACACCAATGGCGGCGCGTGGACCATTCTCGATCAGGTGGACCCCATTAGCGGCAGCACCTATCCCACGATTTCTGGCGCGAACACCGCAACCTTTACCGAAACCGGCGTCGCGGGCACGGTGGGCGGCTATATTATTGGCTCAACAAGCCCGACAACGGTGACGACGACACTGGTCGGCGGCGGCTTGCAGGGGGTGATGTTTGCCGTGCGCTTCGCCTCGATGCGCCTCACCAAGGTTATCAGCGGGGTGCGGATCAATTCTGCGGACCAGTTCAAGTTCGACGTGAAGGCAACCGCAAGTGGATCGGTGCTGGCGACGGGCACAACATCGGGCACCGGCTCCGGGCCGTTTACGGCGGCGGCCATCTCGCTTGCCTCTGGTGTTCCGCTGACGCTGACGGAGAGCATGGCGGGCGGCAGCGTGAGCGCGATCACCAGCTACGCCCCAAGCCTGACCTGCACCAACACCGCCACCGGATCATCAACGCCGTTGCCCACTGGCCTTGTAACGACGAGCTATGATTTTGGCGCGCTCCAATTTGGCGATGCGGTGCAATGCACCTTCACCAACACCGCCTATCCGCATCTGCGCATCCAAAAGGCGCTGGGCGGCGCGCGGCGCTTTTCAACGGACCAGTTCACCATGTCGATTGCGCAGGGCGTGACGACAGTCGCCAGCACGACCACCACGGGGACCGGCAGCACCGTTGCCAATGGCGCAACCGCGCTCACCATGGTCACGGCGGGCCAGGGCTATCCGCTGGGCGAAGCCGCCTCTGGCTCGACCGTGCTATCGCAATATACCGCGTCCATGTCGTGCACCAACGCGCGCACCGGTGCTGTCACCACGCCCACAGCACCTGCCACGATAACGCCCGTGCTGGGGGACATCATCACCTGCACCATCACCAATACGCCCAAAAGCGCCAACGCCACGCTGACCACGCTGAAGACATCGAGCGTCATTTCAGACCCCGTAAACGGCACCATCAACCCCAAATTCATTCCCGGCGCGGTCGTGCGCTATTCGATCAGCATCTCCAATTCGGGCACGCTGGCGGTCGATTCAAGCTCGATCTTCATTGATGATAGCCTGCCGACGACGCTTGAATATGATGGCGCGACGACCGTAACCTTCACCAATGGTGCGGTTTCAAGCGGGCTGACGTGGAACGCCGCCACCGATGTGCGCTGGTCGAAGAGTGCGGCGACGCCCGCTTCCTTTGCCAGTTGCACCGACACTCCAGCGGCCGGCTATGATGCCACCATCCGCCATTTGTGCGTGCGCCCGTCGGGCACAATGGCTGGGGCGACAAGTGGCGGGCAGCCAAGCTTTACCGTCTCCTTCCTCACGCGCGTCAAGTAGCCCCTTTTCAAGCCGCAGGTCCGCTGCCAAGTTTCTCCCACAGATAATGGGAGAGCAATGAACATGGACATCGTTACAGAGGGCCTCGCCTTTCCAGAAGGCCCGGTTGCCATGCCGGATGGCAGCATCATCCTGACCGAGATTGCGCTGGGGCAGATTACGCGGGTGTGGCCCGATGGCCGCAAGCAAGTGGTGGCCAAGCCCGGCGGCGGGCCCAACGGCCTTGCCATGGGGCCAGACGGCAAGCTTTATTGCTGCAACAATGGTGGCTTCAACTGGGCGCGCGGCCCCAAGGGCGAATATGCGCCGCACGGTATTGCCGATGATTATACCGGCGGCCGGATCGAGCGGGTCGATATTGAGACGGGCGCGGTTGAAGTGCTCTACAAATCGGGAGATTTCGGCTGCGTGCTGCGCGGCCCCAATGACATCGTGTTCGACAGCCATGGCGGCTTCTGGTTCAGTGATCATGGCAAGGTCGATTATGCGAAGCGTTGCCACGACATTGTCGGCATCTTCTACGCCAAGGCTGATGGCAGCGCGCTGGAAGAGGTCATCTTCCCGTCCAACAACCCCAATGGCGTTGGTCTTTCGCCGGATGGCAAGCGGCTTTACGCGGCGGAAACCTACACCTGCCGCCTGATGGCGTTCAACGTGATCGCGCCGGGCAAGGTGGATGATGCGGCAGGCCCCGGCGGCCCCGGCATCCCCATTTATCGTCCGGCGGGCTATAAGTTCTTTGACAGCCTCGGCATGGAAGCGGGCGGCAATATCTGCGTGGCGACGATTGGTGAAAGCGGCATTTCCGTCATTTCACCCCAAGGCGAACTGGTCGAGTTCGTGGCGACCGACGATGTCTTTACCACCAATATCTGCTTTGGCGGCGATGACATGATGGACGCATGGATCTGCCTTTCCGGCAGTGGACGCCTTGCCAGGACACGCTGGAAGCGCCCCGGCCTCAAGCTGGAATATTAACGGCGCGGCGTCTGGCAGGGGCAGACATTTCACCCGGCAGGGCTTGCCAGTGGCGGGCCGCTGTCTTCACAAGGGGCAAAAGACCCTTGGGGAGAGAGCATGACCCGATTGACCGCGCTTCGGCGCACGTCGCCCCGGCTGGCGCTGGTGGTGCTGACAGCCATTGGCATTGTCGGCTTTGTTGACCGCATCATCATGAATGTTCTGGTGGAGCCGATCAAGGCCGACTTTGATCTCACCGATACGCAGATCGGCCTTGTCAACGGGCTGGCCTTTGCCGTGCTCAATGTCGTTCTGGGGCTGGCCGTCGCGCGCGTGGCAGAGCGGACGCGGCGGCTGACGCTCATTTCCTTCGGCACGCTCTTCTGGTCGATTGCGACCGCCGCCACTGGACTTGCCACCAGCTTTGGCCAGCTGCTCGCCGCGCGCATCGGCGTGGGCGTGGGGGAGGCGGTGGGGCTGCCCTCAACCTCCTCGGTCATCTCCGATTATTTCCCGCCGGAAAGGCGCGCTTCGGCGATTTCCGTCTCGATGCTGTCGCCGCCCATCGGTGCGTTTCTGGGGGCGGCGGGCGGCTCGCTGATCGCACATAGCTATGGCTGGCAGGCCGCGCTGTTCTGCGCCGCCGTGCCGGGGCTGATCCTTGCGGTCGTGCTGCACCTCTTTGTAGAAGAGCCGCCGCGCGGGCAATATGATGCCGTGGCCAAGGGGGATGATGTGCCGCCGATGCGTAAGGTGATCGAGCGTTATCTGGTCTGGCCCACGATGCGGCATATGCTCATCGGTTCTGCGCTTGCCTCGCTCGTCGGCTTTGGCCTCAATGCCTTTTTTGCCGCCTATCTCGCCCGCCGCTTTGGCTTTTCGCTGGTGGAGGCGGGGTTGACATCGGGCATAGTGGCGGCGCTTCCGGCCGCAGTGAGCGTTGTTATATCGGGTATGCTGGCAGACCGTTGGGGCAGGCGCGACAAGCGGGTATATGGGCTTATTCCCCCCCTTACGCTCCCCCGGGCGGCACCGCTCTATCTCTTTGCCATTTCGCGCGAGACGGCGACGGTTGCGGTTACGCTTGTCGGCATCTCGGCGCTTATCCAATATTGTTATCTGGGAACGACCTTCAGCACCTTCCAGAATATGCTCCATCCGCGGATGCGGGCGACTGGCTCTGCCTTCACCAACCTCATCTATTCGCTTGTTGGCGGCGGACTTGGCCCGGTGCTGCTGGGCGCGTTGAGCGATCACTTCACCAAGATTGCGCCAACGCCGGGTGCGGGGCTGGCCTGGGCGATGGGTGCGGCCTCGCTGCTCTACCTCTGGGCGGCCATTCACTATTGGCTGGCCGTGCCGCATATTCGGGCTGATCTTGCCCGCTCGATCGATCTGGAGTTCTGACATGGCCTATACGCTCATCACCGCCAACCGGAATTATTCAAGCTGGAGCCTGCGCCCATGGCTGCTGATGAAGGGGCTGGGTCTTGGCTTTGAAGATCGGCTGGAGCCTTTCACCAAGCCCGATAATTATGCCGAGTTCCGCGCCTTTTCGCCAACTGGCCAAGTGCCCGCGCTGCTGCATGAAGGCCGCACGGTGTATGACTCGCTGGGCATCGCGCTCTATCTGGCAGACCGGCATGAGGGCGTCTGGCCCACCGATCCCGACGCGCGGGCATGGGCGCAATGTGCGGTTGCCGAGATGCATTCCGGCTTTTCCGCACTGCGCAATGATTGCACGATGAACGTGGGAGTGCGCGTAAAACCCAAGCCGATGTCGGCGGCGCTCGCGGCCAATGTGGCGCGCATCCGCGAATTGTGGAGCGAAGGGCTGGCGCGCTTTGGCGGGCCGTATCTGGCGGGTGCGACGTTCAGCGCGGCAGATGCCTTCTTCGCCCCCGTCGCCTGGCGGGTCCGCACCTATGGGCTGGATGTGGGGGAGGCGGGTGGCGCTTGGGTCGCGCACATCATATCGCACCCCGCGATGCAGCAATGGGAAAGCGAGGCGCTGGCAGAAAGCTGGCGCGAAGCCGCCCATGAGGCAGAGCTTCGCGCCGCTGGAGAAGTGACGGCGGACTACCGGCAGGGGTAATTTTTCCGTCTTTTCCCTAACGCGCGGCCATGCTGGTCAGCGCGTCGCCATCCAGACGGAAGACCGTCCACTCATCCATCGGCTTGGCACCCAGCGCCTTGTAGAAGCCGATGGAAGGCGCGTTCCAGTCAAGCACCGACCATTCCAGCCGCGCGCAATCGCGCTCAACCGCAATCCGCGCGAGTTCGGCCAGCATCGCCGTGCCCAGCCCCGTGCCGCGCGCTTCCGGGTTGACGAACAGGTCTTCCAGATAAATTCCCGGCTTGCCCTCAAAGGTCGAGAAATTGTGGAAGAAGAGCGCAAAGCCCTGCGGTGCGCCATCAATTTCACCAATCAGCACTTCGGCATAAGGGCGCGGGCCAAACAACCTGGCGGCCAAGGTTTCTTCATCAAAGCGGACTTCGTGGAGCAGCTTTTCATAATCGGCGAGCGCGCGGATGAACTGCGCAATCAGGCCAATATCGTCGCGCGTGGCAACGCGGAGGGAGATGGTCATGCCGCCTTCCCGTGCAGTGTATCCATGCTGACCGAGGCGCCCGCCTCGATTTCGGCGGCCTTGGCTTCGACGAGCTTCACGATATGGCCGATCATGTCGGCATCCTCGACATGATGGTCGGTGACGCCGGAGAGATAGACCATGTGCTTGCCATTGCCGCCGCCGGTGATGCCGATGTCCGTCTCGCGCGCTTCGCCGGGGCCGTTGACGACGCAGCCGAGGACGGAAAGGCTCATCGGCGTCTTGATGTGCTGGAGCGCATCCTCAAGCTTCTGGACGGTGCGGATCACGTCAAAGCCCTGCCGCGCGCAGCTGGGGCAGGAGACGACGCGCACGCCGCGCGTCCGCAGGCCGAGCGTCTTCAGGATTTCATAGCCGACGCGGACTTCCTCTTCGGGTTCGGCAGAGAGCGAAACGCGGATCGTGTCGCCAATGCCGGCCCAGAGCAGATTGCCGATGCCGATGGCGCTCTTCACCGTGCCGCCAATCAGCCCGCCGGCTTCGGTAATGCCGAGATGCAGCGGGCAATCCACCGAGTCCGCCAGCCCCATATAGGCCGAGACGGCAAGGAACGCGTCTGACGCCTTCACCGCGACCTTATATTCGTGAAAGTCACGGTCTTGCAGAAGCTTGATATGGTCGAGCGCGCTTTCCACGAGCGCGTCGGGGCAGGGCTCTCCATATTTTTCGAGCAGGTCTTTCTCAAGGCTGCCTGCATTGACGCCGATGCGGA
>CALMVA010000002.1 GCA_937873035.1 uncultured Sphingomonadaceae bacterium | reverse complement strand
AGAGGACTCGAACCTCCACGGCCTTGCGGCCACTGGCACCTGAAGCCAGCGCGTCTACCAATTCCACCACCTGGGCACGGCGCCGATCCGATCAAGCGGATCACTGCGGAACGAGCGGCGCGATTAGGCACCCCTTTCGCGCTTGTCAACAGCCGTGAGCGCGGGCATTGGCTTTGGCAGCAAATTTAGGATTCAGGTGACGATGAAAGACGGTCTGGTTACGGTTTTTGGCGGCGGCGGCTTTATTGGGCGCTATGTCGTTGAGGCGCTGCTCAAGGCTGGCGCGCGCGTGCGCGTTGCAGAGCGCAGCCCCAAGCGCGCCTGGTTTTTGAAGGCGCAGGCGAATCTCGGCCAGATCAGCTATATCGCGGCAGACATTACCCGGCCTGAAACGCTGGCGCCTGCGGTGGCGGGCGTGGATGCGGTCATCAACCTTGTTGGCAGCTTTGCCGATATGCAGCACATTCATGTCGATGGTGCACGCAATGTGGCGGCAGCAGCGGCGCAGGCCGGTGTCGCAGCGTTCGTCCATATGTCGGCCATAGGCGCCGATGTGGAGAGCAAGTCGACCTATGGCCGCACCAAGGGCGAAGGCGAGGCGGTGGTGCGCGCGGCCTTTCCCAAGGCGATCATTCTGCGCCCGTCGGTTGTGTTCGGGCGTGAGGACGCCTTTATCAACCGTTTTGCCAACCTCATCCGTATGCTGCCGATCTGCCCTGTAATCGGTGGCGATGCGAAGCTTCAGCCGGTTTTTGCGGGCGATGTCGGCCATGCCGTTGCCGCGGCAATTGCCGATTTGAGCGCCAATGCCGGCAAGACATTCGAACTGGGCGGCCCGCAGGTGCTGACCATGCGTGACCTCAACACCTGGATTTCGGAGCGCACGGGCTCCAAGACCTTCTTCCTTGATGTGCCTGATGCCATCTCGGCGGCGCTTGCGACGCTCACCGGCTGGCTGCCGGGCGCGCCGATCACGCGCGATCAGTGGATCATGCTCCAGTCCGACAATGTGGTTGCGCCCAAGGCCAGGGGTCTTGGCACGCTGGGCATTGCGGCGACGCCGCTTGATGCCGTCGCGCATGGCTGGCTTGTCCAGTATCGCCGCCATGGCCGTTTCGGCGTTACGGCATGAGTGATCTGCTGACGGTCATCATCCTCGGCATCGTCGAGGGGTTGACCGAGTTCATCCCCGTCTCGTCCACGGGGCATCTGGTGCTGGCGGGCGAACTGCTGGGTTTCAAGGATGGTTCTGGCGGCGCGTTTGATGTCATCATCCAGCTCGGCGCGATCCTTGCGGTGATCGTGCTCTACTGGCGGCGCTTCTGGGATGTGGCGGTTGGCCTGCTCTCGATGCAGCAGGGCGCGCTGCTCTTCACGCGCAATATATTGCTTGGCTTTTTGCCATCTGCCGTCATCGGCGCGCTGGCATATAAGACGATCAAGGCGATGCTCAACGCGCCGGAAATCGTTGCATGGGCGCTAATCGTTGGCGGCGTCGCCATTCTCGTCATCGAGCGGATGACGAAGAAGAACCATACCGACAGCGTCGAAGGCATGAGCTGGAAGACCGCGCTTGGCATCGGCTTCATCCAGTGCCTGTCGATGATCCCCGGCGTCAGCCGCTCCGGCGCGACGATCATGGGGGCGCTTACGCTGGGCGTTGAGCGCAAGACGGCGGCGGAGTTCAGCTTTTTCGTCGCAGTCCCCACGATGATGGGCGCCACCGCGCTCTCGCTCTACAAGGATGGAGCGGCGCTGGCCGCGCAGGACATTACCAACATCGCCATCGGCTTTGTCGTGTCGTTCATCGTGGCAATCGTCGTCATCAAGGCCTTTCTGGCCATCGTGACGCGCTACGGATTTGGCCCCTTTGCCTGGTATCGCATCATTGCGGGCGTGGCCGCGCTCGTCTGGCTGGGGCAGGCGGGCTAGGCGCTGCCGAACGACGGGAGAAATACGGGATGAAATGGCGTCATTTGGCTGCTGCATCGCTGTTCGCGATGACGACTTCTGCCTTTGCTCAGACCGGGACACAACCCGCGGTCGCGCCTGTCGCCGCACCGGATGCGGCAAGAACGGCTGCTGCGGTTCGTGTCATTGACCGGCTCTGGCCGGTGGGCACGTATCGCCGGATGATGGATGGCACACTCACTCAAGTGATGGACAAGATGATGGAGTCCATGCTCGGAATGCGTGCATCTGACATGATGCCGCCTGACGCCGCAGCGAAGGGTGGCAGCGACAAGACGATGCTGGAGCTTGCCGAAAAGGAAGATCCGCATTTTCGGGAGCGCTTCAAGATCACCATGGATGTCATGATGCGCGAGATGCTTCCCGTGATCGAGAAGATAGAGCCTTCGGTGCGGGAGAGCATGACGCACATCTATGCGCGCGATTATACCGAAGCGCAGCTCGCGGACCTTGACCGCTTTCTCGCCTCGCCCACTGGCACGGAGTTCGGCAAACGCTGGATGATGAGCTTCGTCGATCCTGAAATGACCGGCGCGACGCAGAAAATGATGCCGGAGCTGATCCGAACCATGCCCGAAATCATGAAGAAGGTTGAGGCCGCGACCGCGCATCTGCCGCCGCCGCCCAAGCGCAAGGATCGCTGAGCGTCGTTCAGCCCGCTGAAAGCTCGGCGGGCCTAATATGCGCGCCTTGGCCGGGATGTATCCGGCAGGGTGGAGGCTTGCACGATGCGTAAGGTTCTTGTCGCAACCGCTTTTCTTGTTCTGTCCGCGCCGGTGTGCGCGCAAGACAGGCCGTCTCCCGCGACTGACAAGGCGCAAGCCATGGCAGACAGGCTCAATGATCCTGTGATGCAGGCCGCGCTCGCGGGCGGCATGGAAGCAATGGTCGACTCGGTGCTCGATATGCGCGTCGATGGTGTCGCGAAGGCGATGGAGCCGCTGACGGGAAAGCCCGCGCATATGAGCGGCAAGACAGTGCGTGACCTTGCGGCGCGCGATGATCCGCATTTCGATGAACGGGTGCACAGTTCAACCCGTGCGATGGTGTCGGGCGCGGGCGCGATGGCGGGCGGGCTGGCAGCCGCCATGCCGGAACTGGAAGCGGCGATGCGCAAGATGGGCGATGCCGTGGCGCGTGCGCGAAGCGGGCTTCCGCACCGCGATTGAGGCCGCTCAGGCTGCGCGGGCTTCGATAGCTTTTTGCCGCCGCCGCTGAACCGACGATCCGATCCCCATCGCCTCACGATATTTGGCGACGGTGCGGCGCGCAATGTCGAACCCCTGTTTGTTGAGCAGTTCGACCAGTGTGTCGTCCGACAATATGGACTTGGGGTCTTCGGCGGAAATCAGCGCCTTGATCGCGCTTTTCACGGCTTCGGCAGACACGGCTTCGCCGCCATCGGCCGCAGCAATGCCGCTCGTGAAGAAATATTTGAGTTCAAACAGCCCGCGCGCGCAGGAGAGATATTTGTTGGAGGTGACGCGGCTCACGGTTGATTCGTGCATACCGATCACTTCGGCAATGTGGCGCAGCGTCAGCGGCTTGAGATGCGCGACACCAAGGCGGAAAAAGGCTTCCTGCTGCTTTACGATTTCGGTGGCGACCTTGAGGATGGTCCGCTGCCGCTGGTCGAGCGCCTTCACCAGCCAGTTGGCAGAGGCCATGCAGTCATTGAGCCACGCCTTTGACTTGCGATCGCCGCAGCCGCCCGTCGCCAGCTCGGCATAATAGCTGCGGTTGACGAGCAGGCGGGGGAGGCTCGCCGAATTGATTTCGACTGCCCAGCCTTTGCCGCGCTCCACCACAAAGATGTCTGGCGTCACCGATTGCGTCCGCTCGCCGCCAAAGCGCAGGCCGGGCTTGGGATCATAACCGCGCAGTTCGCGGATCATGTCGGCCATGTCTTCATCATCGACGCCGCAGATGCGCCTTAGCTGGGGCAGGCGGCCCAGCGCCAGAAGATCGAGATTGTCGAGCAGCCGCGCCATGGCGGGGTCGTAACGGTCGGCCTCCTTCGCCTGAAGCGCGATACATTCGGCCAGCGAGCGGGCGCCGACGCCGGTGGGGTCAAAGCCCTGGATGATGGCGAGCACATCCTCGCCCATTGCCAGCGGCACACCCAGACGGTTGGTGATGTCGAGCAGCTTGCCGGAGAGATAGCCCGCCTCGTCAATCTGGTCGATTATATGGCTGGCGAGCACATGGTGCGGGCCGGAAAAGGCCGTCCCCGCCTGTGTCATCAGATGATCGTGCAGCGACGGGGCGTCTGCGGCGAAGCTGTCAAAATCCGGTCCATCTTCGTCAAAGCCGCTGCCGCTGGAGCCGCCATCCAGCCCCAATGATCCATCGAGCCCCGGCCCGCCATCGGCCGCGCTGTCATGGTGGAACGTCTCTTCGGCATAATCGACATCGAGCGGGCTGTCGGCATCGGGGCCGCTGTCGCCATCGAGCAGCCGGTCTGTGGTGATCGGGTCTGGCGCATCGCCATCGCCGTCATAATCGAAATCATTATCGTCTGCGGCAGGGGCGTCGCCATCGCTCTCGCTGCGGTCTTCACGCTCGGCTTCGAGCAGGGGGTTGCGCTCCAGTTCTTCAGCGATGAAGGCCTCGATTTCGAGATTTGAGAGCGCAAGCAGCTTGATCGCCTGCTGCAATTGCGGCGTCATCACCAGCGACTGGCTCTGCCGCAAGTCGAGGCGAGGGCCGAGTGCCATGATTACAAGCTGAAGCCCTCGCCGAGGTAGAGGCGACGGACATTTTCATCGGCGACGAGGTCTTCGGGGCTGCCCGCAAACAGCACGCGGCCATCATAGATGATGCAGGCGCGGTCCACGATGTCGAGCGTTTCGCGCACATTATGGTCGGTGATGAGCACGCCGATGTTGCGCTGCTTCAACTCTTTCACAAGATCGCGAATGTCGGCGATGGAAATGGGGTCGATACCCGCAAAGGGCTCGTCGAGCAGCATGATCGAGGGGTCTGCCGCCAGCGCGCGGGCGATTTCGCAGCGCCGCCGCTCACCGCCGGAAAGCGCCATGGCCGGAGACGTGCGCAGTCGCGTCAGGCCAAATTCGCCCAGCAACTGCTCCAGCCGCCCGGCGCGCGCGGCCTTGTCAGGCTCGGCCAGTTCGAGCACGGCCATGATGTTCTGTTCAACTGTCAATCCACGGAAAATCGACGTTTCCTGCGGCAGATAGCCGAGGCCAAGGATCGCCCGGCGATACATGGGCAGGTGCGTAATATCTTGCCCATCGAGCTCGATGCGGCCGCCATCGGGCTTCACCAGCCCCATGATCGAATAAAAGCAGGTCGTTTTGCCCGCACCATTTGGGCCAAGCAGGCCAACGACCTCGCCACGGCCGACCGAGAGCGACACGTCTGACAGCACGACGCGCTTGTCATAAGACTTGGCGATCGACACGACGGAAAGGCCGCCTGCGGTGTTCGCCGCTGTCGCGTTGTCGCGGTCAATGAGCCGTGCTTCGTTCATCGTCATTCCTTGTCCGAGCCTGATGACAGTCGCGGGTGAATCTTGCGTAAAGGCAGCGCCTGTCTGGCAGGAATATTGCATGGAAGGGGGCGAGCGCAAGCCGAGCACGCCAGAAGCGGCGCGTTTTTACCCGATTTTGGAGTGAATTATTTGCGCGTGTCGGCGACGGTGAAGCGTCCGCTGACCCGCCCCGAAGTGCCGCCTTCGCCGCCCGTGCTGCGACCATCGACCACGGCGCGGCCCGAATCGAGGTCAATCACCAGCCGCCCGCCGCGCACGGTGTTGGCGCCCTGGTTGAGCACAACGCCGCCGACCACGGTGATGAGGCGGCGATTGAGGTCATAAATCGCAAAGTCGCCACGGGCTGTTTCGCTGGGGCTGCGGATCACAACGCCGCCAGACGCATCGAGCCGTTCAATATCGACACCGCCACCAGCGCGTGAATAGGCGACGGTCAGCCGCCCCGAATTGAGTGTGAGGTCAGCCTGACGCACAACGACATTGCCGGAAAAGACTGCGCGGTCCGCCCGGTCCTGCACTTCGATGCGGTCTGCCTCGACATCCACCGGCGTGCGGGTGTTGTGGCCTTTCAGGGCCTGACCGACGGCGGGAACGGTGGCAAGCGCGGCGAGGCCGAGCAAAAGAAGAGGAGGGGCTTTGCGCATGGGGCTATCTGGCCTGCCCCTGCACGATATGCAAGCGCGCTCGCCCGTCGAGCGTAACGGTGCGCTGGGCAAGGTCTGCGCGGATGCGGCCCGCGCTGAAAGTGCCCAACGGCATCTTGCCGCTGACAGCACCCGCGCTGGCGAGCTTGCGGGTCTTGAGCCCAACTGCGACATCGCTCGCTTCCACACGGTATCCATCGGATGACTGGAAGACGAGCGGACCATCCACCTGCACGATCTCGCGATCCATATCGTAGCGCCCGGCATTGGCGCTGAGTGTCGCGGGGCCGTCCGCCAGTTCGATTTTCGCCATCAGATCATTGAGGCGAACGACGGGCTCTTGCGAACTGCGCTGGACGGCAGACCCGGCCCTGATCTCGAAGGGGCGGCCATTGCTGTCTTCCCCGCGATAGGTTGCGGTGGAAACGCGCAGCCGCTCTTTCGCCATCGACACGCTGTCCTTGGCGAGCACAAAGCTGACATCGCCATTGGGGCTGGCGATGGGGGCGAACATGAGGAACAGCAACAGCCCGCCAATTGCGGTGGGCAGGGCAATGCGGAGGACGCGGACGAGCCGATCATGGCTCCCGCCGGGGCGCGCCCAGATTTGCCGGGCAGAGCGTTCGCGCTGTGCCTGTTCAGACATGGTGTTGCTCAGACATGAGCGAAAATATCGACTTCGGGCCAGCCCGCCAGATCAAGCCGCGCGCGGTGCGGCAGGAAATCAAAGCACGCCTGCGCGAGTGCCGTGCGGCCTTCGCGGGCGAGGCGCACATCAAGCACATCGCGGGCGCGGTGCAGATGGCGCACGTCAGACGCTGCATATTCCTTCTGCGCGTCGGTCAGCGTATCGGCGCCCCAGTCTGATGATTGCTGCTGCTTGGAAAGCTCGACCCCGACCGTTTCGCGCACCACATCTTTCAGGCCATGACGGTCCGTGTAGGTGCGCACCAGCCGCGATGCGGTTTTGGTGCAATAGACCGGCTCTGCCATCACGTTCAGATAGGCCATGATCGAAGCGAGATCGAACCGGGCGAAGTGATAGAGCTTCAGCCGTGCAGGATCGGCCAGCACCGCCTTCAAATTCGGCGCGGCATAGCTGCTGCCAGGTGCGAAGCGCACAAGATGCTCATCGCCCTGTCCGTCTGAAATCTGGACGAGGCACAGCCGGTCCCGCCCCGGCAGCAGGCCCATCGTCTCGGTGTCGACGGCAACCGGACCATCGGCGAGGATGCCTGCGGGCAAGTCTTCCTCATGAAGATAAACGGCCATAAATTCTGCTCCTGCGGCAGCAGTGGCGACTCGCACGCGGACTCGCGCGCAGCACCTTGCTGCATGACTCCAAAAATCGGTATTTGCGGTTCCTTTGCACCGGCTGAGGCTTGGCCGCAAGCAGTGCAAACACGTTAAAACCAGCATCTTGCGAAAATGCTATCGAAAGGCTTTGATCTAAGCTATGGTAGAAGCAGTGCGTAGTGTTGATTGCGCCGAATCTCTGTCGCTTTCGTCCGGCGGTCAGATTTGTTTTGCCTGGGCGAACACGATTACGAAGAAAGTTATTTGACGGATGGGTTTTGATAGAGGGCGGCGCGGCGAGCGCGGCGGACGTGGCTACGACAAGCGCGACAACTTCGGCGGTGACAGCGGTGGTTTCGACGGTGGCTTCGGTGGCGGTGACCGCTTCGGCGGCGGTAGCCGTTTCGGTGGTGGCGGTGATCGCTTCGGCGGCGGCGGTGGCGACCGTTTCGGTGGTGGCGGCGACCGCTTTGGCGGTGGCGGTGATCGCTTCGGCGGCGGCGGCGGCGGCGGTGGCTTCCGCGGCGGCGGTGGACGCCCGCAGATGCCGGCCCAGGTCGTCGGCGAAGGCAAAGGCGTCGTCAAATTCTTCAACGGTCAGAAGGGCTTCGGCTTTATCGTGCAAGATGGCGGCGGCGAAGACGTTTTCGTCCACATCAGCGCGGTTGAGCAGGCCGGTCTGTCTGGCCTCGCTGAGGGTCAGCCGCTCGGCTACACCCTTGTTGATCGCGGTGGCAAAATTTCGGCAACCGATCTGGTGATCGATGGCGAGCCGCTTCCCGTTCAGGAGCGCGCGCCCCGCCAGGATCGTGGTGGCTTTGGCGACCGTCCCGAACGCGGTGGTGGCTTTGGCGATCGCCCCGGTGGCCGCGTGCAGCGCACGCTGACCGGCGAAACGGCAACTGGCACCGTCAAGTTCTTCAACTCGATGAAGGGCTTCGGCTTCATTCAGCGTGATGATGGCCAGCCTGACGCCTTTGTGCACATCTCGGCGGTGGAACGTGCCGGTCTTGGCACGCTCAACGAAGGTGATCGTGTGAAGTTCGACATCGAAGTCGATGGTCGCGGCAAGAACTCTGCCGTCAACCTCTCGTCGTCGGACTAATCGAAGTTCCAAGGCAGGAAACGGGGCGGTCCCTTTGGGGCCGCCCTTTTTCTTTGCCCTCAATCCAGCGTTACACGTCAAACGCTGGCTGTGTGCAGATGCTTGCGGTCCGCACCGCATCGTGCAAGCACAAGGATATGTGGCGCCGCTTTGCCTTGGTCATCGTCCTGCTTTTGCTGATCTTGGGCGGGATCGGCTATCGCAATGCGCTCGCCGATCCGATTGTCCGCCGCGCCACGCTTTCGCTGCCGGGCTGGCCGCAGGATGCCGCCCCGCTGCGGGTGCTGCTGCTTTCTGACATTCACGCCGCCCGGCCCGATATGCCACCCGCACGCCTTGCCCAAATTGTAGCGATGGCGAATGTCCAGCGTGCCGACGTAATCCTGATCGCGGGCGATGTGGTGAGCGAGCGTTGGCTCCAGTGGCGTGTTGAGACCGAAGAGATTGTCGCCCCACTGAGCCGCCTGCGCGCGCGGCTGGGTGTCTATGCGGTTTATGGCAATCACGATCATTGGCGTGGTCAGGCCGAACTGCGGCGTTTTCTCAAAAAGGCAGGTATTACGCCTTTGCGCGATGAGGCGGTGCGCATCGGGCCAATCATTCTGGGTGGCATTGATGATTCTGCGACCGACCACAGCGATTTTGAAGGCACGCTCCAGAAGATGCGGGCTTTGGGGGCGGGGCCTTTGGTGATGCTGAGCCACGGCACCGACTATTGGGATTGGATGGCGCCTGATCTGCCGCTGATGCTCGCGGGGCATACGCATTGCGGGCAGATTGGCCGGTTCGTGCCGCCGCTCAACAAGCTGCCGTGTGGCGTTGTGGCGAAGAAGGGGCATCGCATGATCGTTTCGGCGGGGCTGGGCACCAGCATCCTGCCCGTCCGCTTCAACGCGCCGCCCGATATGTGGCTGATTACACTGGGGCGCTAGAGCAGGCCGAGTGCGCCAAGTGCAGACCAAAGCCCCGTCGCGAGGAGAAGCGCGCCGGCAATGCGGCGCAAGAGAATCAGCGGCACCCTGGCAAAATCGTCCGCGCCCAGAGCGAGCGGAAGGGCCGCCGCTGCGAGCGTTGCTGCAAGGCCACCCAAAACGGCAAGCGCGGGCGCATTACCGCGCGCGGCAAATGCAAAAACAATGAACTGGCTGTTGTCCCCCAGCTGCATCGCCAGATAGCGCCAGATGGGGGCGCTGCCTTCGGCCCTGGTGTTCGTGGCCTTGCGGGGGCGCATGAACATGGTGGAGGCGGTCATGATGAGCGCAAGGCCCAGCAGCAGCGTCCGCGCCTCATAGGTTATCATCCGGGCGATCAGCGCGCCGCCTGCCGCGCCAAAGGCAAGGCTCACCAGCGTCGAGAGCAACAGGGCTGCGAGAATCGCAGATGTGCGGCGCTGCACGGCAAAGCCTGCGGTCGCCATTTGCACGCGTCCGCCGGTTTCCCCCAGCAGGCAGGCAACAAGAGCTGGCAAAAATGCTTCCACCTAAGGGCGCGATCAGGCCGGGAAACGCTGGCGGAGTGCGGCGAGATAGGCGGCGGACACTTGCGGGCCCGCCAGCTCACATCCGGCCGCGTCACGCATCGCTTCCAGAAATGGACGGGTGGAAATGACGCCGCTCGCCTCTCCCAGCCGGCTGGAGAGGACGTGCGCCAGCTGTGCGACGGCAGACAGGCCATAATCGGCGGCCAAACGGCGCACATCGTTGACTTCGGTGGCGATTCGCTCAGTCGGCAGGCGATGTGCTTCTGCGGCCAGCCCTTCGATGCGATCTGCAAGCTGCGCGCGGATGGCGAGCAACCCGTCTTCAGCCCTTCCCATAAGGCATATCCTCCCGATTGATGCCATTCTTCTACCAACGCGGGGTTACAGTGCCGTTACCGCGGCATGGAATAGAGGCAAGGTGCCGCCGCGCTTGACAATCCGGGCGCGCTCCCCCAATGGCCGCGACTTACCGCGCTCCGGTGCGATTCCATTTTTTTAGCTACAAGGGTTTTTGGGTCATGGCCAAGCCGACCACAGTCAAGATCAAGCTCGTCAGCACGGCCGATACGGGCTTCTTCTACGTCACGAAGAAGAATCCGCGCACCCAGACCGAAAAGCTGGCTTTCCGCAAATATGATCCCGTCGTGCGCAAGCACGTCGAGTTCAAGGAAGCCAAGATCAAGTAATCTGGCCGGGCGCGTTTTTGCGCGCCTGTTTCCTTTATCGGAAAAACTTAGTGGAGCGCGCGGGAGTCCGCGAGCTCCGCAAGCTCGTCTATGCTCTGCATGAAGCGCGCGAGCGTGATCGGCTTTGAGACGAAGGCGTCTGCACCCGCCTCGCGGATGCGATCTTCATCGCCCTTTCCGGCATAGGCCGTCACCGCCATGATCGGCGTTGGCCGCAGCACGACATCGCGGCGCACCGCCTCGATCAGTTCAAGGCCGCTGATGTGCGGCATTTGAATATCCATCACGATCAGGTCGGGTCGCGTCAGCTGGGCGCGCTCCAGCGCCTCGCGCGCATCGCGAACCGGCTCTGCTTCATGCCCGTGCGCCTTTAGAAGGTCGCAAAAAAGCTTGAGGTTAAGTTCGTTGTCCTCGACAACGAGCACCCGTTTTGTCACCGCACAATCTCACTGATCTTTTATGTGGTCCCGATAAACCATGCAACGCGCCGAAACAAATGAAGAAGATGTAAGCACCGCTGCAATCTCCGCGCTGGGCTGGATATTGGCCGAGGATGATCGCGCGTCGCGCTTTCTGGCGTTGACCGGGCTTGATCCGTCAGACCTGCGCGCGCGCATCGCCGACCCGGATTTGCACGATGCCGTTCGCCTCTTTCTGGAAGGGCATCAGCCTGATCTGGTGGCCTGTGCCGAGGCGATTGGCGTGAGGCCGGAGGCGCTGCTGCCCGAAGCGCGGGAGCATTGGGCATGAGCCGCCGTCCGCTTCTCATTACCGATTGCGATGAGGTGCTGCTGCACATGGTCGTGCCCTTCGCTGAATGGCTGGATGAGGTGCACCATGTGCATTTTGATCTGGATAGCGGCGGCTTCGTCAACGCGTTGCGGCACAAGGCGACGAGCATTGCCTTGGGCGGTGAGGAAATCTGGCCGCTATTGCGCGGCTTTTTCGCCACCGAAATGCACCGGCAATACCCGATTGAAGGCGCTATCGAATCGATTCACGAGATTGCGAAGGTCGCCGATGTCGTGGTGCTCACCAATCTGGCGGATGAGGAGCGCGAAGGGCGCATCCACCAGCTGCGCGCGGTGGGCGTGGAGTTTCCCGTGTTCACCAATCAGGGCGGCAAGGGGGCCTTGTTGCGCCAGATCGTGACTGACTATGATCCGAGTGTGACGGTGTTCGTCGATGATCTTGGCCACAACCATAGTTCGGTGGAAGAACACGCGCCTGAAGTCTGGCGGCTGCACATGGTGGGCGAGCCGCGCCTTGCCACGCGGATCAAGCCGCATGGCTCGGCGCACGCCCGGATTGACGATTGGGCGACGGCGCGCCAGTGGATATTTGAACGATTTGAAGGAGGCCCACCCGATGGCCATTGAGCTGACTCCGTTGAAGACCGTCAACCCGACGCCAAAGGCAAGTGCGCCTGCGCAGACCGCTGAAGAGCGCCTTGCGTCGCTCGGCCTCGTCCTGCCTGAAGCGGCAGCACCAATTGCGGCTTATGTGCCGACGGTGGAAGTCAATGGCCTGCTTCACATCTCTGGCCAGCTTCCCTTCGATAAGGGCGAAGTCATGGTCGGCCGGATTGGTGAAGATCGGGACAAGGCCTATGGCGAGGCGGCGGCACGGGCCTGCGGCATCATGCTGCTCGCGCAGATCAGGGCGGCGCTTGGCTCGCTTGATCGTGTTGCCCGTATCGTGAAGCTTGGCGTCTTCATCAATTCAGACCCGCGCTTTACCGATCAGCCGAGTGTGGCCAATGGCGCGTCGAACCTGATGATTGACGTGTTCGGCGATAATGGCCGTCATGCGCGTTCGGCGGTTGGCGTGCCGGTGCTGCCGCGCGGCGCTGCGGTTGAGGTGGATGCCATTGTCGCTGTTCGGCCCGCTTGACGAACTGATAGCGCCTGCGCCCGATGCGGCGCGGGTTGCTTTTCTGCGCGCGCGTCCGTTCGCGCATCGCGGCTTGCATGGTGACGGCGTGATCGAAAACAGCCGCGCCGCTTTTGCTGCTGCGGTTGCGGGCGGTTTCGGCATCGAGCTGGATGTGCAGGGCAGCCGCGAAGGCGAGGCCTTTGTCTTTCATGACCATGATCTTGATCGGCTGGCCGAAGCAAGTGGCGCATTTGCCGAGCGGCGCGGCGTCGAGCTTGAAAAAATACGTCTCAAGGGCAGCGATGAGACGATTCCGCGCCTGGCCGAGGTGCTTGATATTGTCGCCGGGCGCGCGCCGATACTGATCGAGATCAAGACGGGCAAGGGCCCGGTCGGCGTGCTGTGCCTTGCCGTTCGCCGCGCGCTTGAGGGGTATTTGGGGCCGGTTGCTGTCATGTCATTCAACCCCGATGTCGGGCGCTGGTTTGGCGATCATGCCGCGCGCATCGTGCGGGGTGTTGTCATCACCGAGCAGGAGGGCACGGCGCTGCCCGACCGCGGGCGTCAGGCTGTGGCGCGGCGGCTGGGGCTGTGGCGGGCCAAGCCTGATTTTCTGGCTTATGACGTGCGCGACCATGCCTCACATTTTGCCGCTGCCCAGCGCAGGCGCGGCCTGACGATCCTGACATGGACTGTTCGCACAGCGGAAGACCGAGCAAATGCGGCGGACTTTGCCGATGAGATTATCTTCGAAAAGTCTGGCGCATGACGCCCCCAGCGGCGGGGGAAGAGCAAATCATCGCGCGAGTGGCGGGCAGTGTCTTAGACGTTGATGCCGCCGCATGGGATGGCTGTGCCGGATTGGGCAACCCTTTCGTCTCACACGCCTTCCTGGCCGCGCTTGAAGCCTCGGAAAGCGTGGGGCCGGGCACAGGCTGGCAGCCCGCGCCGATCCTTGTCGATGGGGCGGATGGCAGTTTGGCGGGCGCGCTTCCTGCCTATGTGAAGAGCCATAGCCAGGGTGAATATGTGTTTGACCATGGTTGGGCCGATGCATGGCAGCGGGCAGGCGGGCGCTATTATCCCAAACTCCAGATCGCAGCGCCCTTCACGCCCGTGCCGGGCCCTCGCTTATTGGCGCATGACGCGCAGGTGATGCGCCACCTGATCGCCGCTGCCGAAGCAGTGACGGATCGTAACGGACTTTCTTCTGCGCACGCGACCTTCGTGGAGGAAGCACAGCTTGGCCATTTCCGCGATGCAGGCTGGCTGGTGCGCGAAGGCATCCAATATCACTGGTTCAACAACGGCTATCGCGATTTTGATGATTTTCTGGCGGCGCTCTCGTCACGCAAGCGCAAGGCGATCCGCAAGGAACGCGCAACCGCGCAAGAGGGGCTGACGATCCGCACGCTGCGCGGCGCCGAAATCGAGCCGCACCATTGGGATGCCTTCTGGCATTTCTATCAGGATACCGGCACGCGCAAATGGGGGCGGCCTTATCTGGAGCGCAGCTTTTTTCCGCGCATCGGAGAGGCGATGGGAGAGAGCGTGTTGCTCTATCTCGCTGAAAAGGATGGCGTGCCGATTGCTGGCGCGCTCAATTTCGTGGGCGATGAGGCGCTCTACGGGCGCTATTGGGGCTGCACCGTCGATGTGCCGTGCCTGCACTTTGAGCTATGCTATTATCGCGCCATCGAAACCGCGATTGAGCTGGGCCTTGCGCGGGTTGAAGCTGGTGCGCAAGGCGAACACAAACTCGCCCGCGGCTATGTGGCGACGCCCACATGGTCCGTGCATTACATCCCCAATCCGGGCTTCCGCGAGGCGGTGGCGGACTTCCTTGAGCGCGAACGCCGCGCCGTGGAGCGGGAAATCGACTTCCTCGGCGAGGTAACGCCGTTTCGCAAAGTGGATTAGGCCGCCCGGCGGGTCGTTTCCATCAGCCAGGCACGGGCTTGGCGCTGGGCTTCGGAAATTTCGCGCGCGGTCATTTCATAGGCAACGTCCGAACGGCATTGCTGGCTGCGCTCATCTCCCGACATTGCGCCGAGATTGAACCATTTATGCGCCTGCACCAGATCGACACCCATTCCATCCAAACCGGATGAATAAGCGACACCCAGTTCAAAGCACGCATCGGGATCACCCCGTGCGGCGTCCGCCAACCAGCTTTCCAGCAGAAACTCTGCGCTTTTGAGGCTTGTGGCCATTTCGAAACTCCCCTGTTTGCGTTCAACTACAGGAGGGGTTTTCGCCAATATGGTTTAAAAAAAAGGTTAACGCGGATTTGGGTTTTTTTACGGAACCCCGCAAATCACTGAATTCAGAGGTTTGCGGGCGTGACGGCGAGGTTGTCGATCAGACGTGCCTTGCCAAGCCGCGCGGCGGCCAACAGGCGAGCGGGGCGATCGAGCGTATCGAGCGGCTGGAGCGTTTCGGCATCGACCAGTTCGACATAATCGACCGTTGAAAACCCGGCCTTGAGGAGAACTGCGTCCACGGTGGAAAGCGCCTCCGAAATGGAGCTTCCTTGCTCGATGGTGCGCGCGGCATTGCCCAGTGCGCGGGGCAGGGCGACGGCGGCGGCACGCTCTTCGGGCGTCAGATAGGCGTTGCGTGACGAGCGGGCGAGGCCATCATCTTCACGCTGGGTGGGGAAGCCGACAATGTCGACGCCCATATCCAGATCGGTCGCCATGCGGCGGATGATGGCCAATTGCTGCCAGTCCTTCTCGCCAAAAATCGCAATGTCGGGCCGCACCTGGTTGAGAAGTTTCGCGACAACGGTCGCCACACCATCAAAATGGCCGGGCCGGGCCGCGCCGCACAGCCCATCGGGCAGGCCCGCGACGCTGATGTTGGTGGCAAAGCCTGCCGGATACATCTCATCGACTGACGGCATCCACAGCACATCGACGCCAGCTGCCACGAGCTTTGCCGAATCAGCCTCTGCCCGGCGTGGATAGGCATCGAAATCTTCATTGGGGCCAAATTGCTTGGGGTTGACGAAGATGGAGGCGACAACGCGATCCGCGCGGCGCTTTGCCTCGGCGACGAGCGCCAGATGGCCGTCATGCAGCGCGCCCATGGTGGGCACCAGCGCCACGGTTTCGCCCGCAGCGTGATACGCCTTTATGGTGGCGGTAAGAGCCTCGCGGCGATCGATGGTTTGCACGGTCGTTCCTGCACGGTTATTGAAATCGGGGCCGCCGCCTCTAGCGAGGGTAGGACTGGCGAATCAAGAAAGGATAGCAGGAGTTTTATGTCGGGGGGTAAGCCGCACATCATTGTTTTCGCCAATGAGAAGGGCGGATCGGGCAAATCGACGACGGCAGTGCACACGGCCGTGGCGCTTGCGGTTTCCGGCCACAAGGTCGCCGCGATCGATCTCGATACGCGGCAAAAGACGCTCGCGCGCTATCTTGAAAATCGCGAGGCGACGATGCGCCGCCGTGACGTGCAGCTCGAAGTGCCGCGCTATTCGGTGCTCAACCTGATGACCGAATCGGGGCTGGATCAGGAAATCGCCCGGCTGGGGCAGGGGCAGGATTTCGTCATTATCGACACGCCGGGCCGCGATGATCCCGTTGCGCGCGCGGCAATCGCCCGCGCCGACACCATCGTCACGCCGATCAACGACAGCTTTGTCGATCTCGATCTTATCGGGCAGGTCGATGCCGAGACATTCAAGGTGAAGAAGCCGAGCTTCTATGCCGAGCTTATCTGGGATTTGCGCAAACAGCGCGCGCAGACCGATGGTGCGACGGTGGACTGGGTGCTGCTGCGCAACCGCCTTCAGCATCTCGACGCGCATAATATGCGCCGCGTGGGGGCGGCACTTGCCGAACTCTCCAAACGTGTGGGCTTCCGCACCGTGCCGGGCTTGAGTGAGCGCGTCATCTATCGTGAGCTTTTCCCCAAGGGGCTGACGCTGCTCGACAAGGGGGATCTGGGGAGCTTTTCAGTCAGCCATGTCGCGGCTCGCCAGGAATTGCGCGAGATGATTTCGGCCTTTGCACTGCCCACACTCGATGCAGCCCAGCGCGAACTTGCCTTTGCATGACGCGCTTTCTGCTCTTTGTTGCGCTTATCGGCATTATCATCTGGATTGGCCGGGGTGCGCTGGAGGCAAAGGGACGGATGTCTGCCGATGAGGCGGCCAAGCTGTTGGGCGTTCCGCTCGATGCCGATGCAGGGGCGGTTGCCGAGGCGCATCGGCGGCTGATTACCAAGGTCCACCCCGATGCGGGGGGCAGCGCGGAATTGGCCGCGCAGGTCAATCTGGCGCGGGACGTGTTGCTGCAACGCCTTGGTGTCTGACGCGGGGTTTCGCCTCGCCCCATCCCTCACCACGTGACCGATTTGTCACCTGCCTGAAACTTGATTCCCCAAGCGCCATTTGGCAGGCCCAAGGTCGAAATTTTTGAGGACAGGACAGAGTATGGCGCATCAGTTTCACGCCACCGCGCTGCGGGAATATGACATTCGTGGAATCGTCGGCCAGACGCTGACCGGCGCCGATGCCTGGGCCATTGGGCGCGGTTTTGCGACCATCGTGCGCCGCGCAGGCGGAAAGACCGTGGCTGTGGGCTATGATGGGCGCTTGTCCTCGCCCGTGCTTGAGGCAGACCTTATCCGGGGGCTGACCGAAGGCGGCGTGGATGTGGTGCGCGTGGGCCTAGGGCCAACGCCAATGCTCTATTATGCCGAGGCCGCACTGGATGGCATTGATGGCGGCATCCAGATAACCGGCAGCCACAATCCCCCCGATTATAACGGCTTCAAGATGGTGCACGCCCATGCGCCGTTTTTTGGCGACGACATTCAGAAGATCGGCGCTCTGGCCGCGGCCGGGGACTGGGAAAGCGGCACGGGCAGCGTGCGCGACCATGATATTTTCGACCAATATGTCGACCGGCTGGTCGAGGGGTTTTCGGGCCATGCCTTCCGCATCGGCTGGGATGCGGGCAATGGCGCGGGTGGTGCCGTCATCGAGGCGCTCGTCAAGCGGCTGCCCGGTGAGCATCATTTGCTCTTCACCGATATTGACGGAAATTTCCCCAATCATCACCCCGATCCCACGGTCGAGGCGAACCTTGTCGATCTGCGCGCGCTTGTCGCCGACAAGAAGCTCGATTTCGGAGTGGCTTTCGATGGCGATGCCGACCGGATCGGCGCGATAGACGGCGAAGGCCGCGTGGTCTGGGGCGATCAGCTTCTCTCCATTCTCGCGGAATCTGTTTTGAAGCAGGTGCCCGGCGGCACGATCATCGCCGATGTGAAGGCAAGCCAGGCGCTCTATGATCGCGTGGCAGAGCTGGGCGGAACCCCGCTCATGTGGAAAACCGGCCACAGCCTCATCAAGGCCAAGATGAAGGAGGTGAATTCGCCGCTTGCCGGGGAGATGTCGGGCCATATCTTCTTCAAGCACCGCTGGTATGGCTTTGACGACGCGATCTATTCCGCCGTGCGCCTTATCGAGGCGGTGAGCGAACTTGGCGGCTCGCTGACGGCGCTCAAATCAGCCATGCCCGCGATGATTAACACGCCGGAACTGCGTTTTCAGGTCGATGAGAGCCGCAAGTTTGCCGTGGTGGACGAGGTTCTCGCGCGGCTTGAGGCAGAAGGGGCAGACGTCAACCGCACCGATGGCGCGCGCGTCAACACGCCTGATGGCTGGTGGCTGCTGCGTGCCTCCAACACGCAGGATGTGCTCGTTGCCCGCGCCGAAGCGCGCGATGAAGCAGGGCTCACGCGGCTGATGGCGCAGATCGACGCGCAGCTTGCGGCCTCAGGCGTCGAGCGCGGGGAGAGTGTGGGGCACTAAGGCCTGACAA
>CALMVA010000001.1 GCA_937873035.1 uncultured Sphingomonadaceae bacterium | reverse complement strand
GGAAACTCGGCGCTACACTTCAACCGCGCAAGGTGGGCACGGAACAGCGCTTACAGTTTTTCGCTGCCGCCCCTCATCTGGTTGCTGTGCCTTGCGCCAGTGACGGTGCAAGCGGCTGCCCTCGTGTCTGCCGTGCATTGCCGCAAAGATGAGGTGGCACTGTTCAGCAGCCGGATGGGGACATCGGTGTGGAACGATATGCGCACGCGCAAAATGTTGAAGGGCGAGAAGTATCTGGTGATTTGTGCCGATCGTTTTCCCTCGCCCAAACGCGTCGATGTGCGCTTTGGCAAGGCGGGTGCGCTTGATCTCGACCATTCATCCCTGAGGTGGTGCCGGTTTTCTGGACAGGGTGTTAAGCTACTCCCGACCTGATGGATTGGTACGGGAATGAAGACGACGAGGAAGCGCTACAGCGCGGATTTCAAGGCCAAGGTAGCACTGGAGGCGATCCGGGGTGACCTGACCTTGGCGGAGCTGGCCGCCAAGCATGGCGTTCACCATACGATGATCGCGGCCTGGAAACGGCAGGCCATCGACGGGATGGCGAGCACCTTCTCCGGGGCCGGTGATGCGGCCAAGGCGGTCAGCGAGGGCGAGGTGGAGAAACTGCACGCCAAGATCGGGCAACTGGTCGTGGAGCGGGATTTTTTAGCGAAAGCCTTCGGTCGATGAGCGTGGACCGGAGGCGGGCGATGGTCGAACCTGCTCACCACCGCCTGTCGATCTCGACGCAGTGCCGCCTGCTGCGGATCAGTCGTTCGTCCTATTACTACACCCCGGTGCCGGAAACGGACGAGACGCTGGCGCTGATGACGGTGATCGACGCGACCTTCATGGAGTGCCCGTGGTATGGCAGCCGCCAGATGGCGCGGCACCTGCGGCGTGCCGGACAGGAGGTCGGTCGCCGTCGGGCGCGACGACTGATGGCGAAGATGGGCCTGACGCCGATCTACCAGCGGCCACGCACGAGCGATCCGCACCCGCAGCACCGGGTCTATCCGTATCTGCTGCGCAAGCTGGCGATCGACCGGCCCAATCACGTGTGGTGCGCCGACGTGACGTACATCCCCATGCGCCGTGGCTTCCTCTATCTGGTGGCGATCATGGACTGGGCGACCCGCAAGGTGCTGGCCTGGCGGCTGTCGAACACGATGGATGCCGGCTTCTGCGTCGCGGCGCTGGAGGAGGCGCTGGCCCGGTTCGGTAAGCCGGAAATCTTCAACACGGACCAAGGCAGCCAGTTTACCAGCTACGCCTTCACCAGCGTGCTGCGCGACGCCGAAGTCCGCATCAGCATGGATGGCAGAGGCCGGTGGATGGACAATGTCTTCATCGAGCGGCTCTGGCGCTCCCTGAAGTACGAGTGCGTCTACCTCCATGCCTTCGAGACCGGTTCCGAGCTGCGGGCTGGCCTTGGCCGGTGGATCACCTATTACAACACCCAGCGTCCGCACTCGGGCCTGGCCGGGCGAACCCCGGTGGAGGCCTATCGGCGGATCGGGCAATCAGATCATGGGGGGCATGCCCCCCATGATCTGATGATCAAACAGGCGGCATGAACGACAACCGGGATTAGCTTAACTCAGCCGCCAAACTGTCCAAGAAGGCGGGACCACCTCATCCCAGACGGCTAAATACCGCCTCTCGACGCAGGCGCTTGAAGGTGGCGTTACGTGGAATGTCCTGTCGTTTGAGACAGAAGCAGGCATTTGGTCGGTTGTCGAGCCGCAGGGTGGGGACGCCCGCGATCTCTTTCTGCTGCTGTCGCGCAATGGGATACCACTTGTGCGAACAGAAGCGATCGAGGAGAGCGACCACTGGCTGCACTTCAAGAAGAAGATCGGCAAAAAGAAGAGCTATGATGTCGCGTTCTCGCTCACCGACATCCCGCCTGCGATCACGGCGAGCGCCAAGGAGCCGCTTGATCCGGGGCTTGTTGCGCGGGCTAAATACGTGACCAACCTCACCGCACCCAAACTGCCGCGCGACTAGAGCGATTTCGAGTGAGGTGGAAACACCGAACGGCTCGGAAATCGCGGAAAGCAGACAATCTGGAGCGTAGTTTTGAGTCCATCAAAACTGAACACGCTCCAGGCACAAAAAAGCCCGCCGTCTGGCGGGCTTTTTCGTTTCAGTGGAAAGCCCCTGTTTTACAGGCGGGCACCTGCAATGTCGGCGCCTTCGCGCAGGCATTTGAGCTTCTTCCAGGTTACGGCGGGGTCGATCTTGCCATAACCCGCAAAGGTGCCGAAACCGCAATCGGTTGAGGCGACGACGCGTTCTGCCCCCACGATGTTCGCAAAGCGTTCAATGCGCTGGGCGATGAGTTCGGGATGCTCGACATAGTTGGAGCAGGTGTCGATCATGCCCGGCGCGAGGATCTTGTTGTCGGGGATTTTTGCCTCCTTCCACACTTTCCATTCATGCTCGTGGCGCGGGTTCGCGGCTTCAAACAGGATGGTTGCCGGGCGCGCCTTCAGAATGATGTCGAGCACGCGCTCAAGCGGAATATCGTGATCGTGCGGGCCTTCATAATTGCCCCAGCAAATGTGCATCCGCATTTGCTCTGGTGGAATGTTGGCAGTGGCGGCGTTCAGCGCCTCCACATTCGCTTCCGCGATTTTGAGGAAGTCGGCTTCGCTCGCATCTTGATAGCCCGTGTGGCGTGACATGGCGAGGTCCGGGCAGTCCAGCTGCAGATAGAAGCCCGTTTCCGCAATCGCTTCATATTCAGGGCGCATGGCGACGACGAGGTCTGCCAGATAAGCTTCGTGCGACGGGTAGAATTGGTTGGGCTGAAAGGCCGTGATGAGGCCTGGCGACGCGGCATTCATGAAGCCGGCGACGTTTTTGCCCGCCATCGCCTTGGTGAAGCGGCGTATATCCTCGTGGCATGGCTCCAGATTGACGAGCTTCACTTCACCAATGCAGGCCGCGCGCACAAATTCCTGATCGCCCATGACGGCGGCAAGCTTCTTGCGAAATTCAGGAAGGGGGGCGAGGTCAAGCGCGGGCTTGCGCGGCACGTCTCCACCGAAGCCCGACAGGCGCTCGGTGATGTAGGTCGAATAGCCGACCTTGCCCAGCTCGCCATCGCTGGCAATTGAGACACCGGCTTCAATCTGCTTGTCGACCGCCTCGTTGATCGCCTTCTGGACGACGGCGTCAAATTCGGCTGGGTCATAAGCCTGGCCGTGATCGCGGGCGAGCAGCAGTGGCACAAGCTCGTCGCCGCGGGGCAGGCTGCCAACATGGGTCGTGTTGATGAATTTTGTCATGTTTCCTGCTCTCTCAATTTCTGTCTGGCGTCAACTCATTCATTCATATATGCGAACACTTCGTCAATATGAAATTGGAAAGGCCCGATATGAGCACCCAATCCCTTGAAGCCCTTCTGGGGCAGGCTGGCAATGTCGCGGCGCTGCTTCGCAACCAGCAGAGCGGCCCAAACGTCTATCCGGGCGTTCCCGCAGAATATACCAACTGGCGCGATGAGCAGTGGGCCTGGCAGAATAGCTGCGTGCTCTTCAACCAGTCATACCATATGGCGGAGTTGCTGGTGGAAGGGCCGGGCGCCTTTGCGCTTCTGAACCGCCTTGGTATCAACAGCTTCAAGAGGTTTGTTCCCGGTAAAGCCAAGCAGTTCGTGCCGTGCACGCCTGAAGGCTATGTGATTGGCGATGTCATTCTTTTCTATCTGGACGACGAATCGTTCAACCTTGTTGGCCGTGCGCCCACGCTCAACTGGGTTATCTACAATGCCGAAGTCGGTAAGGATGATGTGAAGCTGACCTATGACGAACGCTCGGCGGCGCGTCCCGATCCGTTCAACCGCGTCAATTATCGCTATCAGATTCAGGGGCCCAATGCGGCGAAGGTAATTGAAGGCGCGACGGGGCAGGCCGCGCCTGACCTCAAGTTCTTCAATATGTGCTGGATGGAGATTGGCGGCAAGAAAGTCCGTGCGCTGCGCCACGGTATGGCCGGTCAGCCGGGCTTTGAGCTTTTTGGTCCGACAGCGGACGCTGAAGCGGTTCATGCAGCACTTGTGGAAGCTGGAAAACCGCACGGGATGCGTCTTGTGGGCGGGCGTGCCTATTCATCCAACACGCTGGAGTCGGGTTGGATTCCGTCGCCACTGCCGGCCATCTATACGGGTGAGGCGCTCAAGCCTTATCGCGAATGGCTGACGACCAATCATTATGAATCCAAGGCGTCGATTGGCGGCAGCTTTGTCTCCGACAACGTAGAAGACTATTATCTGACGCCTTGGGATCTGGGCTATGGCCCGTTCGTCAAGTTTGACCATGATTTTGTCGGTGCCGAAGCCTTGAAGCGCATGGATGCGCAGCCCAAGCGCCAGAAGGTGACGATTGCGCTCGATAATGACTCGGTGCTCGAAGCGATGGGGTCGATGTTCGGCAAGACCAACCGGGGCAAATTCTTTGAATTTCCGTCCGCTGTCTATTCGATGCACCCGTTTGATCGCGTCACGGTGAACGGCAAGGCGGTCGGCCTGTCGACCTGGATTGGCTATAGCTCCAACGAAGGCCGTATGCTGACATTGGCGATGCTGGATGCAGAATTTGCAGAGCCCGGCACCGAAGTTACCCTCATCTGGGGAGAACCCGATGGCGGCTCAACCAAGCCGACTGTTGAAAAGCACGTCCAGAAGGAAATTACGGGCGTTGTCAGCCCCGTGCCCTATTCTGAAGTCGCCCGCACCGGCTATGCCGATGGCTGGCGCACGCGTCAGGCCTGACCGAGCAGGGCTGAGGCCTGAACCAGCAATTCCGTCGCGCGCGTTTCGATCTCCGGGTCGAAGCGCGCGGTCGGAATGGCGACGCTGAAGGCACCGAGTGGCACACCATCGCGCCACGCGACTTTGCCAAGCGCACAGATGCCGCGCGTATATTCTTCCTCGACGCGCGATATGCCGGTGTTGCGGATCAAATCGAGTTCGCGGCGCAGCGCGGCCTCATCGACGATCGTGTTGTCGGTAAACCGCTCACGCGGGGCTTTGGCAAAATAATCGTCAAGCCGAAGCGGATCGAAGGTTGCAAGCAGCGCCTTGCCAGCCGCAAAAGCGTGCATCGGCGCACGCCTGCCTTCTTCAACGGCATAGCGCAGCGCCTGGCCGCTAATTGCGCTGGCGATGGCTTCAATCTCATTTTCGCGCACGATGAAAAAGGCTGCCGTCTCGTTGATCTTGTCGCGGATTGAATCGATGAGAGGACGCACCGTGCCGCGCAGGCTGGCTCCCGCCGCTTGTGGAGCAAGGCGGGCAAGAGCGGCTCCAGCGACATAGCTTCGTCCTGCGCGCTGGAGGTAGCCAAGGCTGACAAGCGTGTTGAGCAGATAAGACATACTGCTGGCTGGGATGGCTTTGATCGTCCCGATTTCGTTGGCGCTCAAAGGACGCCCCATTGCGACAACCGTTTCGAGTATCTCAAGCGCGCGGACGGCGGACTTGACTGATTCACCCTGTTTTGAGTTTTGCATCGGACTGTTCTATTTCACATATATGAAATACTCAACTCGTTGTTCGCAGCCACTGCTCTTGATACGCAATTTTTGAGAGGAAACCCATGACGCCGATTGAAACCATGCTGGCTGAGCACGCCTGCGAAAAGCTCATCAAAACCTATGCAGCACTTCTTGATGCTGGGCAGTGGCAGGATGTGGCGGCGCTTTATGTGGACAATGGCCGTATGAGCCGCCCGACTGCGCCGGACGATTTTGTGGAGGGCAGGGCGGCGATCCTCGCCGCGTTTACCGCGCGTCCGCCGCGCATCTCGCGCCATATCTGCATCAACATCCGCGTTGAGTTGACATCGGCAGAAGCGGCAACCGCGACCAGCCAAATCCTGCTCTTTGTCGCTGAACCGGGGGATGAGGGCGGGCTTCCCGCGCAATCGCCGCTGCCGCCAATGGTGGGCACCTATCAGGACAAGTGTGTTTTGACGGCGGACGGCTGGCGCTTTGCCGAGCGGCGCGGCTCGCTCGATTTCAAGCCGACGGCGCGCTGACGCCTGCTTCCATTGCCCAACGCCGAACTTTCCGGCAAACAGGCTGTCCATTGTCTTTGAGGAGCTTTTGCGCCCCATGAATCTGGTTGTTGATATTCTGCGTATCCTGCTGAACGTGGTTTGGTGGATCATTGTCGTTCAAGCCATTTTGTCGTGGCTGGTGGCGTTCAACGTTATCAATACGCACAATGATTTCGTCCGGCAGATCTGGGGTGCGCTCGATCGGATGACCGAGCCAATGTATCGCCCCATTCGCCGCATTTTGCCCGATTTTGGTGGGCTAGATCTCTCGCCCCTGATTGTTCTTGTCGGCCTGGCGATTGCAGACCGTATTCTCGTCGAGGTCCTGATTTCCTCTTACGGTTTGTGAGCGGCAGTTTCTGGCGCGCGCTGGCTGATGGCATCGAGATCGCAGTGCGCGCGACGCCCAGAGGCGGGCGCGACGCGGTGGAAAGCGTTGTGTCAGATGCAAGTGGCGCGCATTGGCTGGCCGTGCGGGTGAGCGTTCCGCCCGATGGCGGTAGAGCGAATGATGCGGTGTGCAAACTCATCGCATTTCACTTCGGTGTGCGCGGACGCGATGTAACGCTGGTCAGCGGTGCCGCCGCGCGGCTAAAGCGCATTCGGATTTCTGGCGACCCTGCAAAGCTGTCTGTGGTCGCCGCAGGTTTTGAGCAGGAGGTATGATGTCTGCAGCATTGATCGATGGCAAGGCGTTTGCAGAGGGTCTGCGCGGGCGCGTGGGCGAGGCGGCGCAGCGCTTCCATGCAGAGGCCGGGCGCTCTCCGGGGCTGGCGGTCGTGCTGGTGGGCGAAGACCCCGCCTCATCGGTTTATGTCCGCTCAAAAGGCAAAGCCTGCCGCGAGGCGGGCATGGAGAGCATCGAGCATCGCCTGCCCGAAACAACGACACAGGCCGAACTCGTGGAACTTGTGAAGAGTCTGAATTCTGACGACATGGTCGATGGGATTCTTGTCCAGTTGCCGCTGCCCGCGCAGATTGATGACAAGGCGGTGATCGGCACCATTGATCCGGCGAAGGATGTTGATGGCTTCCATGTCGTCAATGCAGGCCGCCTCGCTGTGGGTGAGGATGCGCTGGTGCCGTGCACGCCGCTTGGCTGCCTTATGCTGCTCAAGGACAAGCTGGGTGATCTGTCGGGCCTTGATGCGGTTGTGATTGGTCGTTCGAACATTGTCGGCAAGCCGATGGCGCAGTTGCTGATTGGCGAGAGCTGCACCGTTACGGTGGCGCACAGCCGCACCAAGAACCTGCCGGAAGTCGTTCGCCGCGCAGATATTGTGGTCGCAGCTGTTGGCCGCCCGGAAATGGTGAAGGGTAACTGGATCAAGCCCGGCGCAGTTGTGATCGACGTTGGCATCAACCGTGTTGCGGCGGCAGAAGGCAAGACCCGTCTTGTCGGCGACGTGGCGTTTGAGGAGGCGGCGGCCAATGCCGCAGCAATCACGCCAGTGCCCGGCGGTGTCGGCCCGATGACGATCGCGGTTCTCCTGCGCAATACGCTGGTTGCCGCCCGCGCGCGACTGGGCCTTGCAAAGGAATCCGGTCTCTGACCGCACATCAAATCTTGGGGGCGACTGGCCAATGATGGAGTTGTTCGTTTCGGCTCTGGTGACGTTTTTCGTCATCATCGATCCGCCCGGTTGCGCGCCCATCTTCGCGAGCCTGACGGGTGGCGCACCTGCGGCGCATCGCCGATCAATGGCCTTCCGCTCCACCTTTGTCGCGGCCCTCATCCTTTTCATGTTCGCGGTATTCGGTGAGGCGTTTCTCGGCGCGCTGGGCATCAGCCTGGAGGCATTCCGCGTGGCGGGCGGCGTCATGCTGTTCCTGATCGCGCTCGAAATGGTCTTTGAAAAGCGCACCGAACGTCGCGAGCATCGCGCCGAGGATGTGAAGGCACATCCCGAACATGAGGACATCTCGATCTTCCCGATGGCGATCCCCATGATTGCGGGGCCGGGATCTATCGCGTCGGTCATGCTCATGACGGCTCGGTCAAATGGCATAGAAGAGAGCCTGACGGTGCTGGCGGCGCTTGCGCTTGTCCTTATCGTCAATCTTGGCGCTCTGCTCGCGGCAGGGCCGATTATGCGTGTGCTGGGCTATCGCGTTGAAGCAATGATTACGCGCATCCTGGGCGTCGTGCTGGCAGCCTTGGCGGCGCAGTTTGTGATCGACGGCATTAAGGCCAGCTTCATTTAGGCGAACGCATCTTCATCCATCAGGTTGCGCACCTTGGCGAGGGCGGCCTTTTTGATCTGGCAGACGCGCGCCGCGCCCACGCCGAGGACAAGGCCGATTTCATCAAGGTTCAGTTCCTCGACGAAATAGAGCTGCAAAATCATCTGCTCGCGCTCGTTCAACTGGTCTATGGCACCTTTCAGCATGGCGGCAAGCTGCTCGCGCTCCATGGCCTGATCGGCCCGTTCGCCCTGATCTGCAAAGGCCATCAGATGGTCAGAATAAGCATCGTCAATGGGCTCGTCGCGCATTGGCTGGATGGCTGCGGCAATGTCCTGAAACACTTCGACGGACACACCCATTTCAGCCGCCATCTCGGTGTCATTGGGCGCGCGCAGCAGCTTTTGCTCCAGCTTGGCGCGCGTCGCTTCCACCTGGCGGCGGCGCTGGATGGCCGAACGGGCAATGCGCGCTTCGCGGCGCAGGTGATCGATCATCGCACCGCGGATACGCATCGAGGCATAGGTTGAAAAGGCGTGGCCCCGGTCTTCATAGGTCCGCGCCGCTTCGATAAGCGCGATCATCCCGATCTGGATGAGGTCTTCCACTTCGATGGCGGATGCGACGCGGGCGTGAACGTGCCATGCGATCTTGCGCACCAGCGGGATCGAGCTCTGGATCAGGGCGTCCGTATCCGTTGCCGCGTAACGCTGGGCAGGGGTGATCGGTTGCTGGAACATCAGCGAGTTTCCTCATTGCTAAGATCGGTAAGTGCAGGCGGTGCGCCATTTGCGCCGCCCACGACGGCGATGACGTCGATGGTCTTGGTTTCAGGGATTTCGAGCACCGACAGCACCGGAAGCTCGGCCATTTGCGCGCGCAGCAGGCGTGCAACGGCAGGGCGAATGGCGGGGGCGGTGATGACCGCTACCGAGCGGGCAGCCATCAGCAAGGGCTGAACAGCATCGCGCACGGCGGCAACGAGCCGGTTGGATAGCGCAGGCTCGAAGGGATAGAGCGCGTGCGGGCCAGCACGCACGGCCTGTGCCAGCAGTGCTTCAAGCTCAGGATCAAAGGTGATGACGGGCAGCGGCATCCGCACCGGCACAATTGTCTGCACGATGAGCGCACCGAGCCGTTGGCGCACGGCTTCAATCAGCCCGGCGGGGTCCAGCCCGAAGCTGCCGACTTCCACCATGGCTTCGGCGATGCGGCGGAAGTCCTTGAGCGGAACACGCTCCAGCAGCAGCGCGCGGCACACAGCGGCGATCTGCGCGATGCTATAGGGCTGCGGCGTCAGCCCTGTGGCAAGCTGCGGGAAGTTCTCTTTGAGCGCTTCGACAAGGCCCTGCGCTTCATCAAGGCCGAAGAGTTCTGCTGCACTTGCGGTGACGAGCGAATTGAGGTGCGTTGCAACCACCGTCGGCGCATCGACTACGGTATAGCCAGCAACCACAGCGTCAGTGCGCTGATCCGGGCCGATCCACACGGCGTCGAGCCCAAAGCACGGATCCTTGACCGTGCGACCTTGCAACTGCGTGTCGCAATCGCCGCTGTCGAGCGCCAGTAGATCGCGGGCAAAGGCCATGTCCTCACCCATCACGACCCCCGCCACGGTAATGCGATAGGCATTGCCCTCAATCGAGAGATTGTCCTTCACCTTCACCAGCGGCAGAACAAAGCCCAACTCGCGCGAGAGTTGGCGGCGGATGCCGGTGATGCGGCCCATCAGCGGCGCGCCCTTGCGGTCATCGACCAGCTCGACAAGGCCATAGCCCAGTTCAACCATGATCGGCGCTGCATCGCTCACATCGCTCCAGGAGATATGGTGCAGCGGCTCCGCCACGGGCGGGGGCGGCGGAACGATGGCGCGGACCTGCTCTTGCTGACGCAGTGTCCAGAAAATGCCGCCACAAATGGCCGCGGCCGGCAAGATCACCAGATGTGGCATCCCCGGCAGAAGGCCAAGCACGGTCATGATGCCCGCCACCGGCGCCCATGCCTTTGAAGCACCAAACTGGTTGCCGATTTGGCCCGAAAGATCGAAGGGAGAGGAAACGCGCGTGACGATGGCGGCCGCTGCAATCGAGAGTAGCAGCGCCGGGATCTGCGCGACGAGGGCATCGCCAATGGCAAGCATGGTATAAGTGCGCGCGGCATCGCCAATGGCGAGATTATGGCTCACCACGCCCAGAACAATGCCGCCCATGATGTTGACGAACAGGATGATGAGGCCCGCGACCGCATCGCCCTTCACAAACTTGGAAGCACCATCCATCGAGCCATAGAAATCGGCCTCGGTCGCCACGTCATGACGGCGCGTCTTGGCTTCGTCGGGCGTGATAAGACCGGCGTTCAGATCGGCGTCGATCGCCATTTGCTTGCCGGGAAGGGCATCGAGCGTGAAGCGCGCAGACACTTCGGACACGCGCCCCGCACCCTTGGTGATGACGACAAGGTTGATGACGAGCAGCACCGCAAACACGAAGATGCCGACGATATAGTCGCCACCGATCAGGAAGCTGCCAAAGGCCTCGATGACATGGCCCGCCGCACTGGTGCCTTCATGCCCATGGACGAGCACGACGCGCGTCGAGGCGACGTTGAGCGCCAGTCGCGCCAGCGTCGCCAGCAGAAGCACTGTGGGGAAGGCCGAGAAATCGAGCGGCTTGGCGGCGTTGAGCGCAACCATGAGCACCGCGAGCGCGATGACGATGTTGGTGATGAAGCCAAGGTCCAGCAGGAAAGCCGGAACCGGGACGATCATCAAAACGACAAGCATCAGGATGGCGACGGGAAGAACGCCATCGCGAAGCGGCTTGCGCCAGGCGGATGCTGCAAAACGGTCCATTAGCGGCCTGCCTCGCTCAAGGCGGCAAGACGTTGATAGGCGGCCTGTGCGAAATCGAGCGAGAGGCGCTCCGGCATCGCTTCAAAGCCGGAGAAGCGTGCCAGCCTCTCGGCGGTCGGCTGCTGCGTTGCTTCGTTTGATGCGATCGTAGTGACGGTTGTAGCAGGTGCCGGTTGGCCCAATTTGGCGGCAAAGCGTGCGCGAATGTCACCAAGGCTGCGCGCCGTGCCGTTTGCGTCATAAAAAATAGCGCGATTGGACGCGGCGGCTTGCGAGAAGAGCGGCGCGGCTGGCTGGCTCGGATCCGCATCATGTGCTGTCAGAAATTTGAGCGCGCCTTCTGAACCAAGGAAATGCGCGAGATAAAGGTCAACCGGTTCCGCCGGGCGGCCAAGCCCTGCCTCAAGTGCGGCGCGATTGTCGGCTGCCAGCTCACCGGCCATTGCAGACGATGCATCGGCATCAAAACGCAGGTTCATGATGCTGTCACGCACTGTCGGATCGCCGACATAAACATGGCCGTGCGCCGTGGTGGAGATGGCATCGGCAGCCCAGCCCAGGCCATGTTCAGCGCCATGCGCCTTCAGCGTGCGCAACCAGGTTTGCTTGGTAAACTGGAAGAGGCCGGCGGCGCTGGACGTGCTGGCCTGCGCATTGGGATCAAGGCTGCTTTCAATCTTGGCCTGATTGAGGAGATACCCGAAATCGACGCCGGAGCGCGCAGCCGCGTTGGCGACGGTGCTATGGACCTCCGATGTCCTTACGGTTGAAATGATGCTCATGCCTGCCACTTGGGCTTCCCTGAAATATGGTTCGGGAAGCACTCAGCAAAGGCCGTGCCAATTCTCAGGCGAGTCTTGCGCGGCCCAGTTTTCCGGCGTTTGTATAGGTGTGAATGACGCGCGATCCGCGCTGCTGCGTCAATCTTTCGATGCGCTGGGCAACCCTGTCCGTCAGGAAATTGACCCGACCGCGCGCGGCTTCGGCCTGGCGCAGCGCATAATCGAAGTGCGGCTTGTCGTCATTTGTCGACAGACCTTCCGCGCGGACAGCTTCAAGCGCACGTGCAACGCGAAAGGTCGCGTCTTCAACGGCGGTGACATCGCCTGCATCCAGCGCGCTGATAAGGGCGCCCTGACAGTCGATCAGGCGTTCAATGGCACGGGCCTGCATTTAGAGGAACGCCTGAAACGACATGGCATTGGCAACGGCATTTGTATCAATGGGGTAGTTGCCCCGGAAAATGGCCGTGCGGATTTGCGCGAGTTTTGCATAATCAACGGGCGGGCCTTCGCTTGCGATTTTCGCAGCCATGTTAAAAAGGCCGGGAAGGTCGGAAGGTGTAGGCTCACCCGCTGCTGGGAGTGCGAGTTTGGGATTGGCATTGCGCACAATAGGCGCGGCTTGCGCTGGCCCTGACGAATTTACCGGATCAACCATCGTTCCATCTCTCAACATACCTGTCATGAACCCGACAGGCTTCCTGAGAGCTGTAACGACAATTTGACGCAGCGATTTAGGGCTTAATTTCCCAGATCCAATCGGGCCTTGCCTGTGCCCATCACCGAGGCGGTGATCGCGGGGGCGGAACCTTCTGCCTTGAGGCGCAGCGCCCGGCCTTTTCTGCCGTCTTCCAGCGCGGTTGCCGTGGTGGACACCGAAAAGCCTTCACCCGTGATCGAGAGATCGACAAGATCGCCCTTGCGAATATCCGCCTCTGCAACCGACGGGGCGGCTGAAACCGTCAATGGCACAAGAATTCGCCATCCGGCATCCGCGCACCGCACGGCCAGCGCAGACGGGCCTGCTTGCGTGATCTCTGGTGACGACGCACAGCGCGGCAGCTTTAACCGCCGATCAACGGGAAGTGCCTGCCCCACCTCGGCAATCCGGGCGTCAAGGGCATCGAGATCCTGAAAAACGAGCGAGGGGGCAAGCGCGAGCGCAAGGGGAGCGAGGATCATGGTTGGTTCCTTGTTGATCTCCCAAATGCAGCAAATGCCGTGCCAATCGCGCAATCCCGGCGCGCGCCAGGTGCGAGTCAGAATTTCGACATGGTGCTGCGTCGCGGGCTGGCAAGTGGCTGTAAAGAGGGCAATCGCGCGGTTTGGCACACAGATTGCTTTAATCTCCCGCGCAGGTCGGCGGTCGATCCTGCACAGGAGATTTGACCATGCCCGCATCCGACGGATTGTTCGGCATCCATTCCACCGCGCTTGCGTTGCGTTCGCAGCGTATGTCGCTGCTTGCGTCCAATATCGCCAATGCGGCAACGCCAAATTACAAGGCGCGCGACATTGATTTTCAGGCCGCGCTGCAAAATGCGCAGAACGGCCAGTCGATCGAGAGTGCGCTGCGCTATCGTGTGCCGCTCCAGCCCTCGCTGGATGGCAATACGGTGGAGATGTCTGTCGAGCAGACGCAATTCGCTGAAAACGCAATCGCCTATCGCGCGTCGCTGTCTTTCCTGCAGAGCCGGGTCGGCACTGTCATGCGTGCGCTGAAGGGAGAATAGCGATGGCCGCCCCCCTTTCGCTCTTCGACATTAGCGGCCGTGCCATGGCAGCGCAGCTTGTGCGGCTGAACACCACCGCGTCCAACCTTGCCAATGCAGGCGCGGTCGCGGGCAGCGAGAGCCAGGCTTTTCGGGCGATGAAGCCCGTTTTTCGCACCGTGATGGACGAGGCAGGCCGCGCGACCGTGACGGTGGATCGCATCGACCAATCGACCACCAAGCCCGTCAAACGGCATGATCCCACGCATCCGCTGGCCGATGCCAATGGCGATGTGTGGGAAGCCGCGGTCGATGGCGCGGCAGAGCTTGTCGAGATGCTCGAAACATCGCGGCAATATCAAAACAACGTGCAGGTTTTGCAGACAGCCAAGGGGCTGATGATCGACACTCTAAGGATTGGCCAATGACAAGCGTTTCAAATGTTGGAAGTTCCACAGCAACGAGCAGCGTGGGCGCAAGCTCACAGGTCAGCCAGACGGATTTTCTTCGGCTTCTGACCGAGCAACTCAAGCAGCAAGACCCGACAAACCCGGCAGACCCATCGCAAATGGCGGCGCAGATGGCGCAGTTCGCCAGTTCCAGCGGCATTTCTGAAATGAACAGCTCGCTCAAGCTCATTGCCACGCAGATCGCCGACCAGACGGCGCTGCTCCAATCGATTCAGGCGGCTACCGCCTCAACGGCCGCGCAGGTGGCCACCACGACCACAAAGGGAGCCTGATATGTCGTTCTACACCTCGGTTTCGGGCGCGCGCGGCGCTCAGGCGGAAATCGCCACCATCTCGAACAACCTCGCCAATGCGCAGACGACGGGTTTCAAGAAAAGCCGTGTTGAATTTGGCGATCTCTTTTCGTCCACGCCCGCGCAGATTTTCCGGCAGGTGCCGGGGCAGGGCGTGCGCGTGATGGGGGTGATGCAGCAGTTTTCGCAGGGAACGCTCTCGACGACCGACAAGGCGCTTGATCTTGGCATCGCGGGTGAAGGCTTTTTCGTCGTGAAGAGTGCGCCGCCGACGGATGAGACATCCTATACGCGCGCAGGTGCCTTTTCGGTCGATGCGAACCGCTTCGTCATCGACACCACAGGCTCGCGCCTTCAGCTGATGCCGGTGGACGCGCAGGGCAATGTCACCTCGACGACGACTTTCGATTTCGTCATGCCCACTGTTTCGGCCAATAATCCCAATGCGGCGCTGACCAGCGTCACCATCGGGCTTGACGGCCTTGCCAAGTGCAACTTCTCGGATGGCAGCACGCAGGATCTTGGCAAGGTCGCACTGGCGAGCTTCCCCTCGCAGGAGGGGCTTCGGCCCATGGGGGATGCGCACTGGCAGCCGACTGATTTCAGCGGTCCGCCGACAGTGGCGGCGGCCTCGACCGGCGCGTTGGGAGAAATCCGTGCGGGCACGCTCGAACGCGCCAATGTTGAAGTGACGGAAGAAATGGTCGCGCTGATTGCTGCGCAACGCAACTTCCAGGCCAACGCCAAGGCGCTCGATGCGGAATCGACCATGAGCCAGACAATCATCAACATCCGCTGAGCTGAGCCATGGACCGCCTGATCTATAGCAGCCTCGCCGCGCTGAAGGGTGCGCAGTCGCGTCAGACCGCGACGGCGAACAACCTTGCCAACGCGGCGACGCCGGGCTTTCGCGCCGAATTGTCTGAAGCGCAGACACTTTGGCTGAAAGGCGCAACGTTTGAAAGCCGCGCCGCCGTGTCGCAGGAAGTCGTGTCTGCCGATATGCACGCTGGCGTTGTGACATCGACCGGGCGTCCGCTGGACGTTGCGATTGAAAATGATGCGCTGCTGGCGGTTCAATCCCCGGATGGGGAGGAGGCCTATACCCGCAGGGGCGATTTGCAGCTGTCAGAAACGGGCCTGCTGACGACCGGAGACGGGCGGCCGGTGCTAGGGCTGCAAGGCCCCATCACACTGCCGCCGTCCGACAGTGTGTCGATCGACGGGCAGGGGCGTATTTCAATCATCCCCGCCGGGGGGGACCCAAATCAGCCGCAGCAGGTGGAACAGCTCAAGCTCGTTTCGGCCACGGGCATTGGCGTGAAGAAGGGGCTGGATGCCCTGTTTCGCGCAGCAACCGGCGATGCACTGCCAACCGATCCCGATGCGCGGGTGCGCACCGGGCAGCTCGAAGCCTCTAATGTCTCTTCCACGCAGGCGCTGGTCGACATGATCGAGGCGAGCCGCGCGTGGGATGTTCAATTGAAGCTGCTGGGGGACGTGAAAGACCTCGACGCGGCGACATCCCAATTGATGAACCTGAACCAGTAACGAGGATTACACACCATGACGATTGGCGCTCTCCATGTCGCCCGCACCGGCCTTGATGCGCAGAATATGCGGATGCAGGTCATCGCCAATAACCTTGCGAACGTGAACACCACGGGGTTCAAGCGTGATCGCGCAACCTTTGATACACTGGCCTATCAAACCGTTGTAGCGGCCGGTGCCACCTCGTCGGGCGATAATCGCTACGCCACGGGGTTGAACCTTGGCACGGGCGTTCAGATTACCGGCACCGAGCGCATCGATACGCAAGGCACCATTGCCACCACCGGCAACGCGCTTGACGTGGCGGTGCAGGGCGCGGGCTATTTTCAGGTGCTGATGCCGGATGGCCGCACCGGCTATACCCGTGCCGGCAATTTCTCGCTCTCGGCAGAGGGCACGATTGTGACGTCTGCCGGTGTGCCGCTTCAGCCGCAAATTCAGGTGCCGGATGGCACAACGGGCCTGACCATCGGGGCAGACGGAACCGTTTCTGCACAGCTTCCGGGCCAGTCGAGCATTTCGCAGCTTGGCCGCATCGAAACCGCGCGCTTCGTCAATCCGGCGGGGCTTGCGGCGGCTGGCGACAATATTCTTCTGGAAACGCCGGCATCGGGCACACCGCAGGTTGGCGCGCCCGGTGAAAATGGACGCGGGACGCTGCGGGCTGGCGCGCTTGAAGGCTCCAACGTCAATGTCGTCGAAGAACTGGTCGACATGATTGAAACGCAGCGTGCCTATGAGGTCAATTCCAAGATGATCCAGGCAACTGACGAGATGATGCGCAATGCGAACCAGCAGCTCTAACCCTTTCGCGAAGGCCGCTTTTCTGCTCCTTGCGCTCGCCGGTCCGGCAGCTGCGGGTGAGCCGGGCGCGGTCTTTTCCGGCACGGCTTATACGCCGCTCACCTCTGGCGCGCGGGCTGGGCAACCGGGTGATTTGCTGACGATCGTTCTGGTGGAGCGGATGAGCGCGACCAAGAGCAATTCGGCGACCACAGGCCGCGATGGATCGGCCGGAATCACCCCGCCGGTGACGGGTCCGCTCAACTTTTTGAAGTCCACCGATTTAAGCGCAGGGGGGAGTCAGTCGTTTAAGGGGAAGGGCGAGGCCGCCCAGTCCAACGCGCTGACCGGCGAAATTGCCGTCACGGTGGTTGGCGTGAGGCCAAATGGAGTGCTTGAAGTGAAGGGTGAAAAGTTCCTGCAACTCAATCGGGGCGATGAGCGTATCGAACTGACGGGGCTTGTGCGGACCGCCGACATCTCTTCGGAAAATCGCGTGCTTTCCACGCGTGTGGCCAATGCGCGCATTGCCTATACAGGCAAGGGCGAGATTGCACGCGCCAGCAAGCAAGGCTGGTTACAGCGCTTCTTCTCCAAGATAAGTCCGTTCTGATGCGTCGGCTGCTCCTCCTTCTGGCTGCATTTGCCGCAACCCCGCTTCATGCCGAGCGCATCAAGGATATGGGTGCGTTTGAAGGGCTGCGCGTCAACCAGTTGACGGGCTATGGCATTGTCGTGGGCCTTGCAGGCACGGGCGATGACAGCCTTGATTATGCAACGCAGGGCATGAAGGGCACCATCTCGCGCTTCGGCCTCTCGCTGCCGCCGGGGGTGAACCCCGCACTCAAAAACGCAGCAGCCGTGATGATTACGGCCGAGCTGCCGCCCTTTGCCAAGCCAGGCCAGCGGCTCGACGTGACGATTTCTGCCATTGGCAAAGCCAAAAGTCTGCGCGGCGGCACGCTCATCCTTTCGCCGCTTTATGGGGCGGATGGGAATATATATGCGATGGCGCAGGGCAATCTTGTTGTCGGCGGCCTTGGCGTTGACGCTGCGGACGGATCTAAGGTTTCGGTCAACATCCCCTCCGCCGGGCGGATTGACAGCGGTGCGACCGTGGAGCGCTCGGTCGATACCGGCTTTGCGACATCGGACAAACTGACCTTCAATCTGGCCACGCCGGATTTGACCAACGCCAAGCTTGTGGCAGACGCCATCAACCGCATGGCGGGGCTCGGCACTGCGCGTGCCGTCGACGGCGTTTCGGTCGCCATCGCCGCGCCTGTCGGCGCTGAACCGCGCCTCCAGTTGATGAGCGCGATTGAGAATTTGCAGATGACGCCTGCCGAAGCACCCGCTCGTGTTGTCGTCAATTCACGCACGGGCACGGTTGTCATCAACGGTGCGGTCCGTGTTTCTCCTGCTGCTGTTACGCACGGAAAGCTGACGGTGAAGGTGGATGAAAACCCGGTGGTCGTGCAGCCCGCCCCATTTAGCAATGGCGAGACCGCGATGCAGCCATCAAGCGACATCAAGGTCGAAGAGACGCGCAACCCCATGTATATGGTCAAGCGCGGCGCATCGCTGGGCGACATTGTGAAGGCGATCAACAAGCTGGGCGTGTCGCCGGGCGATCTGGTTGCCATTCTTCAAGCGTTGAAGCAGGCCGGTGCCTTGCAGGCCGAACTGGTGATCCTGTGATTGCGCCCGTCGCCTCGACCCGCGCGGCGCCCGTTGCCGATCCCGCGCTCAAAAAGGCGGCGCAGGGCTTTGAGGCCGTGTTTCTGCGGCAAGTCATCGGCTCGATGCGGCAGGCCAAACTGGGCGAAGACCTGTTCGGCTCAAGTGCGACAGACACATATCGTGAGCTATCTGACAAGCAAATGGCGGACAATCTGGCCTCGACGGGATCATTGGGGATCGCGGCTCTGGTGGAGGCACAACTTTCTCGAAAAGGTGAAGTTCGATGACTGACATCATGTCGCTCGGCCTGACAAGCGTGCGGGCCTATACGCAGGGTCTGGCAACGATCAGCGATAACGTCGCCAACGCGCAGACGCCTGGCTATGCGCGTCGCTCGGTGCGCATCGAGGATGCGACGGTCATTCGCTATTCGGATGAGTGGCGCAATAATGAGGCGCGCATCGCCTCTGGCCTTGCCAGTCAGGCATCGACCCGTCTTGAATGGCTGGATGCGGCCGAACGCTCACTTGATGATAGCGCAACTGGCGTTGGGCAGCTTGTTGGCGCGGTCTTCAACCGGGCGCAGGAGCTTGCGGCAGACCCCAACAGCACAGCGCGCCGCAGCGCCTATCTCCAGTCGGTGGATGATGCAGCCTCTGCGTTTCGCACAACGGCAGAAGGCTTGCAGGATGCGGCCAACGGTATTGTCGGTCAGGCCCAGCAGTCGGTAAAGACCATCAATACAGACCTTAAGGGCCTTCTCAACGTCAACCAGACGCTGCTCGCCACGCCGCAGGGAACAAGCGGTTATGCCTCGCTGCTTGACCAGCGCGACCGCTTGCTTTCGGAAGTGTCGCAGGCGATGCCAGTTGACATCAGTCTTGATTTCAATGGCGTTGCTACGGTGCGCGTAAGCGGATCGGGTGAGACGCTCGTCAACGCTGATACCGCCTCGCAGGTTGGCGTTTCTGCGGCGACCAACGGAACGCTCTCCTTTTCGGTCACCGCGCCTGATGGCTCGCAGTCTGCCTTCACACCGCAGGGGGGCACGCTCGCGGGGCTGAGCAGTGCGGCCACTGATATTGCCGATAAGCGCAGTGAAGTGGACGCCTTGGCGGCGAAATTCGTCGACCTCATCAATTCTACCCAGGCGGCGGGCCGCAAGGCGGATGGCACGGCGGGAGGCCCGCTGCTGGCGCTTGGCGCACAAGGCGCGCTGACGCTTTCTGCACTGGATGTCAGCGTGGATGACATTGCAGCGGGCGACGCCAGTTCGCAGAATGGCAACCTGCTTGCGCTCGACAATGCACGCAAGTCTTCTGGTGTGGAGTCCAGCTGGACCGCACTTGTCGCGGATCATGCGCAGAAGCTTTCGTCGGCCAAGCTGGTGAAGGAATCGACGCAATCGCGGAGTGCTGCGGCAGATGAAGCGCGTGATGGCTTGAGCGGCGTTGACCTTGATCGGGAAGCGATTGAGCTGACACGGCTTCAACAATCATATCAGGCCGCAGCGCAGGTCATTCAGGTGGCCCGTGAAATGATGCAGTCCATCATGCAGATTGGTGGCTAGGAGTAACGATTATGCCCGGATTGACCGGAACCCGCCTTTCACTTGAAATCGGCCGCCAGACGACTCTGGCGCAAAACGTGCTCAAGACGCAGATCCAGATCGCCACGGGCAAACGCATTGAGCGCGCCTCGGATGATCCGGGTGCTGCCGCGCGCATTGCAGATCTCGTGCGCTCGCAGGGCAATGTTGAAAGTTGGGCGAGTAATGTCTCGCTTGGCCAGTCGCTGGCAGCTCATGCGGATTCGATCCTCAGTCAGTTGTCTGATCGCGTCGTTCAGGCGCAGTCAGCCTATATTTCGGCGGGCGATTCCGCACTTGGTGCAGACTATCGCGCGGGCGTGGCGGCGGAGTTGCGCTCATTTGCCAGCGAAATCGATGAAATGGCGGCGACCAAGAGCAGCCTCGATCAGCCCTTGTTCGCCTCCAGCGGAAATTCCCGTATTCCGGTTGGGGATGGGCTGACGATCGCGCCCGTGCCATCGGCCAGCGAAGTCTTCCAGACGGGCGGCGTTTCCTTGTCGCAGCAACTGCGCGATGCCGCCGCCGCGCTTGAAATGACCGATCCCCAGCAGCGTGCCGCTGCCTATGCCCAATCAACGCAGCAGCTTGGTGCAATGGTCGCTCATGTGGCGACGGTCCATTCGGATGTCGGTGTGCGCGCCAATCGGCTTGATGCGCTTCAAAACCGCCTTGCGACGCAAAAAATTGATCTCGCTTCCGAGCGGTCGGGGCTTGAAGATACCGATATTACGCTCGCCGTAGCCCAACTCAATTCGCAACAGTTGACGCTTGAAGCGGCGCAAGCGGCGTTTGCGCGGATCAGCAAACAAACTCTGTTCGACATTTTGCGTTAACCCTCAACTTTGGCGGCGGTTGGCCGTTACTTGAAAGTGATGGCAGGCAGTCCGGTGGGGATTGCTGTTTAGGGACAGGTCTCGCTTTCGATGTTTCCGGCAATTGGTCTTGTTGTTCTTCTCGGCCTCGTGTTTGGCGGCTTTGCCTTTACGGGCGGCAACCTTGCCCCTGTCATGCACGCCCTGCCGCACGAAATGCTCATCATCGGCGGCGCTGCGGTCGGCGCGCTCATCATCGGCAATTCTGGTGCAGATCTCAAAGCCTTGGGCGCAGGATTTGCAAAGGTGTTCAAAGGCCCGAAGTATAAGAAGCAGGATTACTTGGACTGCATCTTTCTTGTGTCCAAGCTGATGAAGATGCTGCGCACCGATGGCCCGGTTGCGGTGGAACCGCATATCGAAAGCCCGGACACCTCGGCCATCTTTGGTGAATTCCCCAAGCTGCTCACAGACCCCACGCTCGTCCATATGATTTGCGATACGCTGCGGCTTGTCGTCGTCTCGTCGGGCACGCTGGACCCCCATGCGGTTGAGGACGTGATGGACAATGCCATCAAGGCGCATCACCATCATGAGCTGCGCCCGGCGGAAAATATGCAGGGCCTGTCAGACGCCTTGCCCGCGCTTGGCATTGTCGCCGCCGTTCTGGGCGTGGTGAAGACCATGGGCTCCATCGACAAGCCGCCATCGGTTCTTGGCGGCATGATCGGTTCGGCGCTGGTCGGCACCTTTCTGGGTGTGTTGCTGGCTTATGGCATCGTTGGCCCGTTCTCAAACCGCTGCAAGGCCGTGATTGAGGAAGATGCCGCCATCTACCATGTCGTCAAGCAGATCATCATCGCGTCATTGCACGGCCATCCCCTGCCGCTGGTTATCGAGGCCGCCCGCTCTGGCATTGCGCATCACAACCAGCCGAGCTTTGCCGATGTGTTTGATGGTATGCGGGGTCGCTAAGCCATGAGCGTTCAAAATCAGGTCCGCCCGATCATTATCAAAAAGATCATTGATGGCGGCCATGGCGGCCATCATGGCGGTGCGTGGAAGGTGGCCTATGCTGACTTTGTGACCGCCATGATGGCGTTCTTTCTGCTCATGTGGCTGCTGGGAGCAACCAATGAGAAGCAGCGCAAATCCATCGCCGACTATTTCGCGCCGACCACGGCGATGACGCGCACGGACAGTGCCGGCGGCAACGGGTTGTTCGGCGGGTCCTCAATCACCTCTGTTGATAAATATCCCAACGCGGCCGGGCAAACCGGCACGCGCGCGATGACGATTCCGCGTGATGCGACCGGCGGCCCCAAGGAAGCATCTGGCAAGGATGCCGACCGCCGCCGCTTTGAGCAGATCCGCCAGCGGCTGATGATGCGCATGATGGCCAGCCCAGATATGCGCCGTCTCGCCAAAAATTTGCGTTTCACCGAAACCGAAGAGGGGCTGCGCATCGACCTTGTTGATGAATCGGACTTTTCAATGTTTGCGCTGGGCACCAACCGGCTGACACCCGATGCCGCACAAATGCTGCGCCAGGTGGGTGAGGTGATCGATGCCGTGCCCAATGGCGTCAAGGTGCGCGGCCACACCGATTCCTTCCCATGGGCGAAGGACAAGGCGATGAACAACTGGCGCCTGTCCGCCGAACGCGCGGAGACGACGCGCCAGTTTCTGTCGCACTCCGGCGTCGATCAGGACAGGTTCCAGCGCATCGAAGGCGTTGCCGACCGCGAGCCCTATAACGCGAAAGACAAGATCGATCCGCGCAACCGCCGGATGTCGATCATCCTCGGCTGGAGTTGAGCGCGCGCCTCAGCCCTTAAGGGCGTTGGCGGCGCTCAGCACGGCGCGGACGCTGGCTGTTGCCACGTCCTCATCAATTCCCACGCCCCACACGGTTTTGCCCGCGCCGGTCTTGCACTCGACATAGGCCGCCGCTTTCACCCCGGTGCCATGGCCCATGGCGTGCTCGCTATAATCCTCGATTTCCATATCGAGGCCAAAGCTGTCACGGATGGTCGAGACCACTGATGAGATGAGGCCGTTGCCGCGCCCGGAGACGGACTGTTCCTTGCCGTCGATCGAGACTTTGCCTGCAAAGATGCGCTCGCCATTGGCTGCGCGTGTTTCTTCATAATCAACCAGCTGGAAATGCTGCGGCGTGTTGAGGCAATAGGTTTTCTGGAAGACGCTCCAAATGTCATCGGCGTGCAATTCCCGGCCGGTTTCGTCGGCCAGCGCCTGCACGTTGCGGCTGAAATGGGCCTGCATCTTCTTGGGAAGCTTCAGGCCCTGATCCTGCTCCAGAACCCAGGCAAAGCCGCCCTTGCCCGACTGTGAGTTGACGCGGATAACGGCTTCGTAGGAACGGCCCAGATCGGCCGGATCGATGGGGAGATAGGGGACTTCCCACAGATCGTCATTGCGCGCGTCCTGCGCGGCAAAGCCCTTCTTGATTGCGTCCTGATGGCTGCCCGAAAAGGCGGTAAACACCAGTTCGCCCGCATAGGGGTGGCGCGGGTGGACGGGCAGTTGATTGCAATATTCAACGGTCTTGATGACTTCATCAATGTCTGAAAAGTCGAGGCCGGGGTCCACGCCCTGCGTGTACATATTGAGCGCGACAGTCACGAGGTCGCAATTGCCCGTGCGCTCACCATTGCCGAACAAGCAGCCTTCCACGCGGTCGGCCCCTGCCATCAGGCCCAGTTCGGTCGCTGCCACGCCTGTGCCACGATCATTGTGCGCGTGCAGGCTGATGATGACGCTCTCGCGGTTGGGGATGTTGCGGCCGAAATATTCGATCTGGTCGGCATAGATGTTGGGCGTTGCTGCCTCAACGGTTGCCGGCAGGTTGAAGATGATGGGCTTTTCCGGCGTCGGCCTCAGAATGTCCATCACCGCTGCACAACATTCCAGACTGAAGTCGAGTTCTGCCGTGGAGAATGTTTCCGGCGAATATTCAAAGCGCCAGTCGGTCGCGGGCTGCTTGGCAGCTTCGTCGCGCAGCACCTTTGCGCCCGCAATCGCAATGTCCTTCACTTCGGACTGTTCCATCTGAAACACGATCTTGCGCCAGGCCGGCGAGACGGCGTTGTAGAGGTGGATGATCGCAGTTTTGGCGCCACGCAGCGCATCAAAGCTCGTGCGGATCAGGTCTTCGCGCGATTGCGTGAGAATCTGGACTGAAACATCATCGGGGATGCGGCCCGATTTCACCAGGCCTGAAATGAAATCAAATTCGGTTGCGCCAGCACTTGGAAAGCCGACTTCGATTTCCTTGAGGCCAACTTTCAGCAGCAGATCAAAAAAGCGCGTCTTTTTCTCGGCATCCATCGGGTCGATGAGTGCCTGATTGCCGTCGCGCATATCGGTGGAAAGCCAGCGCGGTGCCTGTGTGATCGTGCGGCCCGGCCATTGGCGGTCGGGCAGGTTGATTTGCGGAAACGGGCGATATTTGGTGGACGGATTGCGCAGCATGGTTTCTTCTCTTCAAAAGCCGGTTGGGTCTGGTCGGGTGTCCCTTAGGCAGCGTTGCGTGTGCGGCGCACACGCGGGGCCGACGCGCCTAAGGGCGCGTAAGTCGAAGAAGAAGAAGGGTCGACCGAATTGTCATCGTGGCTAAGCCTATGCGTTGGCGCTCCGCGATTGTCCAGTGGGGAATTTTGCGCAGTGCGTTGCGTTTGCGATGCGCATCATGTCACATTGTTTCAAGAAGAACACAGGAGAGTGCCCATGTCCGATGCCATCACGCCTTTTACGCTGTCGGTCCCGCAGGCCGATCTGGACGACCTGACGCAGCGGATTGATCGGGCGCGTTGGCCTGAGGCTGAGTTGGTGGGCGACTGGAGCCAGGGCGCGCCGCTTGCCAGGGTGAAGGCGCTCGTCGATCATTGGCGCCATGGCTATGACTGGCGGCGCTGCGAGGCGCGCCTCAACGGGCTGGGGCAATTCAAGACCGAGTTTGACGGGCTGGGTATCCACTTCCTGCACGTCCGTTCGCCCAATCCGGCGGCCTTGCCGCTTATCGTGACACATGGCTGGCCCGGCTCGGTGATGGAGTTCATGAAAGTCATCGGGCCGCTTACTGATCCGGCTGCGCATGGCGGCGATCCGGCGGATGCCTTTCATCTTGTGATGCCCTCGCTGCCCGGCTTCGGCTTTTCAGACAAGCCGCGTGAAACGGGCTGGGGCGTGGAGAAAATCGCCCAGGTCTGGGCGCGGCTGATGCAGCGGCTGGGTTATGTCCGCTGGGCCGCGCAAGGTGGAGACTGGGGCTCTGCCGTGACCAGCGCAATTGGCGGGCAGGCGCCTGAAGGCTGTGTCGGCATCCATGTGAATATGCCCATGGCCCGCCCCGCGCCTGAAGATCTGCAAAACCCCGGTCTGCGTGAGCAGCAGGCGCTTGCCGCGCTCCAGCATTATCAGGAATGGGATTCCGGCTATTCCAAGCAACAGGCCACCCGCCCGCAGACGCTGGGCTATGGTCTTGCCGATTCCGCGGTGGGGCAGGCGGCGTGGATCTATGAGAAAATGTGGGCGTGGACCGACAATAAGGGCGCGCCCGAAGACGTGCTGAGCATGGATGAGATGCTCGACAACATCATGTTCTACTGGCTTCCGGGAAATGCCACCTCATCTGCGCGTCTTTATTGGGAAAGCTTTGGCAGCTTTGCCCCGCGCGACATTCATGTGCCGACAGGCGTGAGCATATTTCCCAAGGAAATCATGCGCCCGACGCGCAAATGGGCCGAGGCGTCGATGCACAACATCATCCACTGGAACGAGCTGGAGAAAGGCGGCCATTTCGCCGCGTGGGAGCAGCCGGAGCTTTATGTCAAAGAGGTCCGCGACTGCTTCCGACAATTGAGGTGAGTGTTTCACCAATCCGTTTGTCCTGAGCTTGTCGACGGGCCGTCCTTCCTCCGTTCGCCAACAGCGCAGAAGAAGGACGGTGCTTCGACAGACTCAGCACAAACGGGAGAGAGGCGGCCTTATTCCGCCGCTTCGAGCAGGGCAGGGGCCTCGCCTGCCTTGCTTGCCACCTTGTGCGGCGCTTCAAAACACATCGCCTCGTCGTTGAGCGAGCCATAGCGCAGCAGCTGAATGTCCTTGGGGTAGCTCTGGTGAAGCCGCCACGGGAAGTTTTTGCCTTGCTTGGGCAACTGGTCTGCCGCGCGCGTGAAATAGCCTGAAGAGAAATCGACAAAGCTGTCGAGTTCGGGCTGCTTGCCGTTGAGCCGCGCGACCGCGATCTTCTTGTCCGATGCATCGAGGTGGTTGATGATGCGGCAGGCATATTCCGACGTGAGATCCGCCTTCAGCGTCCAGGAGGCGTTGGTATAGCCAAACCACATGATAAGGTTGGGCACATCGTTGAACATCGTGCCTTTGTAGAGAATATGCGCGCCCGGATTGAACGGAACACCATCGACATCCGCCTCCAGGCCCGAAAGCATCTGCATATTAAGCCCGGTGGCCGTCACCACAATGTCGGCTTCCAGCTCCTCGCCTGATTTCAGGAGAATACCCTTTTCGGTGAAGCGGTCGATATGGTCGGTGACGATCGAGGCGCGGCCATCCGACACGGCGTTGAAGAAGTCGCTATCGGGCACAAGGCACAGGCGCTGGTCCCACGGCTTGTAGGGCGGGGTGAAGTGCTTGCCCACGTCAAAGCCTTTGGGCAGCATATCTTTGACCATGCCAATCAGCCGCTCTGCGGATTTTTCGGGGTTTTTGCGCAGCAGCCGGAACATGAACTGCTGCATCAGCACATTGCGCCAGCGCGTGATCCAATAGGCGGCCTTGGCCGGCAGATATTTGCGAAGCCCAAGTGCAAAGGCATCCTCCGCCGGGCGCGACACCATATAGGTCGGCGTGCGCTGGAGCATGGTGACATGGCCTGCGCCGCTATCCGCCATGGCCGGAACCAGCGTGACCGCCGTGGCGCCGCTGCCGATCACGATCACCTTCTTGCCCTTGTAATCAAGGCCTTCGGGCCAGTGCTGCGGGTGAACGAGCTTGCCCTTATAGGCATCGAGCCCCGCAAAATCAGGCGTGTAGCCCTGATCGTAATTATAATAGCCCGAACACATCAGCAGCATATTGCAGCTGATCGTCATCGGCTGGCCATCTGCCCCAATAGTTCCTTCAACGGTCCAGCGCGCGTTTTCGGATGACCAGTGCGCGCACTTTACATGATGGTTGAAGCGGATGTGGCGGGCAAGATCATGCTCTGCAATCGTTTCGCCAAGGTAAGACAGGATTGACGGCGCATCGGCAATTGCCTTGCGCGCGGTCCATGGTTTGAAGCGGAAGCCGAGCGTATACATATCCGAGTCAGAGCGGATGCCGGGATAGCGGAACAAATCCCATGTGCCGCCAAAGCTCTCGCGCCGCTCCAGAATTGCAAAGCTCTTGCCGGGGCAGAGCTTTTGCAGGTGCACAGCCGCGCCAATGCCCGAAATTCCAGCGCCGACGATCAGCACGTCGATATGTTCGTTTGCCATTTCAATCCACCCCAGATCTTGTTTGAGCGGAGTGTGGCAGGAAAAAAATGAGTTGCAAGAGGCAACTTGACGCTAACGTCAAATTGCCTCCGCGAACCCTTTACTTTGAATAACTTACTTCTCGAAAGCGATGCTGATGTTGATCTTCACATCGTCGCTGACGAAGGGCACGAACTTGGTCATGCCCCAGTCGCTGCGCTTGATGGCGGTCGTCGCCTTGAAGCCGATGGTCGCTTTTTGCGACATGGGGTTGTTGCCAGCACCCGTAAACTCGGCGTCGAGCACGACGGGCTTGGTCACGCCGAGCAGCGTCAGATTGCCTGTGATCTTCGCCTTGGTGCCGGTCGCTTCGACCTTGGTCGATTCAAACTTGGCGGTAGGGAACTTCGCGGCATCAAGGAAGTCAGCGCCCTGCATATGCTTGGTGAGATCCGCGCGCGATGTGGCGAGTTCTGCAACGGGCAGGGTGACGGAAACCTTGGCGTCGTTGGGCTTGGCAGAGTCTATCGTCAGCGAGCCGGTGGGCTGGCCAAAAATGCCGAAATAATCGTTGAAGCCAAAGTGGTTGACCGTCCACTGCACCTGTGCGTGGTGGTTGTCGACGGTGTAGGTGCCCGCGGCGACGCGCGCCGGATCCGCCTGACCGGGGAGTTGCGGTGCGCCGCCCTGGGCCAGCAGCGGGGCTGCGGCGAGAAGGGGCAGGGCAAGCAGGAAGGATTTACGCAAGAGATTTCTCCTCGACATATATGTTTGGGGCGGCCCCAATGTCGGAGCCGCCCCTCACATAGTCAAGGCAACCTCTTCTTGGCCTGAGCCAAGTTTCAGTCTGCTTAGTTCTTGGCTTTGTCGACCAGCTTGTTCTTGGCGATCCACGGCATCATCGCGCGCAGTTCCGCACCGACCTTTTCGATCGGGTGGGCGGCCGCTGCCTTGCGGCTGGCCTTCAGTTCAGGCTGGCCTGCGCGGTTGTCGAGCACAAAGTCCTTCACGAAGCGGCCAGCCTGAATGTCTTCAAGCACCCGCTTCATTTCAGCCTTGGTGTTGGCGGTGATGATGCGCGGGCCGGTCTTGATGTCGCCATATTCGGCGGTGTTCGAGATCGAGTAGCGC